>CANBWK010000004.1 GCA_947373105.1 Comamonadaceae bacterium | reverse complement strand
ATCCGGGTGCTTTTTTTGTTTGAGGATGTTGTTTTGAAGTTTCTTTTTTCTGTGCTGCGCGCCGCGCTATGTGGCAGTATTTTGATGGTCAGTGCGGCGTATGCGCAAACAGTACAACCCATTCCATTGGCCATGATCGAAGGCCTGAGCGGCCCGTTTGCCAACACAGGCGAAGCTGTTTTCCGCAATCTGTTGTGGGCGATGGAGAGGGTCAATGCGCGGGGCGGTGTCAAAACCGCTACGGGTCTGCGCCCATTGGCTTTGATGCGCTACGACAGCAAAGGACAAAACGAAGAGGCTTTGTCGGTGTTTCGTGCAGCGCTAGACGATGGCGCGCAGTTTGTGCTGCAGGGTAATTCTTCTGCCAACGCGGCAGCCTTGCTGGATGCGATCAACAAACACAACGATCGCGAGCCTGCAAAACGTGTGCTGTTTCTCAACTATTCAGCGGTTGATCCTGCACTCACCAATGAGAAGTGCAGTTTTTGGCATTTCAGGTTTGATGCCCATGCCGACATGCGCATGGGCGCGTTGATGCAGGTGCTCAAGCACGACCGCATGGTCAAGTCGGTTTACCTGATCGGTCAGGATTACAGCTTCGGGCAAGCCGTGTTGCGCGAGGCAAGGCAACAGTTGAGTCTGCACCGGCCTGATGTGAAAGTGGTGGGCGATGAGTTACACCCGGTGGGCCGCGTGAAAGACTTTTTGCCTTACGCTGCCAAAATCAAAGCCAGTGGTGCACAAGCCGTGATCACGGGTAACTGGGGCAATGATTTGACATTGCTGGTCAAGGCCGCAAGGGAGTCGGGCTATGACGGCAAGTTCTATACGTTTTATGGCAATGCCTTGGGTGCACCAGCAGCCCTGGGCGACGCTGGCGTGGGCAAGGTGTTGGCCGTGGCCGAATGGCTGCCCAATGTGCCGGGTGCTGCCAGCGATGCCTTTGTGCAATCGTTTCGCCAGCGCTTTCCCAGACCCACTGATGACTACCTGCATTTGCGCATGCAGATGATGATTGAAGCCTTGGTGCAGGCCATCGAAAAAGCCGGAAATTCAGAGCCCCAAGCAGTGGCGCTGCAGCTGGAGAAATCCGAGGTCAGCATGGCCGGGCAAACGGGACGCATGCGCGCCTCAGACCATCAGTTTCAGCAAGCTTTGGTGGTGGGCATGATGGCCAAACAAGGTGACAAGGGCGTTAAATTCGACGTGGAAGGCTCAGGCTACGGCTTCAGGGTGATTCGTCAGCTCACCGCCGAGCAAGCCACCCGGCCGAACACTTGCAACATGGTGCGGCCGGGGTGAGTTGTCAAGCTGGCTTCAAATAGCCTAATTGTTCGATGAGTTTTCTTTCTTTCGGGAAAGTTTCACGCGCGTACTTGGTGTATTCCTCGGTGTTCATGTAGATCACCGGCTGGTCGAATTTTTCGAAGGACGCTAACACCTTAGGGTCTTCCAGCGTGGCTTTGAAGGCGTCGTGTAATTTGCGCGTGACAGCAGGGTCCATGCCCTTGGGCGCACCAATGCCAAATGGCGAATCAGATGCTGTGTCGTAGCCCAACTCGTTCAGCGTGGGCACGGCAGGCCAGCGTTTGGTGCGTTTGGTGCCATAGGTGGCGAGCAGACGGCAGGTACCTGCATCGACATGTTGGCCCCACCCGGTGGCGTCGCTGTGCGACATGACATGTCCGCCCAAAAGTGCTTGCATGCCTTCGGCATTGCCCTTGAAAGGCACATGCTGCAGCTTGATGCCCGCCTTGAGTGCGAACTCTTCCACCGCCAAATGCGGTGTGGTGCCGTTGCCGGTGGAGCCGAAGGTGAATTCACCAGGCTTGGCTTTGGCGTAAGCCACCAAGTCTTTGATGCTTTTGATGGGCGAGTCAGAGCGGACCACAATGCCGTAGGTGTAACCGGTCAGACAAATCACATAGGTGATGTCAATCAGAGGGTCGAACTGCGTTTTTTGCATATGAGGTATGCGGAAAATACCAATGGGCAGTTGCGTCAAGGTGTAGCCATCGGGCTTGGCGCTGACCAATTCATTGGGGCCGAGCATGCCGCCTGCGCCGCCCTTGTTTTCAATGATGACCGGGTTGTTCATGATCCGCGAGGCGCTCTCAGCCAGTGAACGCATGATCGCATCCGTGGAGCCACCAGCCGGCCAAGGGCAAATTAATTTGATGGGACGTGAAGGAAAGTTGCTTTGCGCCAAAGCGGGCAGGGCGATGCTGGCAGCGCCAGCCAAGCCGGCTTGTAAGACTTGACGACGTGGAACTGAAGATGAAGATGAAGACACTGAAACTCCTTGAATGATGTTGGGTAATTATTCGGCTTTGGCGCCGGATTCTTTGACCACTTTGGCCCATTTTGCGATTTCGGTCGCTTGGTAACGCGCGAGCTCATCGGGCGAGGACATGACCGGGTCCAAGCCCAGTGTTTTCAGTCGATCTTGTACATCGGGCAATTTGAAAACACGCAGGACTTCGGCGTTCAGTTTATCGATCACTGCGCGTGGCGTATTGGCGGGCGCAAACATGGCAAACCAGGTGGTGGCTTCAAAACCGGGCACAAACTCATTCATGGTCGGTACATCGGGGGCAGCAGGAGAGCGCTTGGCCGTGGTTTGGGCCAGCGCACGGATCTTGCCTTCTTTCGCCATGGGCAGTGCTGAAGGCATATTGTCAAACATCAATTGGATGCTGCCGCCTACCAAATCTGGAATGGCAAATTGACGGCCCTTGTAGGGAATGTGGGTCATCGTTGTGCCCGTCATCGACTTGAACAACTCACCAGAAACGTGGACCGAAGTACCGGTACCTGGTGAGCCAAAAGACAGTTTATTGGGGTTGGCCTTCATGTAAGCGATCAACTCCGGCACCGACTTGACCGGCAAGTCGTTGTTCACCACGAGCAGGTTGGGGGCCGAAGCGATGAGCGAAATGGGGGTGAAGTTCTTCACCATGTCGTACGGCATTTTGTCGTAGAGTGCGCCGTTGATCGAATGTGTGCCCACGGTACCCATGACCAGGGTGTAGCCATCGCCAGGTGACTTGGCCACCACATCGGCCCCGATATTGCCGCCCGCACCGGGTTTGTTGTCGACGATCACGCTTTGACCGAGTTGGGATTTCTCGCTGAACAGGCGGGCCAAAATATCTGGTGCACCGCCGGGGGTGAACGTCACGACCAATCGGATGGGTTTGGCTGGAAAGGTTTGGGCTTGACTGAGCGTGCAGCTTAAAAAGACTGCAGCCACCAAAGAAAGGTTCAGGCCACGGCGACGCCAAGATGGTGCGCTTGAGTGGTTTTGAAAGGCAATAGACATCGGGGTTTCTCCTTGGGCAAAATGTAGGTCGAGCTCTTCGTTCAGACGATGGTAAAAACCCTTTGGCAGGCCTTGTTTTTGTCGTCTGCGGGACCGATAGGAAGGGATTTATTCGTCCACTGACGCTGACCAACGGTCATTCCAGTTATGGCCTGCACGTTGCAGCTCACGACGGTCGCGTTTGGTCGGCCTGCCATGCTCAATGCTGAGCGCGGGTTCGCGAGCCAGTTTGCGTTGTTCCATCAACTTTTCGCGAAGGGTCACACTGTCGGGTGTTTCTTGGTACAAAGCCTGCGCCACAGGCGCTGGCCCACGCACCTGACTTAAAGCTTGAACCACGATCGTGCGCGTCATGTCGCCTTGTCGAATCACAACATTGTCTTGGGCTTTGACTTCACGTGAAGGCTTGGCCACCAAGCCATTGACTTGGATTCGGCCTTTGTTGATTTCATCGGTGGCTAAAGAGCGGGTTTTAAAAAACCGCGCTGCCCACAGCCATTTGTCAATCCGCATGGAGTTCATGGGCGTATTGTGCACATGTGCAGGCCCCTTTAACTGGCGAACCCTTCACAAGCCCCCGCATTGGGTCGGCCTTTGCATTCACGGAGCAATCGGCGATCACGCTCTTTGATGGTCTCGCCATAGCCTTTGTCTTGTTTGGGCTTGGGCGTTTTTGTGCGTTTAACGGCTTCGGTCGCAAATTGGTCATTGCTGTTGGCTTGGACCCCACACGTGTGTGCAATGAAAGTGGCCAAGAGTATGGTGGTGACGAGCGTTTTCGTGGCGGTCCATGAGCTGCGCATGATGTTCTCCCTGACTGTGTTTTTGTACTCTCATCATAGAAACGAATGGGTACTTTGCCAATGCCTATTTCCGTTACCATGTGGTCTCTTTGAAAGCACGCCAGCCCATGAAGCCGTTTCTGCGCCAAACCATTCTCGATGTTGAAGAGTCCCGCATTCGCGAAGTGGCCAATGCTGGAATGGGCCGCAGTGATGTGCTGGCCTTTTGGTTTGGCGAGAGCGACGAGGTCACCCCCCAGGTGGTGCGCCAAGCGGCGATCGATTCGATCAACCAGGGCGAGACCTTTTACGCCCATAACCTGGGGATGCCCGAGCTGAGAGAGGCGGTCTCGACTTACATGAGCGCTTTGCATGGCCCCATTGGCGTAGAGCGTTTGGCCATCACTTCAGGTGGCGTTAACGCTTTGATGCTGGCAGTGCAGGCCTTGGTGGATGCGGGTGATGAGGTCGTCGCAGTCACGCCGGTTTGGCCTAATTTGACGTCACAAGCCTTGGTTATGGGCGCTCATCTGAAGTGCGTCTCATTGATGCCCGTCCAGGGTCAGTGGGTGCTGGACATGAAGGCGTTGCTTTCGAGCATTACACCAAGCACGCGCTTGTTGATTGTCAATTCGCCCAATAACCCCACGGGTTGGACCTTGACGCGTCAGGAGCAAGAAGTTTTGGTGGCCCATTGCCGTCAAACCGGCACCTGGATTTTGGCCGACGAGGTGTATGAGCGACTCTATTACGAAAACGACACGTTCAACGGAGCCGCGCCGTCCTTTCTGGATGTCTGCGCGCCTGACGATCGTTTGGTGGTGGTGCACAGTTTCTCAAAGAGTTTTCTCATGACCGGTTGGCGTTTGGGCTGGTTGGTGATGCCTGCTGCCATGACGCAACCGATGGGCAAGTTGATCGAGTTCAATACCTCATGTGCTTCGGTGTTCACCCAGCGGGCGGGGATCGCGGCCTTGCAGCACACAGCGGACATCACCCCGCAGGTTGTGGCGCACCTCAAGCAGTGCCGAGACACCTTGGTGCCCCTTTTGCAGGCGGTGCCAGGCGTCGAGTTGGCACCGGCACGAGGCGGAATGTATGCATTTTTTAAACTTCAAGGGCATACGGATTCAGTGGCTACGGCCAAACGGCTGGTTTTAGAAGCTGGTTTGGGCTTGGCCCCGGGCGAAGCTTTTGCCCCCGAAGCGCAGGGTTGGCTGCGCTGGTGCTTTGCCTCCAAAGACCTTGACCGTTTGGTCCAAGGGGTCGATCGGCTGAAGGTTTGGTTGTAACAGGTTATAATTTCAAGGCTTTGCACAGTGCAAGGCGGCACGCTACGGGCCAATCCAGCCTGTAGCGCAAGTTAAAAACCTCGCTTTTTTCTTCGGAAATTTGCGAAATAAAAGGAAATCAAGATGATTGCATCTTCTATCAAAGCTGAGGTCGTCAAGGCCAATGCACGCGCCGCCAATGACACAGGCAGTCCAGAAGTCCAAGTGGCTTTGCTGACTGCTCGTATCAATGAACTCACACCTCACTTCAAAACCCATGCCAAAGACCACCATGGTCGCCGCGGTTTGTTGCGTATGGTGAGCCGTCGTCGTAAATTGCTGGACTACCTCAAGTCCAGAGATGCCGACCGTTACATTGCGTTGATTGCCAAACTTGGCCTGCGTAAGTAATCGTCTCTTCGGATGAATAAGGCGCCTGAGTTAGCTCGCTAGCTCAGGCGCTTTGTACATGTCCTTTTCTAAAGTTAGCGTTTTCGGACTTTGTCAGAACGGACTCGCGCTGTGTCATTCCACCAGCCATTGCTGATGTCTTGTGGAATGGCATCGTGTTCAGACTGTCAAAAACCGGGCTTTCAGTGCAGCCAGATGCACTTATTTTTCAGGAGTACTGAACCATGTCGATTTTCAACAAAGTCACTAAAACTTTCCAGTGGGGCCAACACAAGGTCATCATGGAAACCGGCGAAATTGCCCGTCAAGCTTCCGGCGCCGTGCTGGTTAACATCGAAGACACTGTGGTCTTGGCCACTGTCGTGGCCTCGAAAATTGCCAAGTCAGGCCAAGACTTCTTTCCACTGACCGTGGACTACATCGAGAAAGCTTACGCCGCAGGCAAGATCCCTGGCAGCTTTTTCAAGCGTGAAGCCAAGCCCAGCGAGTTGGAGACTTTGACCAGTCGCCTGATTGACCGTCCGATCCGTCCTTTGTTTCCCGAAGGTTTTTACAACGACGTGCATGTGGTCATTCACACCGTGTCCCTGAACCCTGAAGTGGATGCTGACATTGCCGCGATGATCGCTGTGTCTGCTGCTTTGTCCATCTCCGGTATCCCTTTTACGGGCCCTATCGGCGCAGCCCGCGTGGGTTACATCAACGGCGAATACGTTTTGAATCCGGGTCAAACCCAGCGCAAAGACAGCCAGATGGAACTGATTGTTGCCGGCACAGAAACCGCCGTGTTGATGGTTGAGTCTGAAGCGCAACAATTGTCCGAAGAAATCATGTTGGGTGCTGTGGTTTATGGCCACGAGCAAGGCAATATCGCGATTCAAGCCATCCATGAATTGGTGCGCGACGCCGGTAAGCCCGCATGGGACTGGACAGCCCCAGCCAAAGATGAGCCGTTGATTGCCAAGGTCAATGCTTTGGCTGAAGAAAAACTGCGTGCCGCCTACCAGATCCGCAATAAGCAAAACAGAACCCATGCTTGCCGCGAAGCCTACGCCAGCGTGAAAGCCAGCTTGAAAGAGCAGGGCGTTGAGTTTGATGGCGTTAAAGTGGAAGGCATGTTGTTCGACATTGAGGCCGGTATCGTGCGCAGCCAGATCTTGGCCGGCGAACCCCGCATCGACGGTCGCGACACCCGCACTGTGCGTCCGATCGAAATCCGCAACAGCGTCTTGCCACGCACCCACGGATCGTCTTTGTTCACCCGCGGTGAAACTCAGGCTTTGGTGTTGACCACCTTGGGCACCGAGCGTGATGCCCAGCGCATTGACGCTTTGGCTGGTGAGTACGAAGACCGTTTCATGCTGCACTACAACATGCCTCCCTTTGCCACTGGGGAAGTCGGGCGCATGGGTTCGACCAAGCGCCGCGAAATCGGCCACGGACGTTTGGCCAAGCGTGCATTGGTGGCCGTATTGCCAACCAAAGAAGAGTTTCCTTACACCATGCGTGTGGTCTCCGAAATCACCGAGTCGAATGGTTCTTCGTCGATGGCTTCGGTCTGCGGTGGTTGCTTGTCCTTGATGGACGCTGGCGTGCCGATGAAAGCCCATGTGGCCGGTATCGCCATGGGATTGATCAAGGACGCGAGCCGCTTTGCTGTGTTGACCGATATCTTGGGTGACGAAGATCACTTGGGCGATATGGACTTCAAAGTGGCCGGTACCACCAACGGTATCACTGCTTTGCAGATGGACATCAAGATCCAGGGCATCACCAAAGAGATCATGCAAGTTGCTTTGGCGCAAGCCAAAGAAGCCCGTATGCACATCTTGGAAGCCATGCAGTCTTCAATGGGTCAAGCCAAGACCGAAGTGTCTGACTTCGCGCCCAAGCTGTTCACCATGAAGATCAACCCCGAGAAAATTCGTGACGTGATTGGCAAGGGCGGCGCCACCATCCGTGCGCTGACCGAGGAAACCGGCACCCAGATCAACATCAATGAAGACGGCACGATTACCATCGCTGCAACTGACGGCGCCAAAGCTGATGAGGCCAAGCGCCGGATTGAGCAGCTGACCGCTGAAGTTGAAATCGGCAAGATCTATGAAGGCCCAGTGACCAAGGTGCTCGATTTCGGCGCCCTGATCAACCTGTTGCCTGGCAAGGACGGTTTGTTGCATATCAGCCAGATCGCGCATGAGCGTGTTGAAAAAGTCTCTGACTATTTGACCGAAGGTCAGATCGTGAAAGTTAAAGTGATGGAGACCGACGAAAAAGGCCGTGTCAAGTTGTCAATGAAGGCCTTGATCGACCGGGCGCCTGCGCACTCGGGCGAGTAATCTCATTGGTTGTTTCAACGGGGGCTTCAGCAATGGAGCCCCTGTTCTGTCTAAAAATGAGTAATCGGCACGGTGTCAAAATGGTGACGACTTGGACGCAAGCATGAAGAAAAAGCTGATCGTCGGCAACTGGAAAATGAATGGCAGCTTGGCTGCCAATCAGGCTTTGGTGCGCGGTGTATTGGATGGACTTGAGGGTTTGCAGGTGAATGCAGCGGTGTGTGCACCCAATGTTTACTTGTCTCAAATTCAAGCCATGCTGCATGATCAGCGGGCTTTGGATCTTGGTGCGCAAGACGTTTCCATGCACGAACAGGGCGCCTATACCGGTGAAATCTCGGCAGACATGTTGCGTGAATTTGGAATTCGGTATGTGGTTGTGGGCCATTCAGAGCGGCGTCAATACCATGGCGAACAAGACCTCCATGTGGCCTTGAAAGCCCAGTGTGCTTTGCAAGCCGGCATCACGCCGATCGTTTGCGTGGGTGAAACCCTGACCGAGCGGCGTGCGGGTGGCACCGAAGAAGTTGTCAAACGGCAATTGGCTGCAGTCATTCAAACCAATGGCCATTGCATCAGTGAGGTCGTCGTGGCATATGAGCCGGTGTGGGCGATTGGTACGGGTTTAACCGCCACACCCGAAGAGGCCCAGCAAGTTCATTCAGTGCTCAGACATCAACTCAATGCGGCCACCGCACAGGCGGCCCGTATTTCCATTTTGTACGGTGGCAGCATGAACGCCACCAATGCCTTGACCTTGCTCAATCAGCCTGACATTGACGGCGGTTTGATCGGTGGAGCCGCATTGAAAGCTTCTGATTTCCTGGCCATCATGGCCGCCGCTTCGCAATGTGCGACAGCGTCTTGATTGTTTACGTATAGGAGTAACCCATGAACCTCATGATCAACCTCATTTTGGCAGCACAAATGTTGTCCGCTTTGGCCATGATTGGCCTGATTCTCATTCAACACGGCAAGGGCGCTGACATGGGTGCTGCTTTCGGCAGTGGCGGGTCAGGCAGTTTATTTGGTGCAACAGGGGGTGCCAACTTTTTGTCTCGCACTACCGCAGTGCTGGCGGCAGTGTTCTTCACTTGCACGTTGATGTTGGCGTATTTTGGCAGTGCCCGGCCTGCCAGTACCGGCAGCGTGCTTGAAGGCGCCGCCGTTACTGCGCCTGCCCCTGTTGATGCCAGCACCGCCGCTCAAATTCCGGGCAATGCCCCTGCGGCTTCTGGTGCACCTGCAGCGCCCGTAGCACCTGTCAAGTAAGCTGACGTTCAGCTTCAAATTGGCTCTCAAATATTCCTTTTTTTCTTCAGGGAATGAGTGGGTTTTCAGGGTAAACTCCTAGTTGTTTAGGCAAGCAACTCGCCTGAGTTCTTCAATGAAGTCAGGCACCTCATGCAAGCCGAAATAAAGCAAAACCAGCCGTCGTGGTGAAATTGGTAGACACGCTATCTTGAGGGGGTAGTGGCGAAAGCTGTGCGAGTTCGAGTCTCGCCGACGGCACCAACAATGTGGAAGCGTCTGAATTCGTTCAGGTGCTTCATAGGTGATTTGCGATTCTCAAGATGAACTTAGACCAGTACCTACCCATCCTCTTGTTCATCCTGGTCGGCGTTGCCATTGGCATCATCCCGCAGGTTCTGGGCTATATCCTTGGCCCTAATCGACCCGATAGCGAAAAAAACTCCCCATACGAATGTGGCTTTGAGGCATTTGAAGATGCCCGCATGAAGTTTGATGTGCGCTACTACCTTGTGGCAATTCTTTTTATTTTGTTTGACCTCGAAATTGCTTTCCTCTTTCCTTGGGCGGTTGCGCTCAAAGAAGTGGGTTTGGCTGGTTTCGGGGCTGTGGTGATTTTCTTGGCCATTCTGGTCGTAGGCTTTGTCTACGAGTGGAAAAAAGGGGCCCTCGACTGGGAATGACAGCGAGCTTCAACAAGGATAAATGCAATGATTGAAGGCGTGATGAAAGAAGGCTTTATCACCACGAGTTACGACTCGGTGGTGAATTGGGCCAAAACCGGCTCCCTGTGGCCCATGACCTTTGGTCTGGCTTGCTGTGCGGTCGAGATGATGCATGCAGCGGCCGCCCGGTATGACCTGGGCCGCTTTGGTGCCGAGGTTTTTCGTGCAAGTCCGCGGCAGGCCGATTTGATGATTGTGGCGGGGACCCTTTGCAACAAAATGGCACCTGCTTTGCGTAAGGTCTACGACCAGATGTCTGAGCCGCGCTGGGTCATTTCCATGGGCTCTTGTGCCAATGGTGGTGGTTATTACCACTACAGCTATTCGGTCGTGCGGGGTTGCGACCGCATCGTACCTGTCGACGTGTACGTGCCCGGCTGCCCGCCAACCGCCGAAGCCTTGATCTACGGCATCATTCAGTTGCAGCAAAAAATTCGCCGCACGCACACCATCGCTCGAGTCTGAAACCATGACCGATATTGCTCTGCATCCTGAACAAATCAGGCTCAACTTGGTAGCGGCCTTGGGCGACAAGGCGACCGATGTGTCAGTCGCTTTGGGTGAAGTCACCGTGATTGTTCGAGCGTCCGATTATGTCGCGGCCATGCTCATTTTGCGCGATGCCCATGACTGCAAGTTCGAGCAGTTGCTGGACCTTTGTGGCATGGATTATTCGGCTTACCGCGAAGTGGGGCGTGAAGGGCCTCGTTTTGGTGTTGTGTCCCATTTGCTGTCCGTGACCTTGAATCAGCGTGTTCGCGTGATGGTGATGTGCCCTGATGATGATTTTCCGGTGGTGGATTCTGTCAATGATTTGTGGAACTCAGCCAATTGGTACGAGCGCGAAGCGTTTGACCTGTTCGGCATTGTCTTTGAAGGCCATAACGACTTGCGTCGAATTTTGACTGACTACGGTTTCATTGGCCATCCCTTCCGCAAAGACTTCCCGCTGTCGGGTCACGTCGAAATGCGTTACGACGCCGAACGTGCTCGGGTGATTTATGAACCGGTGTCCATTGAGCCGCGTGAAATCACGCCGCGCATCGTTCGCGAAGACAATTATGGAGGCCTGCATTGAAGCCTTGCTTCGTGTTAAGAAATCATGGCTGAAATCAAAAACTACACCCTGAACTTTGGACCTCAGCACCCAGCTGCACACGGCGTGCTGCGCCTGGTGCTTGAGCTCGATGGTGAGGTGGTCCAACGAGCTGATCCTCACATTGGTCTGCTGCACCGTGCCACCGAAAAACTGGCAGAAAGCAAGACCTTTATTCAGTCTTTGCCCTATATGGACCGCCTCGATTACGTGTCGATGATGTCCAATGAGCATGCCTACTGTTTGGCCATTGAAAAATTGCTGGGCATCGAGGTTCCCTTGCGTGCGCAGTACATCCGTGTGATGTTTGCCGAAATTACCCGACTGCTGAACCACCTCATGTGGCTAGGCTCACACGGCAACGATTGCGGTAGCTCAACCATCTTGATCTACACCTTCCGTGAGCGAGAAGACCTTTTCGATATGTACGAGGCTGTCTCGGGTGCCCGCATGCACGCCGCGTACTTCCGTCCCGGCGGTGTCTACCGTGACCTGCCCGACAGCATGCCGCAGTACCAGGTCAGCAAGATCAAGAATGCCAAGGCGATCGAGCAGCTGAACAAAAACCGCAGTGGTTCATTGCTTGACTTTATTGATGACTTTACCCAGCGCTTTCCCAAGTGCGTTGACGAATACGAAACCCTGCTGACCGACAACCGTATCTGGAAACAGCGTACGGTCGGCGTCGGCGTCGTACCGCCAGAGCGTGCGCTCAATCTGGGGATGACCGGTCCGATGTTGCGCGGCTCCGGCATTGCCTGGGACTTGCGTAAAAAACAACCCTACGATGCCTACGACAAAGTTGCCTTTGATGTGCCCGTGGGCAAGACGGGCGACAGTTACGACCGTTATTTGGTGCGCGTGCAAGAAATGCGCGAGTCCAACCGCATTGTTCAGCAGTGCATCGCTTGGTTGCGGGTCAATCCGGGTCCTGTGATCACGGACAACCACAAAGTGGCACCTCCTGCGCGTGAAGGCATGAAGTCCAACATGGAAGACTTGATCCACCATTTCAAGCTCTTCACCGAAGGCTTCCATGTGCCCGAAGGTCAAGCCTACGCTGCCGTTGAGCATCCCAAAGGTGAGTTTGGCATCTACCTCGTGAGTGATGGTGCCAACAAGCCGTATCGTTTGAAAATTCGCGCCCCGGGCTTTGCCCACCTGGCAACCCTTGATGAAATGGCCCGTGGCCACATGCTGGCTGACGCTGTCGCCATCATCGGCACCATGGACATTGTGTTTGGAGAGATTGACAGATGATCTCTGAGTCCACCAAAGCCCGCTTCGACCGAGAAGTGGCCAAGTTCCCTGCTGACCAGAAGCAGTCGGCTGTCATGGCGTGTTTGGCCATCGTTCAGCAAGAGTTGGGATGGGTCAGTTCTGAGAGCGAGAAAATCGTTGCCGACCACTTGGACATGGCGCCCATGGCTGTCCACGAAGTCACAACGTTTTACAACATGTACAACCTGAAGCCGGTGGGCAAGTTCAAGTTGAACGTTTGCACCAATCTGCCTTGCCAGTTGCGGGGAGGGGCGCAAGCCTTGGCCCATTTGGAGCACAAGCTGGGCATCCATGCCGGTGAAACCACGGCCGATGGCTTGATCACATTGCAACCCAGCGAATGCCAAGGGGCCTGTGCAGATGCACCCGTTCTGTTGGTGAACGACCGCAACATGTGCAGTTTCATGAGCAATGACAAACTCGATCAATTGATCGAAGGTCTCAAGAAAGCAGGGGCAGCCTGATGAACCTGGATCAATTATTAAGTCAATTCCATGCCACGGGTTTGGAGAGTTCTTTTCATGGCCGTCATATCACCCCGCAAATTATGGCGGGTTTGGATGGACTCAACTGGGGCCTGAAAGATTACGAATCACGCGGTGGTTACCAGGCCTTGCGCAAAATTTTGGGAAAAGATGGCGCTCCGGCCAATCCAGAAACGGGTGTTGCGGGACTTACTCAGGATCAAGTCATTGCCACCGTCAAAGAATCTGGTTTGCGAGGACGTGGTGGTGCGGGCTTTCCGACCGGTTTGAAATGGAGCTTCATGCCGCGGCAGTTCCCAGGTCAAAAATATTTGGTCTGCAACTCGGATGAAGGCGAGCCCGGTACGTGCAAAGACCGCGACATCATGGAGTTCAATCCCCATACGGTCATTGAAGGCATGATCATTGCTGCGTATGCGATGGGCATCAGTGTCGGGTACAACTACATCCACGGTGAAATCTTCCATACTTACGAACGATTTGAAGCCGCTTTGGAAGAAGCCCGTGCAGCAGGCTACTTGGGCGACAACATTTTAGGCAGCACTTTCAGTTTCCAGTTGCATGCTACGCATGGATTTGGCGCTTACATCTGTGGTGAAGAAACAGCTTTGCTCGAATCGCTCGAAGGCAAAAAAGGCCAGCCGCGTTTCAAGCCGCCGTTTCCTGCCAGCTTTGGTTTGTATGGCAAACCGACCACCATCAACAACACCGAAACTTTTGCGGCCGTGCCTTGGATCATCCGCAATGGTGGTCAGGCCTATTTAGAATGTGGCAAGCCCAACAACGGGGGCACCAAGATTTTCTCGATCAGCGGGGATGTTGAGCGTCCTGGTAACTACGAAATACCGATGGGCACTCCTTTCGTCAAGTTGCTTGAACTGGCTGGCGGTGTTCGCGCTGGTCGTCAACTCAAAGCGGTGATTCCGGGCGGCTCCTCTGCGCCGGTCTTACCCGCGAATGTGATGATGGACATCACCATGGATTACGACTCGATCGCCAAAGCAGGTTCGATGCTGGGTTCTGGCGCAGTGATTGTGATGGACGACAGCCGTTGCATGGTCAAGTCTTTGCAGCGTTTGTCGTATTTCTATTCGCACGAATCCTGTGGTCAGTGCACACCTTGCCGCGAGGGTACGGGTTGGTTGTGGCGCATGGTGGACAGAATTGAAAACGGACAGGGCCGTGCCAGTGACATGGACATGCTCGACAGTGTGGCGGGCAGCATCATGGGCCGCACCATTTGCGCTTTGGGTGATGCAGCGGCTCTGCCGGTGCGCGGCATGCTCAAGCATTTCCGTCACGAATTTGAATACCACGTTGAGCACAAGACCTGTATGGTCGGTGCATACGTTTGATGGGTGCCTCTCATGGTTGAAATTGAACTGGACGGTCAGAAGGTTGAAGTTGTCGAGGGCAGCATGGTCATGCATGCGGCTGAAAAAGCCGGCACCTACATTCCACACTTCTGTTATCACAAAAAATTGAGCATTGCGGCCAACTGCCGTATGTGTTTGGTCGATGTTGAAAAAGCACCTAAACCCATGCCTGCTTGTGCCACGCCTGTGACACAAGGCATGATCGTGCGCACCAAAACTGACCGGGCGATACAAGCTCAGAAGTCGGTGATGGAATTTTTGCTCATCAATCACCCCTTGGATTGCCCAATCTGTGACCAAGGTGGCGAATGTCAGTTGCAGGACTTGGCTGTTGGCTACGGTGGCTCGACTTCTCGCTATGAAGAAGAAAAACGTGTTGTCGCTGTCAAAGATGTGGGGCCTTTGATCAGCATGCAAGAGATGAGCCGCTGTATCCATTGCACACGCTGCGTGCGCTTTGGCCAAGAAGTGGCCGGTGTGATGGAGTTGGGTATGTCGCACCGTGGCGAACACGCTGAAATCGAAACCTTTGTGGGCCAGTCGGTGGACTCTGAGCTGTCGGGCAACATGATCGACATTTGCCCTGTAGGCGCTTTGACCAGCAAGCCTTTCCGTTACAGTGCCCGGACCTGGGAGTTGTCCCGCCGCAAGTCGATTGCTGCACATGACTCTTCAGGCGCTAACTTGGTGGTGCAAGTTAAAAATAACCACGTGATGCGTGTCGTTCCCCTGGAAAATGAAGAGGTCAATGAGTGCTGGATTGCCGACCGCGATCGCTTCTCCTATGAGGCACTGAACAGCCCTGAGCGTTTAACCGCCCCCATGCTCAAACAAGGTGGAGAGTGGAAGCAAGTCGACTGGCAAACTGCGTTGGAGTACGTGGCCAATGGTCTGAAAAACATCAGCAGCGACCATGGCGCCAGCAGCATCGGTGCTTTGGTCAGCCCCCACAGTACGGTGGAAGAGTTGTACCTTGCCGGGCAGTTGTTGCGGGGTTTGGGCTCTGACAATATCGACTACCGACTGCGCAATGCAGAGTTCACAGCTTCACAGGGCATTCGTTATCTCGGGACTTCCGTGGCTTCGTTGTCGACATTGCAGCGCGTTTTGGTGGTGGGCAGCAATCTGCGTAAAGAGCATCCGCTGTTTGCCCAACGTATTCGCCAAGCTGTCCGTCATGGAGCGCAGCTCAATGCTGTGACTTCGGCTTCTTTGTTGACTGACAAGCAAGCTTGGGCCATGCCTGTGGCACAGGCGTGGATTGATACCCCAAGCACATGGGCACAGCATCTGGCTGACATCGCCGCTGTGATTGCGACTGAAAAGGGTGTCCAAGCCCCTGCAGCGGGTCAAGCCACACCGCAAGCCTCTGCCATTGCCAAATCCATGATGGGCGGTGAACGGAAAGCCATCTTGTTGGGCAATGCGGCTGCGCATCACGCCCATGCTTCAAGCTTGTTGACTTTGGCCAACTGGATTGCTGAACACACGGGTGCCTCAGTAGGCTATCTGACTGAAGCGGCCAATACTGTCGGTGCGCAGTGGGTTAAAGCGCAGCCGCAAACAGGTGGATCTAACGCAGGTCAAATACTGAGCGGTGGTTTGAAAGCAGTCTTACTGCTGAATAACGAACCGGAGTTCGACAGCGCGGCAGGTACCCAAGCCGCCAAGGCTTTGGGTCAAGCTGACATGGTGATCACACTGAGTCCATTCAAAGCCAATATGGCTTTTTCTGATGTGCTTTTACCCATTGCGCCCTTCACTGAAACTTCAGGCAGTTTTGTGAATGCTGAAGGCCGTTTGCAAAGTTTCCATGCTGTGGTCAAACCTTTGGGAGAGACGCGTCCGGCTTGGAAGGTCCTGCGCGTACTGGCCAATTTGATGGGTATTCCGGGTTTCGATTTTGAGACTTCGCAAGATGTCTTGGCCAAGGCCACAGCACGGCCGCCCGTCTTGAGCAACGCGAGCCAGGGACCGTTGCATATGTCGGGTGAAGTTGCTGTGCCTCATGTGGCGCGTATTTACCAGTTGGACGGTGTGGTTCGCCGAGCCCCCTCATTGCAAATGACGGCTGATGCCCGTCTTGGCCAAGAGGTGGCGGCATGATTGATGGCTTGTACAACGGTGGGTTGAACTTGTTGGCTGCCAACTGGTGGGTCACGATGGCTTGGCCGGTGCTTTGGATACTGATCAAGATTGTGGCCATTTTGGCGCCTCTGATGGGTGCTGTGGCTTATCTGACCTTATGGGAGCGCAAGCTCTTGGGTTTCATGCAAGTGCGTCATGGCCCTAACCGGGTCGGGCCGATGGGTTTGTTGCAGCCGATTGCCGATGCCGTCAAATTACTGACCAAAGAATTGATCAATCCCACTGCCGCCAGTTTGGGTCTGTTCCGGTTAGGACCGATCATGGCGATCATGCCTGCTTTGGCCGCATGGGTCGCGATTCCCTTCGGACCTGAAGTCGCGCTGACCAATATCAATGCCGGCTTGATGCTGGTGATGGCGATTACGTCCATTGAGGTGTATGGCGTGATCATTGCCGGATGGGCTTCGAACTCCAAATATGCTTTTCTGGGTGCACTGCGTGCCTCAGCCCAAATGGTCAGTTATGAAATTGCCATGGGCTTTTGCTTTTTGGTGGTACTGATGGTTTCGGGCAGCATGAACCTGACCGACATTGTGCTGGGTCAGGGTAAAGGGCAGATGGCCACCCTCGGTCTGAATTTCTTGTCTTGGAACTGGTTGCCTTTGTTTCCGATCTTCATGGTTTACCTGATCTCGGGTGTGGCTGAAACCAACCGCCATCCCTTCGACGTGGTTGAGGGCGAGGCTGAAATCGTGGCTGGACACATGGTCGAGTATTCGGGTATGGGTTTTGCCATTTTCTTCTTGGCCGAATATGCCAGCATGTGGTTGGTCTCTATTTTGGCCGTGATCATGTTTTTGGGCGGCTGGATATCGCCTATAGACAGCGCACTGTTCAACATGATTCCGGGTTGGATCTGGTTGGGCCTGAAAACTTTCTTGGTCGTGTCCATGTTCATCTGGATTCGCGCCACGTTCCCTCGCTTCCGATATGACCAGATCATGCGTCTGGGCTGGAAGATTTTCATTCCTGTCACTTTGGTGTGGCTACTGGTGGTGGGGGCTTGGTTGTTCTCACCCTGGAACATCTGGAAATGAACGCAGAGCCATGACTACCATGACATCTTTCTCACTCAAGGACTTCTTCAAAAGCTTCATGCTGGTGGAGTTGCTCAAGGGCATGGCCCTGACAGGACGTTACGCTTTTGCCCGCAAGGTGACAGTGCAATTCCCTGAAGAAAAAACCCCGCAGTCGCCCCGTTTTCGAGGGTTGCATGCCCTGCGCCGTTATGACAATGGCGAAGAGCGTTGCATTGCTTGCAAGTTATGCGAGGCGGTTTGTCCTGCGATGGCGATCACCATTGAGGCAGGTGTCCGCGATGATGGCTCACGTCGCACGACACGCTACGACATTGACCTGACCAAGTGTATTTTTTGCGGTTTCTGTGAAGAGAGTTGCCCTGTAGATTCGATTGTCGAAACACACATTTTTGAATACCACGGCGAAAAACGGGGGGACTTGTACTTCACCAAAGACATGCTGCTGGCAGTGGGTGATCGCTACGAAAAAGACATTGCGGCAGCACGCGCTGCGGATGCCAAGTACCGCTGAAAGAATTGAATCATGGACATCCAAACGGGGTTTTTCTATCTGTTCTCTGCGGTACTGCTGTTTGCCGCTTTTCGCGTGGTGACGGCGCGCAATCCTGTGCACGCAGTTTTGTATCTCATGCTGGCCTTTTCGCAAGCCTCTGGCTTGTGGTTTTTGCTGCAAGCTGAATTTTTGGCCATTACCCTGGTGTTGGTTTACCTCGGTGCGGTCATGGTGTTGTTCTTGTTTGTGGTGATGATGCTGGACATCAATATGGACATATTGCGTGAAGGCTTTTGGAAGCACTTCCCATTGGCAGCGACATTGGGTACATTGATTGCACTCGAAATGGCGGCGGTGCTCATGGGAGGCTTTCGCCTGACTGAAGCCCCTAAGGCCATCTTGGCGGTGGGGCAGGTGGCTGCACCCGTTTCGAATGCAAAAGCCCTCGGAATATTGCTCTATACCGATTACCTCATGCCCATCCAAATTGGTGCCGTGATTTTGCTGGTAGCCATGATCGCCGCCATTGCGCTGACTTTGCGTGAGCGCAAAGACAGCAAGGCGATCAATCCCTCATTGCAAGTGCGCGTTCGGGCTGCGGATCGTTTGTCGATCATCAAGGTTGGCGTGACGCAAGCGGGTGTTGCACCTCAACCGCCAGCGCAAGCTGCTGTGACAACGGAGATCAAGTCATGACTTTGACCCTTGGACATTACCTTTCTTTGGGTGCCATGCTGTTTGCCTTGGCGGTGATTGGTATCTTCTTGAACCGTAAAAACCTGATCGTTTTGTTGATGGCCATTGAACTGATGTTGCTGGCCGTCAATATGAATTTTGTCGCGTTCTCTCATTATTTGGGTGACATGCGCGGCCAGGTGTTTGTGTTCTTCATTCTCACCGTGGCCGCCGCCGAATCGGCAATTGGCCTGGCCATCCTCGTTTTGCTCTTCCGTAACAAGAACAGCATCAACGTGGACGAACTCAATTCGCTCAAGGGTTAATAACAAGATGAGTCAAACCCTCAACGCAAGCACGCTGCTGGCCGTGCCGCTCGCCCCTCTGGTGGGCTCTGTGCTGGCAGGTATTTTTGGCACCCGATTGGGTGGCAACTGGATCGGGCGTCGGCTGACGCATACCTTGACTATTTTGGGCGTTCTGGTGGCCTTTATTCTGTCCGCCATGACACTCAAAAGTGTGGCGCTTGAAGGCGCTCGATTGAACGAAACGCTATACACCTGGATGGTCGTAGGTGGACTCAAAATGGAAGTTGGCTTCATGATCGATGGCCTCACCGCCATGATGATGTGTGTCGTCACTTTCGTGTCCCTGATGGTGCATATCTACACGATCGGTTACATGGAAGAAGACGAAGGTTACAACCGATTCTTTGCCTACATCTCGCTGTTTACTTTCTCCATGTTGATGCTTGTTATGAGCAACAACATGCTGCAACTGTTCTTCGGTTGGGAGGCCGTTGGCTTGGTGTCCTATCTCCTGATCGGTTTTTGGTTCAATAAGCCGACGGCTATTTTTGCCAACATGAAAGCCTTTTTGGTGAACCGTGTGGGTGACTTTGGGTTCATTTTGGGGATTGGATTGATTGCAGCCTTTGCGGGCACGCTGAACTACACGGAAGCGTTCGCCAAGGCTGGTGAATTAAGTTCTCTGACGCTGCCGGGTACGAACTGGATGCTGGTCACGGTGATTTGCATTTGCCTGTTCATTGGTGCGATGGGCAAGTCGGCTCAATTTCCTTTGCACGTGTGGTTACCTGACTCTATGGAGGGACCTACACCCATCTCCGCACTGATCCACGCTGCCACCATGGTCACAGCGGGTATTTTCATGGTGGCCCGGATGTCGCCATTGTTTGAGTTGTCTGACACCGCCTTGAATTTCATCATGGTCATTGGCGCCATCACCGCATTGTTCATGGGGTTCTTGGGCATTATCCAGAATGACATCAAACGCGTGGTGGCTTACTCCACCTTGTCTCAACTGGGTTACATGACCGTGGCCCTGGGCGCTTCTGCGTATTCGGTCGCGGTGTTTCATCTGATGACCCATGCCTTCTTCAAGGCTTTGCTTTTCTTGGGTGCTGGTTCCGTCATCATGGGCATGCACCATAACCAGGACATTCGCTGGATGGGGGGTGTGCGCAAGTACATGCCGATCACTTGGATCACCTCCTTTTTAGGTTCACTGGCCTTGATTGGTACGCCTTTTTTCTCGGGTTTTTACTCCAAGGACAGCATCATCGAAGCCGTGGCTGAGAGCCATCTGCCTGCTGCAGGTTTTGCACACTTTGCGGTTTTGGCTGGTGTTTTCGTAACCGCGTTTTATTCCTTCCGCATGTATTTTTTAGTGTTTCATGGCAAAGAGCGTTATGAGCTAAATCCTGACCTTCACCATGATGCCCATCATGATGACCATGACCATGGCCACGGCGTACATGACAAGCCCCATGAGTCGCCATGGGTTGTGACGGTGCCGCTGGTCTTGCTGGCGATCCCTTCTGTCGTGATTGGCTTCATGACCATCACACCCATGTTGTTTGGCGATTTTTTCAAAGATGCCATCGTTGTCGATACTGCCCGTCACCCAGTGATGGAAGAGTTGGCCCATGCCTTCCACGGACCTGTGGGTATGGCGATGCATGCGCTGACTTCAGCGCCCTTCTGGCTGGCTGTGGCGGGTGTTGTGACGGCTTGGTACATGTACATGGTGAATCCTTCTGTGCCTGCCGCATTCGCCAGGGTGCTCAAACCGATTGTGGTGCTCTTGGAAAACAAGTATTTCCTGGATTGGTTCAATGAAAATATTCTGGCCCGTGGTGCCCGTGCTTTGGGCAACGGTCTCTGGAAACTTGGCGACCGTGCATTGATTGATGGTTTCCTCGTCAATGGCTCTTGGAAACTGGTGGGTTGGGTTTCCGGTCAGGTGCGCAAGTTCCAATCGGGTTATCTCTACCACTACGCCTTGGTCATGATCTTGGGTGTTTTTGTGCTGATGACGTATTTCGTCTGGCTCAACAAGTAAGGAAGAATAAAAATGGGATTGTTGAGCCTTGCTGTCTGGACGCCTATTGCGTTTGGGCTTGTCTTGCTGGCCTTGGGTCGCGATGAACATGCCCGCGCAGTGCGTTGGCTTGCTTTGATTGGTGCCTTAATCAGCTTCTTGATCACATTGCCTTTGTACGCCCGCTTTGAGCTGGGGACTTCGGCCATGCAGTTTGTAGAAAAGGCCCCATGGATTGAGCGCTTCAACGTGAACTATCACTTGGGTCTCGACGGTATTTCTTTTTGGTTGGTGTTGTTGACTGCTTTCATCAATGTGATTGTGGTGATTGCAGGCTGGGAAGTCATTACCCGCAAAGTCAACCAGTACATGGCTGCCTTTTTGATCTTGTCTGGCTTGATGATTGGCGTCTTCTGTGCCTTGGACGGATTGTTGTTCTACGTTTTCTTTGAAGCCACACTCATACCGATGTATTTGATCATTGGTATTTGGGGGGGGCCGAACAAAATTTATGCAGCCTTCAAGTTCTTCCTCTACACCTTGTTGGGCTCCTTGCTCACCTTGGTGGCTTTGATCTACCTTTACACCCAATCGGGCGGCAGTTTTGACATTGCGACCTGGCACAAGATGCCGCTGTCGTCGATGGCTCAAAATTTGATTTTCTTTGCCTTCTTTGCCGCGTTTGCCGTGAAGGTGCCGATGTGGCCCGTTCACACTTGGTTGCCCGATGTACACGTCGAAGCGCCCACCGGAGGCTCAGCCGTCTTGGCCGCCATCATGCTGAAGCTGGGTGCCTATGGTTTTCTTCGGTTTTCAATGCCGATTGCGCCCGATGCCGCGCGTGAATGGGGTATGTTCATCATCGTCTTGTCCTTGATCGCGGTGGTCTATGTGGGACTGGTGGCCATGGTCCAACAAGACATGAAGAAATTGGTTGCCTATTCTTCTGTCGCCCACATGGGCTTTGTCACTTTGGGCTTTTTCATCTTCAACCCGCTCGGCGTTTCAGGTGGCTTGGTCCAAATGATTGCGCATGGCTTTGTTTCGGCCGCCATGTTCTTGTCTATTGGCGTGCTGTACGACCGTGTTCACTCCCGTGAAATTTCCAGTTACGGTGGCGTCATCAACACCATGCCCAAGTTCGCTGCGTTTGCACTGCTGTTCTCGATGGCCAACTGCGGTTTGCCTGCAACCGCCGGTTTTGTGGGCGAGTGGATGGTGATTCTGGGGGCTGTGAAGTTCAACTTCGTGGTCGGCGTGTTGGCGTCTTCTGCGCTGATTTTTGGTGCTGCATATACATTGTGGATGTTCAAACGTGTGTATCTCGGACCTGTTACCAATGACGACGTTAAAGGGCTCACGGACATCAACACCCGCGAGTTCATCATGCTGGCCTTGCTGGCCATTGCGGTACTTTACATGGGCTTGTATCCCCGTCCCTTTACCGACGTGATGGAAGCCTCAGTGGCTGACTTGCTTAAGCATGTCGCTTTGTCCAAATTACCTTAAGACCGTCATTGACGTTCACGCTGATTTCTAAGAATTGAGAGAAGACACATGATTGACGCAACCAGCTGGATGGCGGTCTATCCCGAAATCGTGCTGCTGGTCATGGCCTGCGCGATTGCGTTGGTCGACCTGCTGGTGACATGCCCCAAACGCACCACCACTTACGCTTTGACATTGGCTTCTTTGGCTGGTGTGGCTTTGATGCATGCCTTGTATGCCGATGCGGGACAAACGCTCTATGGTTTTGGCCGTTTGGTGGTCAGTGATCCCATGGGCCATTGGCTTAAGTGCTTTTCAGCTATTGCCGTGATGATCACCCTGGTCTATGCACGGCCCTATGCAGCCGATCGCGACATGATGCGTGGCGGAGAGATGTTCTCCCTGTCCATGTTTGCACTGCTGGGCATGAGCGTGATGATTTCCGGACAAAACTTTTTGGTGCTGTACCTCGGTTTGGAATTATTGACATTGTCAAGCTATGCGTTGGTCGCTTTGCGTCGTGACAATGCCAATGCCACCGAGGCTGCGATGAAGTACTTCGTGCTGGGCGCGATGGCTTCTGGTTTCTTACTCTATGGCATCTCCATGGTCTACGGTGCCACGGGCAGTCTGGATTTGAGCGTCATATTCAAGGCTATAGCCACGGGACAGATCAAACAGCAGGTACTGGTATTTGGGTTGGTGTTCATCGTTTCTGGCTTGGCATTCAAGTTGGGTGTAGTGCCCTTTCACATGTGGATTCCTGATGTGTATCAAGGTGCTCCCACTGCCGCGACGTTGATGATCGCCGGCGCTCCCAAATTGGCCGCCTTTGCTCTGGTGATCCGTGTCTTGGTAGAAGGTTTATTGCCATTGGCGGTGGACTGGCAACAAATGCTGGCCTTGTTGGCCGTGGCGTCTTTGCTGGTGGGTAACTTTGCAGCCATTGCACAAACCAACCTCAAGCGCATGTTGGCTTATTCAACCATAGCCCAAATGGGTTTTGTCTTGATTGGTCTGATTGCCGGTGTGGTCAGCGGTAACGCCGACCATGCTGCCAACGCTTACAGCTCGGCGATGTTCTACGTGATTGGCTATGTACTGACCACCTTGGCCAGTTTTGGGATCATCATGCTGTTGGCTCGACAAGGGTTTGAGAGCGAAGAGATCATTGATTTGGCTGGGCTGAATCACCGCAGTCCGTTGTATGCAGGTGTGATGGCTATTTGCATGTTTTCATTGGCAGGCATCCCGCCATTGGTTGGCTTTTACGCCAAGTTGTCTGTATTGCAAGCCTTGATCGCATCCGGTCAAACGTACGCCATTTCTTTGGCCGTGTTTGCGGTGATCATGTCCTTGATTGGCGCTTTTTATTACTTGCGTGTGGTCAAGGTCATGTACTTTGATGAGCCTGTGACGGCTACGACTGTGACTGCGGACGCCGATGTCAGGGTCGTCTTGTCGCTCAATGGTTTGTTGGTTTTGGTTTTGGGTATTGTGCCTGGCGCATTGATGACTTTGTGCGCCCAAGCCATTGCGCAGATGCTTGCCAATTGATCCAGCAGACTTTATTCACCTATGCGGTGATTGTGTTGGCTCTTGTGGCCGCCAATGCACCGTTCGTCAGCCAAAGGTGGGCCATTGTCGGGCCACGGCTTTCGCACAAATCTTTAGGATTGCGTTTACTGGAGTTGGTTGCCGCCTACCTGATTGTCGGCGCAGTGGCTTTGTTCTTAGAAGAAACCATGGGGCAAATCGCTCGGCAAGCTTGGGAGTTTTATGCGATCACGGCGACCCTGTTCATGACTTTGGCATTCCCAGGTTTTGTGTTCCGTTATTTGCTCAAACACCGAGGCTGAAGCCTTAAAGGCCAAGCTGGCTGCTTAGACATGACTGCTACTTCCATCATTCCCATCGTTGATTCAGCAGATCGGCATTTGGTCGAAGTTCGCTTGGGTAGCGAAGAAATATTACGTGGCCATTTTTTGCACGCCTTCCGTGATCAGGTCAGTTTGCCCGATCAACGAACGGCCAGCCGCGAATATGTCCTGCATCCCGGGGCCGTGATGGTGATTCCTATGCTGGCGCAAGCAGATGGTTCTGTGCGCCTGGTCCTTGAGCGTCAATACCGCTACCCCATGGGTCAAGTGATGACCGAGTTCCCTGCTGGAAAATTAAACCCAGGAGAAGACCCTTTTCTTTGCGCTCAGCGCGAATTAAAAGAAGAAACCGGTTACATCGCAAGCGAGTGGGCCCGAGCGGGTGTGTTGCATCCGGTCATTTCTTATTCCACTGAATTCATTGAGATCTGGTTTGCACGGGGATTGACGGCTGGTCAGCGTGAATTGGATGCGGGTGAGTTTCTCGATGTGATCACCGCCAGCATAGAAGAATTGATGCATTGGTGCATGACGGGCCAAGTCACCGATGCCAAGACCTTGGCGGGAGCTTTGTGGCTACAGAATACCCACGGCCGAGATGCCTTATGGCCCTTGGTTTGGAAAAAGAGTGATACTGCGCCATGAAAGTACTGAGTCTCCAATGCAGTCAGACCCATAATTTTGAGGGTTGGTTTGGTTCCGAAGAGGACTATCAATCGCAGCGTGCGCGAGGCTTGGTCTCATGCCCCTTATGTGGAGATGCCGAAGTCTCCAAGCTACCTTCCGCCCCAAGGTTAAATCTAGGTGCTGTTGAACCGATGAAGTCACAGGCATCCAACATGGCCGCAGTGGAGGCGCCTCCGATTTCAGGCGCTGTACAAGCGACCCCACCTTCGGTGCCGCCTATGGCCGTTCATCGCATGCAAGCTGCTTTGCTGGATGCGGTGAAGCACGTCTTGGCCAACACAGAAGATGTCGGTACGCAGTTTGCCGATGAAGCGCGCAAGATGCATTACGGCGAGGCTGAGGAACGCAGCATCCGCGGACAAGCCACGCGAGAAGAAGCCGAATCCTTGATGGAAGAAGGCATCGAAGTGATGTCTTTGCCCATTCCTGAAAGCCTCAAAGGCCCCTTGCAATAAGCTGTAAGCCCCCGCAGGCTCAGGAGCGCAGAGCCAAAGGTAAATTAAGCAGCAAGTTTTGAGGTTTGATTTTCAGGCGATTGCCTGCATCCATGGCCATGGCCAGGTACACCGGATGGCCAGCCACATCGCTGCGCATATCGCCGGCATCTTCAAACTCCAAGGTGAACAGGCAAAGCAATCGGCGCATACGCTCTTCGTCCACCTCCGCTCCGGTGAACAGGTCATTGAGAACGCTACTGGCTTGCGCGTCCAGGCCGACATGCCAGACCCAATGGTCATCAACTATTTCACGTGCGGTTTGAATACGTACTGGGGTGTTCAAGAAGTGTCCAACCCAAAGTTTCAATACTTCGCATAGAGCGGTCAACGCAGCCTGATCGCGGTTTAAGCAGATCACCATGTCAAAGCGTTCTGAGCGTTCCCAATAAGTGTTGGCGCTTTCGTCATCATTGAGCACATCCAAGTCGACGCTGCGGGTGGGAATGCCGCCTTGTTTCAGCAATTCGCCTAAGCTGCCAAAACCGCCTGTTTGAGCGTGGCGTTCTACGGTTTCCAGGTCGGCTGCCATCACGGTGCCACCTTCAAGAATGGAAATTTTTTGCGTGCGAAACAGCATTTCTGCACAACGTGCTTGCATAGGCGTGACGTTTGGTCCCAGGACATGCTGAAGCAAAATTTGGGTGATGTGCTGGACCAAGATAGGCGGTACATCAACGCCCTGACCTTCAAATAAGGCCAGATAACTGGCCTCGAGTGTGGGTTTGGCCAATAAACGATCACGAAAGCGCAACCACACGGCATAGTTTTCTGCCGCGTCCACGTCCTTCAATGCGGCCAGTCCTGAGGTTGAAATGGATTGCCTCGGGTTTTCACATAAGGACGCGTGCAAGGCCAACTCCTGCGCACAAGAAGAGGCTATCGGCGCCAACTCTGGCCTCTCCAGCAGGAACTGCAAAAAAGCATCGCTGACCAGCAGATGGCCACTCGCATCGGTGGTCAGTAAACTATAGCCAGAGGTTGGCCACAGCAGATCAAGACGACCCTTCATATCACCGCGTGTATCAGACAGGTTTTTTGCCGCGAGGAATCACGGTGGTGGTTTGGGTGGGCCGAACAGGTTCGCCGCCGCTCGGTGGCTTAGGAGGTGAAGTGTCCTTTTTTGGTTTTTTGGACTCTTTGTTTGTTTTTTGTTGACCTTTGGCCATGTCATCACCTTTGCTTGTAGAAGCTATGAAGTGTACGCTCGAGCTTCGCCGCGCATTCAAGTTGGCTTGTTTTTTTATTGGTTTTTGTGTCTATTCCACTCGTCATTCCCGAATCTGAAGTTGAAGTTACAGCCATTCGAGCGCAGGGCCCGGGTGGGCAGAACGTCAACAAGGTCTCCAGTGCGATTCAACTTCGTTTTGACATTCCCAACTCGTCTTTGTCCGATGCAGTGAAAACCCGGTTGCTGGCCTTGCTGGACAGTCGGATCACGCTGGAGGGGGTGTTGGTGCTGAAGGCACAGCGCTATCGCACGCAGGACATGAACCGCATGGATGCGTTTTCTCGCTTGCATGAGTGGGTCAACAGCGTGGCTTTGCCGCCTAAAAAACGAAAACCCACGAAACCCAGTTACGGTTCAGTTCAAAAGCGATTGCAATCTAAAAATAAGCGATCAGACCTCAAAGCGACCCGAGGCGCCAAAGGCTTAGACTGATATTTTCATGCAAAAGCTTATGGGTTAAGCAGTTGCTGTGTCAATGCAATGGTCTGCGCCATTGCATGGGCTTGGTCGGCTACGACGACATGCCGTGTAGGCATGCTGCGCAACCAAGTGATCTGCCTTTTTGCCAGTTGACGCGTGGCAGAAACCCCTTTGTCACGCAATTCGGACAGGGGCCAGTCGTTGTCTAATGCCTCCCAAGCTTGTCGATAACCCACGCAGCGCATAGAGGGCAGGTCGGATTGGAGATC
Source organism: Comamonadaceae bacterium (assembly GCA_947373105.1). Taxonomy (GTDB): domain Bacteria; phylum Pseudomonadota; class Gammaproteobacteria; order Burkholderiales; family Burkholderiaceae_C; genus Limnohabitans_A. The sequence continues at coordinate 38,331 of CANBWK010000004.1, read as the reverse complement.
GCCTCGTGCGCGAAGGGTTTTGACTTCGTCTAAAAAACCACGGCTCAACATCTCGTCAAAACGAAGGGCGATGCGTTCGTGCAGCCACCCACGGTCTTGGGGTTCCAATGAAATCAAAGGGATGTCAGCCCTTGGGCCTAGCGATGCGTTGCGCGTTTGAAAGGATGAAATCGGCTTGCCTGTCAGTTGCCATACTTCCAGTGCCCGCAGAATCCGCTGCGTATCCGCAGGCGCCAAGCGGGCAGCGGTCACAGGATCCACTGCGCCCAGGCGTGCGTAGAGTGCCGTCAAGCCGACCGCATTCAGTTCTTCGTGTAAAGTCGCTCGCACCAAGGGGTCGGCGGGTGGCATATCGCTCAGGCCTTCGAGCAAGGCTTTGAAATACAGCATGGTACCGCCTACAAAAAGGGGCATGCTGCCACGGGCGCTGATCTCGACGATGAGCCGCCCTGCATCGCGCACAAACTCTGCGGCGCTGTAAGCATGCAGTGGATCGCGGATGTCAATCAAATGGTGGGGCACACTGGCCAGTTCTGAATGGGAAGGCTTGGCCGTGCCAATGTTCATGCCACGGTAGACTAACGCTGAATCCACACTGATGATTTCAATGCCGCCTTGGTGCTGCCAGAGTTCTGCAATAGCCAAGGCGGCGGCTGTTTTGCCACTGGCGGTGGGACCGGCCAAAGCCAGAGCGACAGGGGGCTTAAGGAAGGGCGTTTTCAATGTTCTGGAGGCGGTAAACGCCTCACCCAGGTCCAGGCCAGTACGCCTATGCACAGACTCCAAAGCAACATGCCTTGGGCCAATGCCAAGCTGGGGTGGTCCATGTGAGCGCCTAGCCAGTCTCCCATGAAAAATGCCCCCAACATCATCAAAAAGCCATTCAGTGCAGAAGCGGTTCCTGCCATGTGGGGAAAGGGGCTGACCGCACCACTTTGTCCGCAAGGCTGATGGACACCGTGAGCCATCATGAAAATGTTCACAGGCCCCATCACCGACAAAGGGCCATACCAAGCTTGATCCTGACCTGCGTAAGCTAACAGTGCCAGCGAGATGCCGCTCGCCAAAGTGAGACAAGAAGCCAAGGCCACAGTTTGCTGAACACTCATGCGTAACAGCAGCCATCTGCAAATGAAGGTGCCCACAATGTAGGAAAACGACATGGACAACATCATGAGTCCATACTGCGTATTGCTCATGTGAAATTGCCGCACAAAGACGAACGAAGAAGTCGCCAGAAAAGTGAACAAGCCCAAATAAGACACTGAAGACAAAGCGCAGTAGGCACGGAAGGTGGGGTTTTTGAGAATCTCAATCCAGGCCTTGACCAAGCTTCGCGGTTGAAATGCCTGGTGATTAACAAGTTTCAAAGTTTCCTGAAAGCGAAACATCAGCAGTAGCCAAGTCATGGCACCAAAGATGGAAAGAACCATCAAGGAGGGACGCCAACCCCAATGGTCGGTCAAAAACCCTCCAGTAGGCGCACACAAGCAGGCAATCATGCCCAAGCCACTCAGGGCTTGAGACATGACCCGCGCGCCATCCAGGGGGGGGTACAGATCACGAACCACGGCGCGGGCCGACATGACTGCAGCGCCCATCGCTATGCCCTGGAGGGTTCGCCACACAATCAGCAGGTCCATCGAAGGCGCAAAAGCGCAGCCACTTGACGCCATGACGTAAGCCCCCATGCCCCAGATCAACACAGGTTTGCGGCCAAAACGATCTGACAAGGGACCCCAAAATAATTGAGAAATGCCAAAGGCCAAAAGAAGCGCCGTTAACGTCAATTGCGCTTGCGGCATGCTCGCGCCCAAATCCTCCTTTAAGGCGGGCAGGGCGGGCAGATACAGATCGGTGGTCACGGCCTGCAAGCCCAAGAGCAGGGCCAAGATTAAGACCACCAGGGGGCGGGGCATTTCCCGCATCAGCGACCGCGCATGAACAAGGTGTCTAATTCGCGCATAGTGACTTGCCGCCAAGTGGGGCGACCGTGGTTGCATTGATCGGAGCGTTCAGTCTCTTCCATCTGTCTCAGTAATGCGTTCATTTCATCCAATGTAAGTCGTCGGTTAGCCCGAACTGCGCCATGACAGGCCATGGTGCCTAGAATTTCGTTTTGCGCCCGCTGCACCACGGTGGATGCATCATGCTGCGCCAACTCGGCCAACACGCTGCGTGCCAACTCCACCGCATCGCCTTGGGCCAGGGTGGTGGGCACCGCCCGAACCGCCAGAGTTTTGGCGGACAGGGGCGAAATTTCCAAACCCAATTGTTCCAAGAATTCATGACAACTCTCGGCGGTGGCGACTTCGCTCGCCGTAGCGGCAAATGTGGCTGGAATCAACAAGGGTTGACTGCTGATGCGCGTCGAGGTCAGTTGTTGTTTCAGACGCTCATACACAATGCGCTCATGGGCTGCGTGCATATCGACCACGATCAGTCCCAGTGCATTTTCAGCCAGCACATAAACACCCTGCAGTTGGGCAATGGCGCGGCCCAAGGGCCAATCCCCTGCCGGCAGTTCAGGCGGCTTTTCAAATGGCTCGGTGCGGGGTTCATCTTTACTCAATACAGCAGTGACAGTCGTCCCTGTGAAGTCAGATTGTGGTTTTCCCCAAAGCGCCTGTAAATCGGCAACATGACGGCTGTAACGTGTCTCTCCTTGGGGTTGCCAGCCCGTTGAAGGCGTCACCAGTGGCATGCCGCGCTGCGTCCATGCGGCAGACTCTGGCAAGCGTGGTGCGCTGTCAAGAGCCGTTGCATTGCCTGGACTTGAACCTAAAGCCTGTGCTGTGAGGGTTTGCGCCCGGGGCACGGCCAGGGCGTTTTCAATGGCGTGTCGAACCGCTTGGTGAATCTCACGGCTATCGCGAAACCGCACCTCGATTTTGGTAGGGTGCACGTTCACATCCACCCTCGCAGGGTCCATGTGAACATACAGTGCATAAACGGGCTGACGTTGACCATGTAGCACGTCTTCATAAGCACTTCGAGCGCCATGGCTCAAAACTTTGTCGCGCACAAAACGGCCATTCACATAGGCAAACTGATGGTCTGGGCGCGAGCGGGCTGCATCAGGCACCCCCGCGCGACCGGTGATCTGCACCGGTCCGCTCCGGTGGTTTACAGCCACAGACTGGGCAACAAAATCCTCCCCCAGTACATCGCTCAAACGTTGCTCGAGCCCCGCAGGCCCGGGGTGGCTGCGCCATTGTTCGATCAGCTTGCCCTCGTGCCATATGGCGAATCCGACATCAGGACGTGCGAGAGCATGGCGGCGAACGGCTTCGATGCAATGGGCCAACTCGGTGCTGTCGGATTTGAGGAATTTACGACGGGCAGGGGTGGAAAAAAACAACTCTTTCACTTCCACCGTGGTGCCGAAGGCCCTTGCCGCTGGCCGCAATTCGCCGGTGCGACCCTCCAAAATGAAGGCGATGTTTTGCCCCTCGCAGCGGGATAGCAAAGACATTTCAGAGACGGAGTTGATGGCGGCTAAAGCCTCACCCCTAAAGCCCATTGTGGCCACTGATTCCAGGTCCTCTAGGCTGCCTATTTTGCTGGTGGCATGGCGCTTTAAAGCAACCGGCAGCTCTTCTGATGCGATGCCAGCGCCATCGTCTTCCACTGAGATCAAACGTGTGCCGCCTGCCAAGAGTCGCAGAGTGATATAGCTGGCGCCTGCGTCCAAGGCGTTGTCCACCAATTCCCGCACGACCGAAGCAGGGCGCTCGACCACTTCACCTGCCGCAATTTGGCTGATCAGCTCATCGGGCAGTTCGCGGATGGGGCGACGCGCCAACGCGGAGGCCTCGGGGGGGGGCGATTCAGGTATTTCAGTTTTCACAAGCAAATTGTAGGCCCTGAACACAAGAGATAATCGGGAGATGGACCTGCTTATGCAATTGATTGATTTCATCCTTCATGTGGACGTGCACCTGAGGGATTTTGTGACGCAATACGGCGTGGCAGTTTATGCCTTGCTTTTTTTGATTGTGTTTGTCGAAACCGGCTTGGTGATCATGCCTTTCCTGCCGGGGGACTCCTTGTTGTTCATTGTGGGGGCCCTGTGCGGGGCCGATTTGATGAGCTTGCCGCTGGCCATGGGTGTCCTTATTGTGGCGGCCATTGCGGGTGATCAGGTCAATTACAGCATTGGCCACTATTTCGGGCCCAAGGTTTTTCAGTGGGAAGACTCGCGCTTTTTCAACAAGTCTGCCTTTGAGAAAGCCCATGCTTTTTATGAAAAATATGGAGGCATTACCATCATCTTGGCCCGCTTCATGCCCTTTATCAGGACTTTTGTGCCTTTTGTCGCGGGTGTGGCCGCCATGACGCGCAGTAAGTTCACCAGTTTCAATGTGGTGGGCGGCTTGATTTGGGTCGTGAGTTTGACGCTGGCAGGCTACTTTTTTGGTAATTTGCCTTTTGTACAAACCCATCTCAGCAAAATCATCTTGGCATTGATACTGATCCCAGGTTTGATCACCTTAGTGGGCGCTTGGCGAGCCCACCGGTCTGCCCATTCATAGGTTGAGATCAGGTCAAGACTGAGTGCTCCTCACCAATTGTCCAGGCAATGCCCCTGTCGATTCGCCTTCTTCCATGACCACTTGGCCATTGACCATCGTGGCCACATAGCCACTTGCTTTCTGGACCAGTCGTCTGCCGCCTGCGGGTAAGTCGTTGACCACTTGAGGTGCTGACAAGTCTAATTTATCAAAGTTGATGACGTTGATATCGGCTTTCATTCCGGGGACTAAAGCCCCACGGTCAAACATGCCCAGTGCGCGTGCATTGCGTTGTGTTTGTGCATGCACCAAAAATTCAATTGGTAGTTTGGGTCCACGTGTTCTCTCGCGAGCCCAGTGCTTGATCAGGTAAGTGGGATAACTGGCATCACATATGTAACCGCAATGTGCGCCGGCGTCGCCGAGCCCCAGCAAGGCTGCGGGATGCATCATCATTTCACGCACAACATCCAAATTATTTTCTGTGTAGTTGTACAAAGGAAAATAAAACTTTTGGCGCCCTTCGTCTTGAAGCATCATGTCGTAAGCCACTGCGGCCGCAGATAAGCCTTTGCTTGCGGCGATGCCTGCAACACTGTCCTCGGGCAACGGTTCATAGTTCGCGTGGTCGGATATTGGGAAGTATTTGTGAAAATGCTGTGTGATGGTTGCCAGCCTGACGTTATCCGGCACTGTGGTGGCTTCCATCAGAATGCGATCGCGCAATTGAGGGTTCAGCAATTCGCGTACACGTTCAGGTACTGGTAAATGAGCAACCTTCTGGTAAGAGGGTGCTAAGAAAAAGGGCTGCATGGAGCACTCAAGGCCGTGGATCATGCCAATGCCTCGGCAAGCCACTTGGGCCTTGATATCCAAGCCCTGGGTTCTTGCTGCATCGGTGCGTTTGAGTACTTCACGCCAACGTTGCGGTAAAAAGTCATGTTGCAGCAAGGTGTAAGACATGGGCCGACCACTGGCCTTCGTTACGTCTCGGATTAAATTGAATTCGGCATCCAAATCATCCCAATCCGAAATCAATTGCAAAACACCTTTACCTGTTTCTCCTATTGCACTTGCGATAGTGATCAGTTCTTGCGCGTCAACACCCAACGATGGGACGGCAGCTCCCCGCTTGGTTCGGTGAACAATGGTTCTGGAGGAGGTAAAGCCCAAGGCACCTGCCGCTATGGCTTCTTTGGCTAATGCAGCCATCGTTTTCATGTCATCCCGTGTGGCCGCCTCGCGATTGGCACCGCGTTCCCCCATCACAAAGACGCGTAAAGCGCCATGCGGGATTTGGGCACCAATGTCCATGATTCTCGGCGTTCGGGATATGGCATCCATATATTCGGGAAACGACTCCCATTCCCACTTGAGTCCCTCAGAAAGAACGGCCCCAGGAATATCTTCGACACCTTCCATTAACTCCATCATCCATTCACGCTGATGCACATGAGCTGGCGCAAAGCCAACACCGCAATTACCCATGACTGCCGTGGTTACGCCATGCCATGAGGAAGGAGATAAATAAGGATCCCAACTCACTTGACCATCGTAATGGGTATGGATATCGACCCAGCCAGGGGTGACCATGAGGCCATCGGCATCCATCGTTCTTTTTGCATGACCCGTTATTTTTCCGACTTCAACCACGCGGCCGTTTTTTACGGCCACATCTGCAGTGAAGGGTTGACCTCCAGTGCCATCCACCAATGTGCCGCCTTTAATAATCAAATCATGCATGTTGTCAACCTTTGTTATTTATCTGTCCAGGGCATTTCTTTCCATAGCTGCCGAAATAAAGTATCACCAGCGCGCAATTCAGCATCATAGGTTGCAGGGGTTAAAAATCGGACCGGCGCGAAGGCGCGTTCAGCGGCTTGCTTGAAACCAGGGTCGTTGATGGCTTTTTCTAAACCTTGCACCAGCCGATCACGCACAGAAACAGGTAAACCTTTGGGGGCAACCATGCCGCGCAAGGATGCCATTTCAAATGCATAACCCTGCTCTTTGAAGGTAGGCCAATCGGGCGCCATTGAAATTCGTGAGGCTGTCATTTGACCCAAGCATCTGAGGGGCGAGCCACCTTTCATATATTGCAAAGCCTCGCCAACATTGATGGCGGCAACGGTAATGTGCTTACCAATAATGGCGGAACGTGTTTCACCAGATCCTTTGAAGGGGACGTGGGTCATTTTGACGCCAGCTGTTTTTTCAAACATCAACATTGCCAAGTGGTCATCGGACCCTACACCCGTACTTCCGACCGAAACAGCACCGGGATTGGCTCTGGCAAATGCCGCCAATTCATTCAGATTCTTTATAGAGTTTTCGTTGTGTACGCAAAAAGTTCCGGGGTCGTCTACGACATTGCCCAGCAACTCAAAACTGTTGAGGTTCCAAGATGTTTTACGTTCTATGGGAATGGTGATCACTGGCGGCGTATTGATAAAGCCTATGGTATAGCCGTCAGTTGCCGCGGCCGCAATGGCGCCAAATCCGATGTCACCACCCGCTCCGCCCTTGTTGATCACGTTAAAGCGTGCGCCATCGCCAAGCGCTTTTTCCAGAAAAGGCACCAATTGCCTTGCCACAATATCTGTTCCACCGCCCGGCGCGTAAGCAACAATGATGTTGATGGGTTGATCCGAGGGCCATGCCGCAAAAGATGACGTGGATACGAAAGCCGCGGCAGCGGTGACGCCTGAGAGTGTGAAGGCGAGGATTTTTTTGAGTAAAAACATAATGCCGTTTCCAAGTTTTCAGGTCAAATAGAAAGCAAGCACCGACTTACCTAGAGGTGATAAATCGATCAATGACAGGTTTAACACGCCGCGCCATAGCGTTCAATAGTAAACGGCCAAGCAGTGCAGTAGATCGAGGGTTTTCACTTGGATTTCATGATTCTGACTTGCGGGAAATCGAAATCATTTGAGAAATAGGACCCCCATTTAACGCAAGCGTATAAAAGAGGCTTTGAGTTAATTCATTGTTAGAAGATGCAACAAGCTTGAATCCATAAGCGCATTCTCAGGTCAGTAAGACCTGGGCAGGCCGAGTACTTTTTCTGCGATGAAGCACAGGATGAGTTGGGGGCTGACGGGCGCCAAGCGGGGAATCCAGGACTCTCGCAAATACCGCTCCACTTGATACTCTTTGGCGTAACCCATGCCGCCATGGGTGAAGATCGCATTTTCGCAAGCGTGGTAGCAGGCTTCAGCGGCAAGGTACTTTGCGCTGTTTGCTTCCACTGCACAATTCAACTTCTGGTCATATAACCACGCGGCCTTCTGCACCATCAAGTCTGCGGCTTCCAACTCCATCCAGGATTTGGCCAGAGGATGCTGGATGCCTTGGTTTTGACCAATCGGGCGGCCAAAAACTTCCCTTTCATTGGCATAGCCTGTTGCGCGTTTTAATGCTGCGCGACCCAGGCCCACGGCTTCACTTGCAATCAAGATGCGCTCGGGATTAAGTCCGTGCAAGATGTAGCTGAAGCCTTTGCCCTCTTCTCCCACCAGATCGTCAACTGGGATGCACAGGCCATCAATGAACACCTGGTTGGAATCGACACATTTACGGCCCATTTTTTCTATTTCATGGACGTCCATTTTGCTGCGGTCCATATCGGTGTAAAACAGGCTTAAACCTTCCGTGCCCTTACATTCTTCGATCGGAGTTGTACGTGCCAACAACAGCATCTTGTTGGCCACTTGGGCCGTGCTGATCCACACCTTTTGCCCATGCACGACATAGTGATCACCGTCACGTACCGCCAATGTTTTGAGCTTCAAAGTGTTCAGGCCCGTGTTGGGCTCAGTCACCGCAAAGCAGGCCCGGTCTGTTCCCGCAATCAAAGGCGGCAACCAACGCTGTTTTTGCTCGGCGGTGCCGAAAACGACAACGGGATGCAAGCCAAAGATATTCATATGCACTGCCGATGCACCTGAAAAACCAGCGCCTGTCGCTGAAATAGTGTGCATCATGAGTGCCGCTTCGCTGATGCCTAAGCCCGCTCCCCCATATGCTTCGGGCATCGCTATGCCCAGCCAGCCGGATTCAGCAAGTGCATGATGAAAGTCATCAGGAAATCCGCCCTCCTGGTCCTTGCGCATCCAATAATCGGCATCGAACGGCGCACACACACGTTCAATGGCCTCGCGAATTTGTGCTTGGACAGGGCTTGGCGTAAAGTTCATGACGTGCATTATTTCAGTCCTTTTTTTCGTCAGTGCGACAAGCGCCTTGTTGGATCAAGACGTCAATACTCTCTTCGGAGTAACCAGCTTCACGCAAGAGTTGCCGGGTATGCTCGCCCAGCCTGGGTGCGGGTGAAAAACGCCTCGCGGGCGGCGTGCCAGACCACTTGGTCGGGTGAGCTAATGTGTGCATCGGCCCTTCACTGGGGTGAAGGCTTTCACTGACAAAACCCGTAGCACGCAGTTGCGAATTGGAAAGCAAGTCTTCTGGCGTGTTCATTGGCATATTGGGCACATCAGCAGCATTCAGCAGCAATTGCCATTGCGCGGTGGTGCGGGTGCGCAAGATGTGGGCAACTTTCGCGTAGACCTCATCAATATGTTCGGCACGTGCACCGTGCGTCACAAACCTGGGGTCACGGGCCAGGCCTTCTGACTCGCCAATGGCATCAAAGAAGCTTTTCCAGTGCTTGTCGTTATAAATCAAGACGCACAACATGCCATCACTCGTCAGGTAAGGCTTGCGGTGGGGCGTTAACAGGCGCGCGTATCCGGGTTTGCCAATCGGCGGCTGAAACGTCAGGCCCGCCATGTGATCACCCAAAATGAACTGCGCCATGGCCTCAAACATAGGCACTACGACGGACTGACCCACTCCCGATTGACTGCGCGCGTAGAGTGCAGCCGTCACGGCATAGACCGTGTGGAGTCCAGTCACGCGATCAGCCAGTGTGATGGGGGCATAAGCCGGTTCAGGCATTCCATATTGATTCATGAGCCATGGCACACCTGTCGCACCTTGGATAAGATCATCGTAGGCAGGCCGGGCTGCATCGGGCCCGTCTTGATCAAAGCCGCAGCAACTGACATGAATAATGCGCGGGTTGCGCTTTTGTACCGATTCGAAGTCGAGTCCCAATCGAGCAAGAGCCTGCGGCCTCACGTTGCTGATGAAGACGTCGCAACTCTCAGCTAATTTCAAGGCAGCTTCACATGCTTGTGGATGCTTGAGATTCAGGGCGATACTTCTTTTGCCTGCATTCGCATTCAAGAAAATATGCCCCATGCCGGGGTTATTCATCGGCCCGACATGGCGCATGTTGTCGCCTTCTGGGGATTCCACCTTGATGACCTCTGCACCCAATTGGGCAAGGATCTGTGTTGCAAAAGGTCCCATCACCACAGAGGTGAGATCGAGAATTTTGACGCCCGCCAGCGGGCCGTTTCCGACAGAATCAGAAGCAGCGTTCATGTTTATTCCGGAATCATCCCGGCCTGCTTGATGAGGGCGCTCCAGTGCGTGAGTTGATCGGCCACGTATTTGGCAAACTCTTCGGGTGTTTTGCTTGGCCAGGTTTCAAAACCAAGTTGACTCAGTGCCTTGCGCACTTCCTTGTCGGCCAGAACTTCTTGCAGTTCCATGTTCAGTTTGTCCGCTATCGCTTTCGGCGTTCCCGCGGGACCGAAGATGCCGTTCCATGACGTCAGGTCAAAACCTGTGACCACTGTGGCAATGGGGGGTGCTCCAGGTATCGAACTCAGAGGCTCTTTGGTGGTGACTCCAAGTACACGGACACCTCCAGAGTTGATCATGCCCATGCTTGAGCCCAGATCCGTAACGTACATTTGTATGGACCCGCCAATGAGATCGGTCAGTGCTTGGGGACTTGATTTATAAGGAATCCCGACGACATCAAGGCCTGCAATACGCTTGATGGTTTCAGACGCCACCAAGGATGTGCTGTTGGGTGTTGCGTAGGCGTATTTCCCAGGATTGAGCTTGGCTTGATCAATCCACTCTTTGAGAGATTTTGCAGGGTCATTTTTGTTGACGATCAAAGCAAAAGGAAGCTCACCAACGCGAGTGATCGGCGTGAAGTCTTTAATCGGGTCGTACTTGAGATTGAGAACCAAGCTTGGGTTGGCGGAATGCGATGTATTGGTAGACATCAACAAGGTATAACCATCAGGCTTGGCTTTGGCGACCAACAGGGCGCCAATTTGAGCGTTCGCGCCGGCTTTGTTGTCGACCAGAACGGGTTGTTTGAGGCGCTCACTGAGCTTCCTAGCAACGATGCGGGCCACGGCATCTGTTCCACTGCCGGCCGCAAACGGCACCACCAGTGTGACGGGCGCAGAAGGGTAGATTTGGCTCAAAGCCAACGGCGCTGCGAGCCAGCAAGCCATTAAGATCAAAGTGCGATGCAATAGGGTCATAAGGCGTCTCTGTTTTTATCGAGCGTCGCCGCGCAGGATGAATCTTTGGATTTTGCCACTGGGTGTTTTAGGCAATGATGTGACGAAATCGATTTCCCGGGGATAGGCATGCGTCGACAAACGCTGGCGCACCATCTGCTGTATTTCAGCTTTTAAATCTTCTGTGCCTTCAATGCCAGTTTTAAGCACGATGACCGCTTTGACGATTTCTGTGCGCACGGGGTCAGGCTTACCGATGACGGCGACTTCGGCAACGGCCTTGTGCTCCATCACGACGCTTTCGACATCAAAGGGACCAATGCGGTAGCCCGCAGAGGTAATGATGTCGTCATTGCGACCGACAAAGAAGAAGTGTCCGTCCTCATCTTTCATCATTGTGTCCCCGGTGATATACCAGTTCTCTCGCACATTTTGGGTGTCTACTTTCCAGTAGCCTGCAAATGTGTAAAGCGGTGAGTTCGCGATATCGACGGCCAGAACACCGGGTGTATTGGGAGGCTGAACAACAAGATGGTCGTCCAAAATTTCAAGCTTCATGCCTGGCAAGGGCAGACCTGCAGCGCCGGGTTTGACGGTATGTTGCAGTGCGTGATGGTTGTGGATCATCATCCCCACTTCAGTTTGGCCGTAATGATCAGCGAGCGGACAATTCAACACTCGACTTGCCCAGCGAATGACTTCCGGATTAAGGGGTTCGCCTGCGCTGGAAGCCACACGCAATTGATGAGCGATAGGCGTCATCGCATCTTCGCCAGCCGCCATCAGCAATCGATAGGCAGTCGGGGCAGCCGCAAGGTTTGTTATTTTGCGATCTAGCAAAATGCGCAGAGTTGATTCGACAGTGAAAGGACCTTCGTAAAAGGTGGTTGTTTGTCCGAGCAGCAAAGGTCCAACGACAGCGTAAAGAATGCCATAAGCCCAGCCCGGATCGGCAACGTTCCAGTAGGCATCTTGTTGCTGTAGATCAACCGCATCGCGCATGTAAGAAGATACCGGCAAGAGCAATGACAGTGGGTAGCGCACGCCCTTGGGTTTGCCCGTCGTACCTGAAGTAAACAGCATGAGGAAAGGGGTATCTCCTTTCAACACGGCAGGCTCAAAGACGGCCGATTGCCCAGCCAAAAGCGCAGCGAAGCTGTCGCCAACGACCAGTTTTTCAGGACACTCTGGGACGCCATCAAGCTTGGGCAGATTGGTTGCATCGGTGACGATCAGCTTCGCGTGACTGCCGCCAACCGCGGTGACGCGGCTCTCAATAGCTGCTGGACCAAAGGCGGTAAATAAAGGCTGGTATATCGCGCCAATGCGCCAGGCACCCAGGATGACTGTGAAAAGATCCGGAATTCGAGGCAATAGCCCTGCGATCACATCACCGGAGACGATTCCCTTGCTTTGAAGATAGTTTGCGAAGCGTGCGCTGTCATCGCGCAATTTTTCATAAGTGACAGTTTTTCGATCACCAGAGGTGCCGTACCACTCTAAGGCGACCGCGCCATCCATGGACCAGCGGTCACAACATTCAACGCAAGCATTAAGACCTTTGGACAGTGACCCCTTCAGGACAGATTTCTCTAGTTGAACTGCCGAAAAATTTCTGACGGCTTCGAAATAATCTCGCATGGTTGTCACCTTGTCCTCGTTTTATCCTTGGAATTATGCGGTGGTATCTTGAGATATGGCAAATTTTGCATGACAAAGCTGGCATGCTATGTTTTCCAAACTCAGAGGTTTCGTTGACGCGCCATGGGTGGGTTGCGCGCAAAATAAGCTTTGATGCCCCTCATCAAAGCGTCGGCCAGATGCTCTTGATAGAGGGTGCTGCGCAATTTTTCTTCTTCGTCGGGGTTGCTGATGAATGCAGTTTCAACCAATACGCTGGGTATATCGGGTGCTTTGAGTACGGCAAAACCAGCTTGCTCTACTTTGGGTTTGTGCAAGCGTCCTACCCCTGAAATTTCACGCAACATCGCGTTGCCCAAGAGCACGCTGTCGTTGATTTGCGCGGTGGTGCTCATGTCTAACAGAGCGCGTTTGACTTGGGCATCTTGCACGGCGATGTTGACCCCACCGATCAAATCAGCTTTGTTTTCCTGGTTTGCCATCCATCGGGCGGCACTGCTGGAAGCCGCCCCTTGGCTCAGCGCAAACACGCTGGCACCTTGTGCATGGGGTGTAAAAAATGCATCGGCGTGAATGCTGACAAACAAGTCGGCTTGCACGCTGCGTGCCTTTTGCACCCTGACGTGCAAAGGTACAAAAAAGTCCGAATCTCGTGTCAGAAAGGCCCGCATGGGGCTGCCATTCATGCTGGAGGCGTTGATGCGATCCTTTAGGCGATGGGCTATTTGCAGAACCACTTCTTTTTCTTGAGTGCCATTGGGGCCGACCGCACCTGGGTCCTCCCCGCCGTGGCCGGGATCTAAGGCAATGACGATCAAGCGGTCCGTTTTGCTTGGCGCTATGTTGGGCGATGTGCTGACCGGCGGTGAGCTTGGGAGCGGCAAGGCTGATTTACCGGACTGCCTGGTAATAAGCTCTCCCAATGGGTCTGCCTGGAGGCTTGAGGTGCTTTTAGGCGTCGATGTCATGCTTTGCATACGCTCGGCGATCAGGGCCTCTAAGGGATCGATTGCAACAGAAGGGTAAAGGTCCAAGACCAATCGATGGTGGTAGGCGGCCACAGGGTTGAGTGAAAAAACTTGGGGTGCAATCTCGCGTTTAAGGTCAATCACCAAGCGCACCACACCAGGGCTGTATTGCCCGACCCGAACCCCGGCAATATTGGGGTCGTCCGAAAGTACTTTGCCTACCAATTCGCGCAGTGCATTGTTCAGCTCGAGGCCTTGAATGTCGATGGCCAATCGCGGTGGTGAGGCCAGAAGGGTTTGACTGGCTTGCAAAGGGATATCAGATTCGAGCGTGACACGTGTGTAATCTGCTGAAGGCCAGATTCGCACGGCCAGCATGCTGGCGCCCCAAGACAAATCCGCACTGCCGAGCATCAGTACCGCAAGGCCCGCATGTATAAGTTTGCGGCGATGCAGGTCGCTGGGTGCCTGTCGCTTAAAGGGCATGGGGCAATGCCTTCATCAAGGTCGATCCGGCATCGGTTGCAGCCGAAAAATAGACCTTTCGTGTGTCTTGCGCCGTCAATTCGATGGCGATGGTCAAGTCAGGTGTAGGCAGCATCCCGGCAGCTTGACTGGGCCACTCGACCAGTTTAAGACCTTGGCTGGCAAAGAGGTCTCGAAAACCAGCATCTTCCCATTCCTGCGGGTCGTTGAATCGGTAAAAATCGAAATGCCAGATGGCCAGGTCGCCTGCCTCGTGGGGTTCTACCACCGCATACGTCGGGCTTTTGATGCGCCCCTCCACACCCAAGGCCCGCAAGAGATGCCTGACCAGTGTGGTTTTTCCAGCCCCTAAATTGCCCTGCAATTCAATGTAGGCATTGCGAATGGCAGGGCAATGGGCCAGTGCTTTGGCACAGGCCTGCGTGTCATCTTCCGAGTACCAAATGCATTGAGCTGAATGCGCTTGGTGCGGTATTGCAGTAGTTCCTACAATGGGCGGGTGACTGTTGTTCGTACTCAGATCGATCCTTTGGTGTTGTGGCCCCAAGTGCAAACTTGGGCGCTCGAACTTGGATTTTCGCAAATTGGCGTGACGGGCGTGGATTTATCCACAGCAGAAGAAGGATTACAAGCCTGGTTGAACGCCGGGTTTCACGGCAGCATGGCCTACATGGCCTCTCACGGGATGAAACGGGCCCGCCCCACCGAACTGGTTTCCGGTACTGTCAGTGTGATCACTGCCAGAATGGATTATCTGCCGTTGAAGGCCCCACTGGACTGGGTCAACCAAGAAATGGCAAGGGCTGCACGCCCAAGCGAGGCGGTGGTTTCACTTTATGCCCGGGGCAGGGACTACCATAAGGTGTTGCGCCATCGGCTTCAGCTACTGCAAACCAAGTTGGCACAGGCCATTGGCCCCTTTGGTCACCGTGTGTTCACCGATTCAGCCCCCGTTTTGGAGGCTGAACTGGCCTGCCGCAGCGGGCTGGGCTGGCGAGGCAAAAACACCTTGGTGCTTCAGCGCGAAGCCGGGTCGATGTTTTTTCTGGGTGAGTTGTTTGTCGATTTTGCCTTGCCCCAATCGGATGCGGTGACACCTCATTGCGGCCAGTGCACCGCCTGCATTGACCTGTGCCCGACAAAGGCGATCGTTGGCCCCCAGCGCCTGGATGCCAGGCGTTGCATTTCGTATTTGACGATCGAACATGCTGGCCCCATTCCGCCCGAATTCAGGCCCCTGATTGGCAACCGAATTTATGGTTGTGACGAATGCCAACTCGTGTGTCCTTGGAACAAATATGCCCAACGCAGCCCCCTGCCTGATTTTGATTCACGACCGGCCTTGGTCGGTGCTGATTTGGCCGAGTTGCTGAGCTGGAGCGAAGACGAATTTTTGCACCGCACCGAAGGCAGTGCTATTCGCCGCATTGGTCATGCACGTTGGTTGCGCAATGTGGCTTTGGCCGCGGGCAACGCCTTACCGAGCCTGTCGCCCCAAGAAACCACCGCACTGAAGGCTGTTTTGCAAAGCCTGCTGACGCATCACGATGAAGTGGTCCGCGAACAGGCTGACTGGTCATTGCAGCAAGGTTGAGCAATAAGTGGCTGTATTTTGGGCTTATCGCAAGACGGCTAAAGCAAAAGGCAAACTCAGCATGCCCAGCGCGGTAGATAAGGTCACCAAAGCGGCTACATAGGCGCCGTTGTAGCCCATTCGAGCGGCCAACACATAACAAGACGATGCGGTAGGCAATGCCGAAAATATAAGCAATATGGTTGCCTGTTGTGGCGACAGATGAAACGCCTGGACCAGGAAAAACGCCACCAAAGGCACGGCAAAGTGGCGAATACTCAACAAGGCTGTCGTCAACAGTTTGCCGTCCTTTAAGCTGCTCAATTGCATGCCTGCGCCCGCAGCCATGAGGCCTAAAGCCAGCGAGGCAGCGCCAATGCGAGTCACGCTGGGTTCCAGCCAGACGGGGATGTGAAGTCCCAAGCCATTGAAAACAAGACCACAAGCCGTGGCCAGAATCAAAGGATTGCGCACCAACTCGCGCCAGAAATTGCTTTTCGCATGGCGTGCCATGGGCCATACCGCCGCCATGTTGAACATGGGCACGCACATGCCAATCAACACTGAAATCAAAAGCAAGCCTTCAGGGCCTGCCAACCGCTCTGACAAGGCCAGAGCAATGTAGGAGTTGAAGCGAAAGCCCACTTGCACGGCCCCAGCATGGTCTTTACGGTCGATATACCGGCCCAACATCGGCAAATAAGGCAAGCTGTAGGCCAATGCGATGGCGATCAAACCCATGCTGACCCCGGCGGCAATCAAGTTGCTCGCGGCGTTCAGGTCCAACGGGCTTTTGACGATCGACTGAAACAGCAGGACAGGAAACAGGAAGAAGTACACCAGTGAATCTACTTTTTGCCACACCTCGCGGTTCAAGGCGGTGTAACGGCAGACCAAGTAACCGCAAAAAATAAGGAAAAAATCAGGAAAGAGAAGTTGAGCGTAATTCACAGCATTCAGCATAACGTGTTTGGGATGTAATGCCGTTCTTTTGAAGTGAGATTTTTTGTGCTTATGATGGCGTGGTTGAAGTCTTTTTCTGGAGAAATCTTTCATGCATCGTCGACATTTGATTGCCGCTCTTGTGGCCACCTCTGTTGTGGGGTCAGCCATGGCACAAACCTATCCGAACAAAGTCATCCGCCTGCAAGTCCCCTTTGCACCCGGCGGCACGACCGACATCATCGCTCGCGTGATTTCTGAACCCTTGGCCAAAGCAATAGGTCAGTCGGTGATCGTCGAAAACAAAGCCGGTGGGGGGGGTGTTGTGGGCGCGAACGAAACGGCCAAAGTAGCGCCCGATGGCTACAACTTGGGCGTGGCCACGGTCTCGACCACGGCGGCCAACCCCGCCATTAACCCCAAAATTCCTTACAACCCCGTCACCGATTTCACCCCCATCATCAACATCGCTGCAACGCCCAACGTGATTGCGGTGCACCCCAGCTTTCCGGCCAGAGACTACAAATCGTTTGTGGCAGAACTAAAAAAGAATCCCGGTAAATATTCTTATTCATCGTCGGGTACAGGCGGCATCGGGCACTTGCAAACAGAATTATGGAAAAGCCTTGAGCGTGTGTTCATCACCCACATTCCTTACCGTGGTGCAGGCCCGGCTTTGAACGACACGGTGGCGGGTCAAGTGCCGATCATTTTTGACAATATGCCTTCAGCGTTGCCGTTCATTCAAACCGGCAAGTTGATTCCTATTGTGGTTGCCGCACCGCAGCGTTTACCGCAGCTGCCCAACGTGCCGACTTTCAAAGAAGTCGGTTTGGAGCAGGTCAACCGGATGGCGTATTACGGCATCTACGGCCCCAAAGGTCTGCCCAAAGAGGTGATCGAAAAAATCAATGGTGGTGTGAAGAAGGCCTTGCAAGACCCCGCGGTGGTCAAGCGCATTCAGGACACGGGTTCTTTGGTCGTTGCCAATTCACCTGAAGAATTTGCGGCCCAGATCAAGGCTGAATACGAGGTCTACAAAAAGGTCGTAGAGCAACAAAATCTCAAGCTCGATTGATGTTGCCAGCCAGCCAGAGCGCGATTGATCGCTTCATAGACGCCCTCTGGTTGGAAGATGGTTTGTCGACCAACACCTTGGCGGCCTACCGACGTGATTTGGCGCTCTTTGCAGATTGGCTGCGTGAGCAGGGTGCGGCATTGGACGACACCACCGAGTCTCATCTTCAGCAGTACTTTGCCATCAAGCATGGCATGACAAAGGCCACAACCGCCAACCGCAGGTTGACGGTTTTCAAACGCTATTTTCGTTGGGCCCTGCGTGATCGGCATGTGCAAACTGATCCTACTTTGCGCATGCTGGCCGCCAAACAGGCCTTACGGGTGCCCAAAACCCTGAGTGAGCAACAAGTGGAGTTATTGCTCAATGCACCCGATGTCAATGACACTTTGGGCCTTCGTGATCGAACCATGTTGGAGCTCATGTATGCCAGTGGTTTGCGGGTCAGTGAATTGGTTCAACTCAAAACCTTGCATGTCTCTTTGAATGATCATGTCTTGCGCATCATGGGCAAGGGCAGCAAAGAACGTTTGGTGCCTTTTGGCCAAGAGGCGCGTGTCTGGCTGGAGCGGTACATGCAATGGGGCAGACCCGGATTGTTGGGGGGCAAGCAGACCGAGGATCTGTTTGTCAGCAGCAGCGGACCCAAGCCCGGAACGGCAATATCGCGCGTGATGTTCTGGAACATCGTCAAGCGCTATGCGCAACAAGGGGGCATCACAACGCCCTTGTCGCCGCACACCTTGCGCCATGCATTTGCTACCCACTTGCTTAACCATGGGGCTGATTTGCGCTCAGTACAAATGCTTTTGGGCCATGCAGACATATCGACCACCACGATTTACACCCACATTGCCCGTGAGCGGCTTAAAAGTCTGCATGCGCAACATCATCCACGCGGTTGATGCCTTGGCGCTTCGAATTTGTTGGCGCTGCCCTGCAAGCGCTAGAGCTGTCGATGTGAAGCGCCATCGCCAGCAGGCTGGCTCCTACAGCAACTCACTTTTCCCATCGCCTTAACCCATCGCCTTAACCTTAACCCAGCGCCGACAATTCAGCTTCGTCAAAGCCCGCTAGGCGCCGCGCCGCCATATTGAAGGGTGGGCGCAGTTTGGGGGCGTCGTATTGCCCAATCAGATCGGCGTAAGTGCTGTGTGGGTCCAATCCGCGTTGAGCGCACACATAACGGTACCAGCGGTTGCCTGCGGCCACATGGCCGATCTCGTCTTCCAAAATGATGTCCAAAATCTGGCCTGCCCGGAGGTCGCCCGCACCGATGAGTTTATTTTTCACTCCAGGTGAAGCGTCCAGTCCCCGCGCCTCCAATGTGCGAGGCACGATGCCAATACGGGCCAGAACATCGTCCTTGGTCCTTTCGGCCATCTCCCACAGGGCGTTGTGGGCCGGAAAATCGCCATAGTCAAAACCCATGCTCACCAGGTGCTCACGAAGCAACATGAAGTGTTTGGCTTCTTCTTTGGCAATTTGCACCCAATCTGTATAGAAAGCAGCGGGCATCGCTGCAAAACGCCACACGGCGTCAAGCGCCAAATCAATCGCGTTCAGTTCAATGTGCGCAACGGCATGCACCAGAAGAGCCCGACCTTCGAGCGTTGACAGCGGTTTGGGTTTGAGCAAAGTGTGGGCGATCAACTCGGGCTTGTCAGGCCGACCAGGAATGGGCCGGGTCGGCACAAGGTGTTCCGATGCGTCCACAGGGAGTGTCACATCGATCGCCAAGGTGGCTTGGGCTTTACGCACCGCATTGGTTTCACATAAAGGGCCCAAAGCGGCCATGCGCAAAGTGGTCATGGTGAAAATGTCATTGCAGCAAGCAGGATAGATGGGGACTTCTTACAAGTCAGGCATTAGGATCATTGCATCCCTACAATTGTAGGTTCTTACCCACTACAACAGGAAAAAGACATGGCAATTTATGAACTCGACGGCAAACAACCCCAAGTGGCTTCATCCGCTTGGGTCGCAGACAGCGCGCAAGTCATGGGAGGCGTCACCATTGCCGCCGATGCCAGTATCTGGTTTGGCAGTGTTTTACGGGGCGACACCGAGACCATCGAAATCGGCGAAGGCAGTAACATCCAAGACGGTAGCGTGTTGCATGCCGATCACGGCAAACCTTTGGTGGTCGGGAAATACGTGACTGTCGGTCACATGGTCATGCTGCACGGCTGCACGATCGGGGATGAGTCACTCATCGGCATTGGTGCGGTGGTGCTCAATGGTGCGAAAATAGGTAAGAACTGCTTGGTAGGTGCTGGCTCTCTGGTGACCGAAGGTAAAGAGTTTCCCGATGGTTCCATGATCATGGGCAGTCCTGCCAAAGTGGTGCGTGAATTGAGCCCAGAACAGATCGAAGGCTTGCGCCAAAGCGCTAAGCATTACGTGGCCAACGCCCATCGCTTTCAATCCACACTGAAGAAAATCGCCTGAATACCGGAATGCGGCAGTGACCGCATGGATGAACTTGTCTGAATTGCATAAATTTTTATTTGAAGGCTTGCCCGTGCGTGGCATGGTGGTCCGTCTGACAGACGCTTGGCAAGATATTTTGGCCCGTCGGGCTGCGAACACCGAGTCAGGCGCTTACCCGTCTGCGGTCACGCACTTGTTGGGCGAGATGGCTGCGGCCAGCGTGTTGATGCAGGGCAATATCAAGTTCAATGGTGCTTTGGTGCTGCAAATCATGGGTGATGGCCCCCTCAAATTGGCTGTGGTCGAAGTGCAACCCGATTTCAGTCTGCGGGCCACGGCCACATTGATAGGTGAGATTGCGCCTGATGCGCCTCTCAGCCACATGGTGAACGTGAACAACCAGGGGCGTTGTGCCATCACCTTAGACCCGTTGGATCGATTGCCAGGTCAACAGCCTTACCAAGGGGTGGTGCCCTTGTTTGACGACCACAACCAAAAAATAGAACACATTGCCGAGGTGTTGGAGCACTACATGCTCCAGTCCGAACAACTCGACACGGTATTGGTACTGGCCGCCAACGACCAAGTGGCGGCTGGCTTGTTGATACAACGCTTGCCCGTGGAGGGCGATGGCAACTTGGCAGGGCAGGTGGATTCTCTGGCGCGAGAGGCCTTGCTCGGGCGAAGTGAAGATTACAACCGCATTTCTATTTTGACCAAAAGTTTAAAACGAGAAGAGCTGTTGACGCTTGATGTTCAAACGATTTTGCGCCGCCTGTTTTGGGAGGAACCCATCGTGATGTTTGAGCCGAAAACGGGCGAGACCGCGCCCAAGTTTGCGTGCCGCTGCAGCCGAGAACGTGTCAGCCAGATGATCCGCAGTCTGGGCGTGGAAGAGGCCGATAGCATCATCGCCGAGCAGGGTCAAATTGAAGTGGCTTGCGAGTTTTGTGGGCAACAATACCGTTACGACCCGATCGATGCCGCAGGCATTTTCACAGGCTTAAGCACAGATGTGTCGGGCGGTGCGGTTCACTGACGGCCATTCAGTAAATCTGTAAAAAGTCGGTGTTCACAATCAGCGTCTGAGCATTTGTCGCAGGCCCATACAGTGCGACCTTGGTTCAAGGCGTACTGGCCTTGCGTGCGTGCCATTTGCGCCGCAAGTAAAACGGGGTCGACCGAATGAGTGTCTGGCCCCAATGCCAGCAAAGCGTTATGGAGTCGTTCTTCTTCTTGGCCATAAATCACTTTGTAGGCGATGCCGGCAACTTGTAAGGCGGCTCGCACCATGGCATCGATCGGTTCGCGCACATGAGGGCCATCGCGCTGGAGTCCATCAGGCACCCACGGCAAATCAAGCCCCGTGAGCAGTGTCATGTCAAAGAGCCGTTGGTGTGCAAAAGCAAACGCGTAGAGCGACTCGTCATTGAATAACTTGTGGCTGTAGACAGCGGTCATCAGTGGCGAGGTGTCAGAGATGACGGTGCCACTTTGATGGGCCAATACCGCCATAGCCTGCTGATGCGCAATGCCGGCCTGCTCATGGGGCTCAGGCGTGCGGCCCTGCTGGTCACACCAGGTGCGAAGAAATTCAGGAACCACATGCACCGCGTGTCCACGCTCACGTAAGGCTTGTGCCAGCCCAAGGCTCAGCTGCGTTTTGCCTGTGCTTTCAGCACCCAGTAAAGCAATACGGGTGATCACACAGGCACTTTCATTTTGAAGAGCCATGTGCGCCAGCCTATCCAACTCATGACCAGGAAGATCAGGTAGAGCAAGACGGTCAGCCACAAGCTCTTGTAGGCAAACAGGCCGATACTCACACCATTCACAAGCATCCAGATCAACCAGTTTTCGAGGTATTTTCGGCCCAATAAGTATTGGCCAACCAAACTCAGTGCGGTGACAAAACCGTCCCACCAAGGCACATCAGAGTCAGTGAAGTGTTGTAAAAATAAAGCCGTAAGTGGCCACAGAGTGGCGCTCGCCAATGCCGTTTGCCAATGTCCGCGAGGCGTCATTTTTAGAATGCCAGTACTTTGTGTTTTGTTCATAGAAGGCCGTAGCCATTGCCACCAGCCCCACAAGGCGAGCACAGCAAACACAATTTGCAAGCCGGCCTCGCCGTAAAGTTGGCTGTCCTGAAAAACAAAAAAATAAAGTACTGAGCTGGCGATGGCCAAGGGCCAGCTCCAATGTAGCTCTCTGATGCTGCAGACCACCATGACCACCGCCAGTGCAAAACCAGCGGCCTCGGTTAGGGACATCATTTGGCAATCTGAACGTAAATTTCGTTGGGCTTGACCATGCCCAATTCATTGCGTGCGCGTTCTTCCACCATGTTCAGACCTTCTTTCAGGTCGTTGATTTCAGCGCCCAGTTGCTCGTTGACTAAGCGGGCCTTGTCGTTGGTTAACTTTTGCTCTTGAACTTTTCGCTCCAGCTCAGCGACTGTCGGAATGCCGCCCTTACCCAGCCAAAGTTGCCCTTGGAATATCACCAAAAGGGCCAACAAAACGGCGGGCAAGAGACGTTTTTCCATGACTTATGAAGCCTTGCTGCGTATTAACGCAGGTTGTAGAAGGCCGCGCGACCCGGGTAGACCGCCACTTCGCCCAGATCCTCTTCGATGCGCAGCAGTTGGTTGTACTTGGCCATGCGGTCTGAGCGGCTCATCGAGCCGGTCTTGATCTGGCCAGCGTTCAGGCCCACGGCGATGTCGGCGATGGTGCTGTCTTCGGTCTCTCCGGAGCGGTGGCTGATGACGGCGGTGTAACCGGCTCGCTTGGCCATCTCGATGGCTGCAAATGTTTCGGTCAGGGTGCCGATCTGGTTGATCTTGATCAGGATCGAGTTGGCAATGCCCTTGTCGATGCCTTCTTTGAATATCTTGGTGTTGGTCACGAACAGGTCGTCACCCACAATTTGCACGTTCTTAGCCAAGCGGTCGGTCAGTATTTTCCAGCCATCCCAGTCATTTTCTGACATGCCATCTTCAATGCTGATGATCGGGTACTTGTCGCACCAAGTGGCCAGCATGTCGGTCCACTGTTCGGCGGTCAATTCCAGGCCTTCGCCGGATAATTTGTACTTGCCGTCTTTATAGAACTCGCTGGCGGCGCAATCCAGACCGATGGCGATTTGATCGCCAGGGGTGTAGCCCGCTGCCGTGATGGCATCGAGCACCATCTGGATGGCTGCTTCGTGGCTGTCCACATTGGGTGCAAAGCCACCTTCGTCGCCCACGGCAATGCTCATGCCCTTGTCATGGATGATTTTCTTCAGGGCGTGGAACACTTCAGCACCCCAACGCACAGCTTCGCGAAATGACGGAGCGCCCACGGGAATGATCATGAACTCTTGCAAGTCCAGGTTGTTGTTGGCGTGAGCGCCGCCGTTGATGACGTTCATCATGGGCACGGGCAACTGGTTGCCATTCATGCCGCCAAAGTAGCGGTACAGGGGTAAGCCGGACTCTTCGGCTGCAGCGCGGGCCACGGCCATGGACACGGCCAGCATGGCGTTGGCGCCCAGGCGGCTCTTGTTGTCGGTGCCGTCCAAGTCGATCAGCGTCTTGTCCAGAAATGCTTGCTCGGAAGCATCAAGGCCGAGTACGGCCTCGGATATTTCGGTGTTGATGTGCTCGACGGCTTTCAATACGCCCTTGCCCAAGTAACGACTTTTGTCTCCGTCACGCAGCTCAATGGCTTCGCGGCTGCCGGTCGATGCGCCGGATGGAACCGCAGCGCGTCCCATGACGCCTGATTCCAACAGCACGTCACATTCAACGGTGGGGTTGCCGCGGCTGTCGAGAATTTCACGACCAACGATATCAACGATTGCACTCATTTTCAGACTCTCAATGTGAAAAATAAAACGGATGGGTCCTGGCCGAGGATGCTTGGGGTCATAGGAAGTTGTCTTCCAGGAAGGGATTCTTTTTGGTGACAACATCGAGCTGAACCAAGATCTCCAGCAAGGCCCTCATCTGGCCCAAGGGGACCGCATTGGGACCGTCGGACCAGGCTTGTGAGGGCTTCGGGTGTGTTTCCATGAACAAGCCTGCGACTCCCGCGGCAATACCGGCACGGGCCAGTACCGGAACCATCTCACGGGCACCGCCGCTGGTGGCGCCTTGGCCGCCAGGTTTTTGCACCGAGTGCGTCACATCGAACACCACTGGCGCGCCGGTTTTGCGCATCTCGGCCAGGCTGGTCATGTCGGCTACCAGGTTGTTGTATCCGAAACTCACTCCCCGCTCGCAGGCCAAAAAATTGTCTTCAGGCAGACCGATTTCACGGGCTGCGCTGCGCGCCTTGTCAATGACGTTTTTCATGTCCCAAGGGGCCAGAAACTGACCCTTCTTGATATTGACAGGTTTACCCGATTGGGCAACGGCGCGGATGAAATCGGTCTGACGGCACAAAAAAGCAGGGGTCTGCAGAACATCGACCACGCTGGCCACGGTTTTAACCTGCGATTCGTCATGCACATCGGTGAGGATGGGTACGCCAATCTGACGGCGTACTTCGTCCAGTATTTTCAAGCCCGCATCGATTCCCACGCCACGTTGGGTGCTGCCCGAAGAGCGGTTGGCTTTGTCAAATGATCCCTTGTAGATCAAGGGGATGCCCAAAGCAGTGCAAGCCTCTTTCAGTCGACCCGCCACTTCGATGGACATCTCCAGGCCTTCGATAGAGCACGTGCCTGCAATCAGGAAGAAAGGGTGATTCAGTCCGACGTCAAATCCGCAAAGTTTCATGGGTGGTGTCCTGGGCGGAAGAGTCTCAGGCCGCAGCTTTTTGTGCAACAGCTGCCTTGACGAAGGCATTGAACAGCGGATGGCCATTCCAAGGGGTGGATTTGAATTCAGGGTGAAATTGAACACCGACAAACCAAGGATGGACCGACTGGGGCAATTCCACAATCTCGGTCAATTGCTCGCGCTGTGTCAACGCAGAGATCACCAAGCCGGCCTTGCGCAGGGTGTCCAGGTAGTTGACATTGGCTTCATAGCGATGGCGATGACGTTCAGTCACCACGTCGCCGTAGATCTGGTGGGCCAAAGTGCCCTTGGCCACGTCGGAGCTTTGGGCACCCAGGCGCATGGTGCCACCCAGGTCAGAGTTGGCGTCGCGCACTTGGATGGTGCCATCGGCGTCTTTCCATTCGTTGATCAAAGCGATGACAGGAAAGGGTGTGTCAGGCTCAAATTCTGTGCTGTTGGCTTCCCGCATGCCTGCCACATGGCGTGCGTATTCGATGGTCGCCACTTGCATGCCCAGGCAAATGCCCAGGTAAGGCACTTTGTGTTCGCGGGCAAATTGCGCGGTGGAAATTTTGCCTTCCACGCCGCGTTTGCCAAAACCTCCGGGCACCAGCACGCCGTCAAATTCGGCCAGTTGGGATACCGTCTCGTCGCTGATGGTTTCAGAGTCGATGTGCGCTATCTTGACCCGCACGTGGTTTTGCATGCCAGCATGGCGCAAAGCCTCGTTCACTGATTTGTAGCTGTCTGTTAACTCCACATACTTGCCGACCATGGCGATGGTGACCTCGCCTTTGGGGTGCTCGGTTTCGTAGACCAGGTCGTCCCAGCGCTTGAGGCTGGCAGGGGGCGTATTCAAGCGCAGCTTGTCGCAAATCAGGCCGTCCAGACCTTGCTCGTGGAGCACACGGGGGACTTTGTAGATGGTGTCCACGTCAGGCATAGAGATCACGCCCCAGCTTTGCACGTTCGTGAAAAGCGAAATTTTTTCACGCTCTTCGTCCGGTATGTAGCGGTCCGCACGGCACAACAACGCATCGGGTTGGATACCGATTTCGCGCAACTTTTGCACCGTATGCTGGGTCGGCTTGGTTTTCAATTCACCTGCTGCTGCAATCCATGGCACATAAGTCAAATGCACAAATGCCGCATTGTTAGGACCTAAGCGCAAGCTGAGCTGGCGCACCGCTTCGAGAAAAGGCAGGGATTCGATGTCACCCACGGTGCCGCCGATTTCGACAATCGCCACATCCACGGCTTCAGGCGTATCAAAACCAGCCCCGCGTTTGATGAAATCTTGAATTTCATTGGTCACATGCGGAATGACCTGCACTGTTTTGCCCAAATAGTCGCCACGACGCTCTTTTTCGAGAACGCTTTTGTAAATTTGCCCCGTGGTGAAGTTGTTGGCTTTCTTCATTCGGGTTTCAATGAAACGCTCGTAGTGGCCTAAATCCAGGTCCGTTTCAGCGCCATCGTCGGTGACAAACACTTCGCCATGTTGGAACGGCGACATGGTGCCAGGGTCCACGTTGAGATAAGGGTCTAATTTGATGAGAGTGACGGAGAGGCCACGCGATTCCAGGATCGCAGCAAGTGAAGCGGAGGCGATTCCCTTGCCCAGGGAAGACACCACACCGCCAGTGACGAAGACGAATTTGGTCATGTCCAAGACGGGAGATGAGTCTCCCGGGAGCTGGTAAAGCGTGATTATAGTCAGGCCGCCTCAGCCTTGTGATCCCCGGTCTCGGTGTTGGACAGAAAAAGGTCTGATACATTGCCATCCATGAACACATTGGCTGGAAAACATCTGGTTCTGGGTCTCTCAGGCGGCATCGCTTGCTACAAAGCGGCGGAATTGTGCCGGGCCATCGTCAAAGCGGGCGCCACAGTTCAGGTCGTCATGACTGACGCGGCTGAACACTTCATGACTGCCGTGACCATGCAAGCCTTGTCAGGGCGGGCTGTTTTCACCTCGCAGTGGGACAGTCGCGAAGGCAATAACATGGCTCATATTAATTTGAGTCGTGAGGCGGATGCCATTGTGGTGGCACCGGCCAGTGCCGACTTCATGGCCAAGTTGCTGCACGGCGGTGCTGACGACTTGCTCAGCCTGATGTGCTTAGCCCGTCCCAGAGACCAGGTACCTTTGATTGTGGCCCCAGCGATGAACCGTGAGATGTGGTCCAACCCCGCCACGCAGCGCAATGTCGTCCAGCTCAAAGCAGACGGCATCCATGTATTGGACGTAGGCCAAGGCGAACAAGCCTGTGGTGAGACAGGCGACGGCCGGATGCTGGAAGCCGAAGAAATTCTGGAAGATTTGCAGACTTTTTTCACACCGCAAATCTTGGCAGGCAAGTCAGTCTTGGTCACAGCCGGGCCTACCTATGAAGCCATTGATCCTGTGCGCGGCATCACCAATTTATCCAGCGGAAAAATGGGATTTTCAATCGCTCGGGCCGCTCAGCAAGCGGGGGCCCATGTGACTTTGATTGCAGGGCCGGTCAGCCTGCCTACACCAAGAGGCGTCAAGCGGTTTGACGTGAGATCTGCCCGTGACATGCATGCGCAAGTGCATTCGCAGGTCGGAAATGCCGATATTTTCATTTCCACTGCTGCTGTGGCCGATTGGCGACCTGATACCCAGGCCGATCAAAAGATTAAAAAAGATGGTTCAGGTGATACGCCTCAATTGGCGTTTGTCGAAAACCCCGATATTTTGGCCTCTGTAGCCCAGTGTGATCGGGCTCAGCAAGGCGCTTTGTTTTGCGTCGGTTTTGCCGCCGAAAGCCACGACTTGCTCATGCACGCTACGGCCAAACGCATTCGAAAACAGGTGCCTTTGTTGGTGGGTAACATCGGCCCCAGCACCTTTGGTCAGGACGATAACGCCTTGTTGTTGGTGGATGCCAACGGTGCGCGTGAATTGCCTCGTGCATCCAAGCAAGACTTGGCGCACGACCTGATCGCTGACATTGCCCGCAGACTCTGATGGTTGCTTAAAAGCTCCGCAACACTGTATCTCTCAAAACGGAACTTTTCATGAAAATTGACGTCAAAATCATGGACATTCGCATGGCAGATCAGCTGCCAGCTTATGCCACGCAAGGCAGCGCCGGCCTGGACCTGCGTGCGTGTCTGGATGCGCCCTTGACCTTGGCCCCCAACGGGTGGCAATTGGTGCCCACCGGTATTGCCGTGTATTTGAAAGACCCGGGCTATGCCGCCATGCTGCTGCCGCGCTCGGGCTTGGGTCACAAACACGGCATCGTCTTGGGCAATCTGGTCGGGTTGATTGACAGCGATTACCAAGGCCAATTGATGGTCAGTTGCTGGAACCGCAGTGACGTGGCCTTCACCATCGAGCCGATGGAGCGCATTGCCCAAATGGTGATCGTGCCCGTGGTGCAGGCACAGTTCAATGTAGTGACCGAGTTTGAGGCCCCCAGTGCAAGGGGTGAGGGCGGTTACGGTTCTACTGGCAAAAAGTAGCCAATTTTTCTGCCCAAGTCAGCACCTTAATGCAAGGTGCTGCCGGGGTCGTTGGGTTCGTGGTTGTGCCCCACTTCAATTTTGAAAAAGCCGGTCCCGCAACTGCCTTGGCCCACTTCATCTTCGGTCGCTTCACGCACGGATTCCACTGTCAAATGCAATCTCAGCGCAATGCCTGACAAAGGGTGATTGCCGTCCAGCACCACGTGCTCGGGGTAGATTTCGGTGATGGTGTAGAGGACATTGCGAGGTGCATCAGGGTGCGTGCCCTCGGGTAGGGCTGTGCCTTCGATGGTCAAGCCTTCTTCTAGGTCGGCTGGAAACAAGGCGCGCGGCTCCAGGAAAAGTAAATTTTCGTCAAAGTCGCCGAAAGCATCTTCGGGTTCGAGTTGCAAATGAACCTTCGCGCCACGGGCGTGTCCCTGCAAAGCCTCTTCGATTTTCGGCAGCAAGTCGCGCCCGCCGACCAAGAACTCCACAGGCTCGTCGAGCACGTCCAAAGTCTCGCCAAGGGTGTCTTTCAGGGTCCACGTGAGTGCGACCACGCATTGTTGAGTGATTTCCATAGGAGAATTGTCGCATGGACACATCTCAACCCCTTGCTTTGCTGGGAGGGCTCTCGCCCGACCAGTTCATGAAACGCCATTGGCATAAAAAACCTTTGCTGATTCGCAATGCCATTCCCGGATTTACCCCCTTGCTCGACCGCTCGGCCCTCACTGTGCTGGCCGCGCAAGAGGATGTGGAGTCCCGACTTGTGGTGCGTAAGCCCAAAGGCTGGACACTCAAACACGGCCCTTTTGCCCCCAAATCTTTACCGCCCTTCAAGCAAGCCGGTTGGACCATGTTGGTGCAGAGTGTGAATTTGCATGACGACTCCGTAGACCAATTGATGCAGCAGTTCCGATTCGTACCCGACGCAAGGCTGGACGATCTGATGATCAGCTATGCCACGGACGGCGGCGGTGTCGGTGCGCACTTTGACAGCTACGACGTTTTCTTGTTGCAAGCGCACGGGCAGCGTCGCTGGCGAATAGGTCGTCAAAAAGACATGACGCTGGTGGACGGTGTGCCTCTGAAAATCCTCGCCAACTTTGAGTACGAAGAAGAATATCTGCTCAACCCTGGTGACATGCTGTATTTGCCCCCTCTGTATGCCCACGACGGTGATGCAGTGGGTGAGTGCATGACGTACTCAGTAGGCTTTCGTGCACCCCAAACAGGCGAACTTGCCCGAGAGCTCCTCGTGGGCTTGGCTGAAGAAGCTGTTGAGGCCCTGGGCGAGACTGTTTACCGGGACCCCAAACAAATGGCAGTGCAAGACGCCGGAGCGATACCCGCCGCATTACAGGACTTTGCCCGTGAAGCCATGAAAAAAGCCATGCAAGACCCCCAGTTGCTTGATTGTTTGCTTGGCGAGTACCTGACCGAGCCAAAAGCCAATGTCTGGTTTGATAACCGCACTGATTTTGAGCCTCAATGGCCGCAATCAGTGGTGTTGGACCGACGCACGCGCATGATGCACGATGCTCACCATGTTTTCATCAATGGCGAGAGCTTTAAGGCCAGTGGTCGCGATGCCCGATGGATGAAGCAGTTGTCCAATGACCGCCGACTAGACAGTCGCTCTGTTGCCCATTTTTCAGCTGACGCCCTGACATTGCTGTCCGACTGGTGCGATGCGGGTTGGGTTCACACCCAAACAGGTCGATAGAACCTAAATGCATTACAAAAAAAGGGTGTGCCCTGAAAAAGGGCACGATTAACGCTATAATCCAAGGCTGAGATGAAAGAGCTCGAGTGCTTTCGCTCTGTCACTGCAGTAAGTAAGCCTCTTGCAAGCTGCGTTGACAATTTCCGGAAATTGTTTTCACACCCCTGTTAAGGAAAATCATCATGAACAAGTCCCTCGTTTTGGCCGCCGTGATCGCTGCTGCTGCTTTGGCCGCTTGCGGTAAAAAAGAAGAAGCCGCTGCACCTGCTGCTCCAGCACCAGCTGCTGCTCCTGCTGCTGACGCTGCACCTGCTGCACCAGCCGCTCCTGCTGCTGATGCCAAGCCAGCTGACGCTGCTGCACCAGCCGCTGCTGCGCCAGCTGCTGACGCTGCCAAGAAGTAATTCTTGACTTTGATCGTTGCTTGACTTGTTCAGGCGACCCTCAAGAAAAACCCCGCAGTTCACACTGGCGGGGTTTTTTTTCGACTGCAGGATGCCTGCAGTCAGGTTTTATTTCAATTCGCCCGCGATCAGCTTGAGGATCTTTTCAGAGTTGTCGCTCGTGTCAGCTACGCCCTCCGCGTTCAAAATAGAAATAGTCGACAGGCCTGCATTGTGGGTCAATGTGATCCGGTATTTGGTCAACGCGGGTCCCTGGGTGTTGCTGCTGAACAGTTTGGCAAAGAATCCAGGCTCTTTGCCCGCACTGCCTGCTGGCACATAACGGACAAAATAAACCCCTTTGCTGCGGTCACGGTCTTCAACCGTAAAGCTCGTGCGGTCCAACGCCACGCCTAAACGACGCCAAGTGCGATCAAAATCGTCTTTAACTTCAATGACAGGCAGGTTGTTGACTTTGGTCACTTGAGTGCCACTTGCTGCTGCAACAGTGTTGGCAGATGTCGCCGCTGTCACTGTTGAAGCTGCACCCCCCAATTTGAGCATCAAACGTCGCATGAACTCGATTTCAAGTTCAGGATCTGCGGCGCGTGGTTGCCACATGGTTTCCTGTTTGCTACCGGAGGTATAAGTCTCGACCATGCCGCGGTGGGTGATGTAGATTTCGACGCCACCTAGCGCATTGCGCTCTATGCGTGTGCGAAAACGATCACGCTCCCCTGTGGAGTAAAATGAATCGAGTACCCGACCAATGGTTCTTCGGACGAAGTCTTGTGGCAATTTAGCGCGGTTCTCCGCCCAGTCGGTTTCCATGATGCCCAGCTCGGCTTGCTCGGTGGTCAATACAAAACCATTGTCTTTCCAGAAGTCTTGCAACACCCCCCAAACCTTGTCGGCAGGACGGTTGACCACCAGCCATCTCTGAGTCCCTGACCGCTCGATGCGTGCATCTCCTGCGCTGTTGCTGGCGGTACCGTTGTCTGGTGCTTTGACGCTTGCACCTTGAAAACCTGAGGCTGCTGCGGAATTACTGTCGAACATGTAGCGAGAATCTCTGCGCAGTTGAGTCAAGTCAGGCGGCACTTCGAGCGTCGACACTTTGCTGGCGCTTTTGTAGTTGATCTTGTCTTCGTCCAAAGAAGAGCAAGCGGCCAAAGCAGTTGCCATAGCCAAAACGGTCAATTGGCGGGCAGGATGTGCAAAACGATTCACGTGGTATTTCCTGAAAAAGGATCGGTTCAAAGTCAAATTAAATCAAGCCACTGGCGCGCAAAGCGGCCTCGACAACAGGCTCATAGGATGCGGACAAAGGGGTCAAAGGCAGGCGCATCGTGCCATTGCACAAGCCCATGCGTTCCATGGCCCATTTGACGGGAATAGGGTTGGCTTCGACAAACAAATTTTTATGGACCGGCATCAGTTTGAACTGAATGGCCATGGCCTTCTTCACATCACCCGCCAAAGCGGCCATGCAAAGTTCATGCATGAGGCGTGGAGCGATGTTGGCTGTCACGCTGATGTTGCCAGAGCCACCGCAGAGCATGGTTGCCACAGCGGTGGGATCGTCACCCGAGTAAACGGCAAAGCCCTGGGGCACATCGCGGATCAGCCACTGCGCTCGTTCTACGTTGCCGGTGGCTTCCTTGATGCCCACAATGCCGGGTACTTGGGTCAAGCGAATCACGGTGTCATGCTGCATGTCGGCCACGGTCCGACCGGGCACGTTGTACATGACGATAGGCAAGCCCGGGACGGCTTCGGCAATGGCCTTGAAGTGCTGGTACAGACCCTCTTGGGTGGGGCGGTTGTAGTAGGGAACCACCTGCAGTTGGCAATCTGCCCCGACACTTTGGGCAAACTGAGCCAGCTCAATGGCTTCTGCTGTGGCGTTGGCACCGCAACCGGCCATGATGGGAATGCGTTTGTTGGCTTGCTCGACCGCAACGCGAATGATCTCGCGGTGCTCTTGAACTGTCACGGTAGGCGACTCACCCGTGGTGCCGACCACGCACAGGCAGTCGGTGCCCTCGGCAATATGCCAATCAATCAGTTTGCGCAAAGTGGGGTAATCCACGCTGCCATCTTTGAGCATGGGTGTTGCCAAAGCGGGAATGCTGCCTTTGATGGGCGTAAATGAGGTCGTCATGGCCAAGTGTTTTTACAGGTAAAAGTGCATTCTAACGACTGGCGGACCGGCAATGAGAACGGCAAACCCACAGGGGTCATAAGGGGTATCGTTTTGGCGTGAAATCGGATGATTCCCTTACCGCCACGATCCGCTGCATAAACCGCTCGGGTGCTTCCATAAAGCCGTCTTCGAAAGCCACCACCCGCAGGCCAGCACACACCTTAAGCAGCTCCCCCGGTTGCAGCAAAAAGTCGAGCCGTGACGGTTTGCCCACCGTCTCGTTGCCTGCAGCAAAAGTTTCGTAGACCAATACGCCACCGGGGGCCAAACTGGCCACTAAAGTGGGCAGCAGGTCGCGCCACAAATAGTGGGTCACGATCACCGCGTCAAAAGTCAGGTCTTCAAAAGGCCAGGGGCCGCTTTCAATGTCAGCCAACACTGCATGACCCCAGGGATTGGCCGCTTCAATGGCTTCGGGGGAGCGGTCTACGCCGGTCACACCGTGGCCCCGCTCGGCTAAAAACTGCATATGACGCCCCGCCCCGCAGGCCACATCCAGCACGCTGCCCTGCGGGGTGATCAGGTGGGCCCATTTTTGTAGCCAAGCCGAAGGGGCTTGGGAGCCGTGCAGTGTGTCGGTCATATCGGTAAACGGTCCATGAAAAAGAGTGATCAACGCGGTTTAACGTCGTCTTTGAGTGCGGCCAAGGCCATTTTTTCAACCAAGCCAGGGGCAAGCAGTTTCAAAAAACGCCCGATTTTGCCTTTGCTTGACATCACAACTTCGCGCTCGCGGCCATGCATGCCTCGCAAAATCAGACGAGCGCATTCTTGCACGCTCATGGCGTCGTCCTCTTTCAGCCCGCTCGAGCCGGCCGGGACGCCTTGGGCATTCAGGCCCCGGTAGCGTATTTGTGTGGACACCACGCCCGGATAAGCCGTTGTCACGCTCACCCCGTTGCCGCGTAATTCGGCCCTTAGGGCTTCAAAAAATCCACTCATAGCGAATTTGGTGGCGCTGTAGGCCGTTCGACCCGGCACGCCCACCAGTCCAGCCAGGGAAGATACCGCCACCAGATGCCCACGCGAGCGCTTGAGGTGCGGCAATGCGGCATGCGTGCACCACATGCTGCCCCAAAGATTGATGCGCATCAGATCCTCATACCATCCCAGGTCTTCGGCTTTGACATCGGCAAACAGCGCTTGCGCCGAGACACCCGCGTTGTTGATCAACGCATCGAGACGACCAAAGTGGGACACGGCTGCGGCCACCAAGTTCTGACATTGAGCCTGGACCGTCACGTCCGTGGGTATGACCAAAGTGGGGCTGCCCCAAGTACTGCATTGGCTTGCAATGCCCTCCAAGTTGGCAACATTGCGTGCTGCCAGCACCAAGCTGACCGAGGATCCCCGCTGGGAAGCCAGTTGCCGCGCCATTTCGGCCCCAATACCGTCGGAAGCGCCGGTGATGATGATGACCTGCATGAAAAACTCCGAATACCGTTAACAAGACTTAAAAAGTCACAAGGAAAAGCGCAGTTTAAGCGTGAACACGCCGTAAAAGCTTAACTTAACTGTGATTGCATCCAGTACTTGACGTCGGTTCCCACTACAATCTGCGTCCATGGCTACCCAAACAACTGTCAAAACCTCCAACGAGTACTCTGAAGGCTCGATCCGCGTCTTGAAGGGCTTAGAGCCCGTCAAGCAGCGCCCGGGCATGTACACCCGCACCGACAATCCCCTGCACATCATCCAAGAAGTGCTGGACAACGCCGCGGATGAAGCGCTGGCCGGTTACGGCAAAAAGATCAAAGTCGTTCTGCATACCGATGGCTCGGTCAGCATCGAAGACGATGGCCGGGGCATTCCCTTTGGCTTGCACCCCGAAGAAAATGCCCCTGTGATTGAGCTGGTGTTCACCCGCCTGCACGCTGGCGGCAAGTTTGACAAGGGCAAAGGGGGGGCCTACAGCTTTTCAGGCGGTTTGCATGGCGTAGGCGTGAGCGTGACCAATGCGCTGTCCAAACGGCTGGAAGCCACCAGTTACCGAGAAGGCCAAGTCGCGAGCCTGGTGTTTTCGGGCGGTGATGTGACCGAACAGCTCGTGACCCGCAAGGCGGGAGAAGGTGACCGCAAACAGGGCACCACGGTGCGTGCCTGGCCGGATGCCAAGTACTTTGAATCCAGTGCCCTGCCGATGAACGACCTGACCCATTTGCTGCGCAGCAAAGCGGTCTTGATGCCTGGCGTGACAGTGACCCTGGTCAACGAAAAAACCAAAGAAACCCAGCAGTGGCAATACAAAGCCGGTTTGCGCGACTATTTGATGCAAACCCTCAATGGGGAACCCGTCATCCCCTTGTTTGAAGGCGAAGGATTTGCCGACGCCAATCATGACAGCTTTGCCGAAGGCGAGGGCGCATCGTGGGCGGTGGCCTTTACCGAAGACGGTGCCCCGGTGCGCGAAAGCTACGTGAATTTGATCCCGACCAGCGCAGGCGGCACGCACGACAGCGGCTTGCGCGATGGCTTGTTCACCGCCGTCAAGAGCTTTATTGAGTTGCACGGCTTGTTGCCCAAAGGCGTCAAGCTCATGCCCGAAGACGTATTTGCCCGTGCCAGCTTCGTGCTCAGTGCCAAAGTGCTGGACCCTCAGTTTCAGGGCCAGATCAAAGAGCGGCTCAATTCACGCGATGCGGTGCGATTGGTGTCAAGTTTTGTGCGCCCGGCTTTGGAGTTGTGGCTCAACGAACATGTGGACTACGGCAAAAAACTGGCCGATCTGGCCATCAAAGCCGCACAAACTCGCCAAAAAGCCGGCCAGAAAGTCGAAAAGCGAAAGAGCTCCGGTGTGGCTGTGTTGCCCGGCAAACTGACCGATTGCGAAAGCAAAGACATTGCCGATAACGAAGTGTTTCTGGTCGAGGGCGACTCGGCAGGCGGCAGTGCCAAAATGGGACGCAACAAAGAATGCCAAGCCATCTTGCCCCTGCGCGGCAAGGTGCTCAACACCTGGGAAGTCGACCGCGACCGCTTGTTTGCCAACAACGAAATCCACGATATTTCCGTGGCGATTGGTGTCGACCCGCACGGCCCGAACGACAACCCTGACATGAGCAATCTGCGCTATGGCAAGGTCTGCATCTTGAGTGACGCGGACGTGGATGGCTCACACATTCAGGTGTTGCTGCTGACCTTGTTCTTCCGTCATTTTCCCAAGCTCATTGAAACCGGCCATCTGTTTGTGGCACGGCCCCCCTTGTATCGCGTTGACGCACCCGCACGCGGCAAAAAACCCGCATCCAAAGCCTATGCGTTGGACGAAGGTGAGCTGACGGCCATCCTCGACAAATTGCGCAAAGACGGCGTCAAAGAAAACGGCTGGAGCATCAGCCGCTTCAAGGGCCTGGGCGAGATGAGTGCCGAACAACTGTGGGACACCACGCTCAACCCCGACACCCGCCGTCTGTTGCCCATTGAGTTGGGACCGCTGGACAACGCCGCCACAGAAAACCTGATGATGCAACTGATGGGCAAAGGCGAAGCCGCTGCCCGCCGTGAGCTGATGGAACTGCACGGTGACTCGATTGAAATTGACGTTTGATCCTCTTGTAGGTCGGAGCTTCAGCTCCGAAAAATGTGTGCGCACCCCACGTCGGAGCTCAAGCTCCGACCTACAAAACACCTGACATGACCACAGACCTGTTGACCCCTGAACCCGCAGCCTCTCCTGAAGGCGACCACCTCGGCGCTTATGCCCAGCGCGCCTACCTCGAATATGCGCTGTCTGTAGTCAAAGGCCGCGCCTTGCCCGATGTGTGCGATGGCCAGAAACCCGTGCAGCGCCGCATTTTGTATTCGATGGACCGCATGGGCTTGTCCTACAGCGGCCCCAACAACAACACCGCCGCCAAGCCGGTCAAAAGTGCCCGCGTGGTGGGTGATGTGCTGGGCCGCTACCATCCGCACGGTGACACCGCCGCCTACGACGCTTTGGTGCGCATGGCGCAAGATTTTTCGCAGCGCTACCCGCTGATCGACGGCCAGGGTAATTTTGGTTCACGCGATGGCGACGGCGCCGCCGCCATGCGTTACACCGAAGCACGTTTGTCGCGCATCACCAGCCTCTTGCTCGACGAGATCGACATGGGTACGGTGGACTTCATTCCCAACTACGACGGCTCCACCGAAGAGCCACGCCAGTTGCCGGCGCGTTTGCCGTTCACTTTGCTCAATGGCGCCAGCGGCATCGCCGTGGGCTTGGCCACCGAGATCCCCAGCCACAACCTGCGTGAAGTGGCAGACGCTTGCGTGGCGTTGATCAAAAACGACAAGCTCAACGACGCCGACTTGCTGTCTCTGATTCCTGGTCCCGATTTTCCTGGCGGCGGCCAGATCATCAGCCCCGCCAGCGATATTGCTGACGCCTACCGCACCGGACGTGGCTCACTCAAAGTGCGCGCGCGCTGGAAGATCGAAGAGTTGGCCCGTGGCCAATGGCAGTTGGTGGTCACCGAGTTGCCGCAGGGCGTGAGCTCGCAGCGCGTGCTCGAAGAGATCGAAGAGCTGACCAACCCC
Organism: Comamonadaceae bacterium; assembly: GCA_947373105.1. Lineage (GTDB taxonomy): Bacteria > Pseudomonadota > Gammaproteobacteria > Burkholderiales > Burkholderiaceae_C > Limnohabitans_A. The sequence goes on along the minus strand of CANBWK010000004.1, from coordinate 1,211 downwards.
AAGGTCAAAGCCGGTAAAAAAGCGCTCAGCACCGACCAAATGCAACTCAAGGCCAGCATCTTGAATGTGCTCGACGTGGTGCGCGACGAGTCCAGCAAAGACGCCGCAGTGCGCCTGGTGTTTGAACCCAAGACAAGCCGCATTGAGCAGCAAGAACTCATCACCGCGCTGCTGGCCCACACCAGCCTGGAAACCTCATCGCCGATCAACATGACTTCGGTCGGCATCGACGGCAAGCCCATCCAAAAGTCGCTGCGTCAAATGATCGTGGAGTGGATCAGCTTCCGCCAAACCACCATCACCCGCCGCAGCCAGCACCGCTTGAACAAAGTGCTGGACCGCATCCATATTCTGGAAGGCCGGCAGTTGGTGCTGCTCAACATTGACGAGGTGATTCGCATCATCCGCCACAGCGACGAGCCCAAACCGGCGTTGATCGAGGCCTTCAGTTTGAGTGACCGCCAGGCCGAAGACATTTTGGAAATTCGCCTGCGCCAACTGGCGAGGCTGGAAGCCATCAAGATCGAGCAAGAGCTGTCTGAGTTACGGCAAGAGCAAGGTAAATTGGAAGAAATTCTGAACAGCCCGGCCGCGCTGCGCCGCCTGATGGTCAAAGAGATCGAGGCGGACGCCAAAACCTTTGCCGATCCACGCCGCACGCTGATCCAAGAAGAGAAAAAAGCCGTGGCCGAGGTCAAGGTGGTGGACGAACCGGTGACAGTCGTCATTTCCGAGAAAGGCTGGGTGCGCGCGCGCTCCGGTCATGGCCATGACGCCACCAGCTTTGCCTTCAAAGCAGGCGATGGGCTCTACGGCACTTTTGAATGCCGCACCGTTGACACCTTGTTGGCCTTTGGCACGGCCAAAAACGGATCGGGCCGCATCTACTCCATGCCCGTGGCTTCGTTGCCTGGCGCACGCGGTGATGGCCAACCGGTGACGACGCTGATCGAACTGGAAACGGGTACCCAATTAGCGCATTATTTTGCCGGCCCAGCCAACGCCACGCTGCTGCTCAGCGGCTCAGGTGGCTACGGCTTCTTGGCCTCAGTAGAGAACATGGTCTCGCGCAACAAATCGGGCAAAGCCTTCATCAGCTTGGGCGAAGGCGAAACCGTTTGCGTGCCCAGCCATGTGAGTGGCTCCAGCGCCACGGTGCCTGCGGATGCAGCCCCCATGCCTGCAGCCACCCATGTGTGCTGCGCCAGCAC
>CANBWK010000003.1 GCA_947373105.1 Comamonadaceae bacterium | reverse complement strand
AAAGTGCTGCGCCAGTTGCCTAAGAACAGCAAGACCATCATGGCGGTCAGTACAGCGGCGATCAAGGCCTCGGTGACCACACCTTCGATGGCGGCCAGCACAAAGACCGATTGGTCAAACAAGGGTGCTACTTTCACATCCGGCGGCAGGGATTGGACCGCTTTGGGCAGCAGTGCCTTGACGTTAGAGACGATGTCCAAAGTGGAGGCGCCACCGTTTTTGAGCACCGAGATCATCACGCCGCGCACACCGTCCTGGCGCACCACGTTGGTCTGTGGTTGAAAGCCGTCACGCACGAAGGCCACATCTTTGAGGTAGGTGGTGATGCTGTTGGTGGTGCGAACAGGCAGGTCATTCAAGCCCGACAGGACACCGGGTGAGCCGTTCATGCGCACGGTGTATTCGGTTTCGCCGAGCTTCACAGTGCCTGAGGGCAAGATCAAATTCTGGGTGTTGACCGCGTTGACGACATCGGCGGGCGACAAGCCGCGTGCCTGTAAGGCCTCGGTATCCAGGTCCACCGAAATCACACGCACCTTGCCGCCGTAAGGAAAGGGGGAGGCCACGCCGGGCACGGTGATCAATTGGGGACGAAGTCCATTCACGGCCACATCGAACAAGGCATTTTCGGGTAGGGTCGGGCTCGACAATGCCAATTGCATCACCGGAATGCTCGACGCTGAATACTTGATCACCAAAGGCGGTGTGATGCCGGGGGGCAATTGGCGCACTTGGGTTTGCACCGAAGCCACAACTTGGGCAATGGCGGTCTGAATGTTGACGCCAGGTTGGAAGAACACCTTCACCACCGTCACACTGGCCAACGAGGTGGATTCGATGTGTTCGATATCACTAACGACGGTTGTCAAACCGCGCTCGGTTTGACCGGCAATCCTTTGGCCCATTTCCTGCGCTGGCAGTCCGTTGTAGTTCCAGATGATGCTGATGACCGGAATATTGATTTCCGGAAAGATGTCCGTCGCCATGTTCTTGAGCACAAAAGGTGTGCCTAGAACAATGAGGATTGCCATCACGATGAACGTGTAGGGTCGCTTGAGCGCCAGCTGAACCATCGACATCGTTGAATTGCTCCGTCTTTTAAAGTTGCAGAAGTTTATGTCAAAGAAGAGATAAAGACTTGTGACACTTACTCACAGACTTGTGGGGATTACCCTTGAGGGCGAAGGGGGGGGGTGGATACTTTGGAATTCATTTTATTGTCCTCTCAAAGACTTGCCACATTCATGCAATCTTCGAGGTGCCAAAGCTTTTTCAGCAGACTGGCCGCGTGTGGTTGGCCCAATACGGGAGAGACCAACTCCATGAATTTGTCACTCAAGTCTTTATCGGTCAAAGGGGCCTCGGGATCACCTTTTCGGGTCGGCTGAAAGAACGATGCCGATTGACCGTCTTTCAACTCAAACCGCACATGGGACGCACGCTGACCTGGAAACGCGGCATCCAACACGGGATCGACGGTCAGTTCGATTTTCGTCATCAACTCCCGAATGGCTGGGTCGGCCAATCGATGAGAAGTGAAAGCGGCTAAGCGAACGCTGCCATACAGCAAAGCTGTGGCGACTACATACGGAATGCTGAATCGCGCTTGGGCGGCGGTGACAGGTTCGAAGTTGCCCGCGACATCCAGGGCGGGGCGGTAGGTGGTTATGTGGATGCGTCGGATTTCGTGGGTCTGGATGTCCATTTGTTTTTGCAGAGCCAGGGCGCCATCGATGGGTGCAAAGGTATGACCGCAGCAAGCATGGTTCTTGAAGGTCATGCTGTTGATATGAAAAATTTCCCCCAAGGTGAGGGTGGATTTTTCCCATTCCGGACCTGATCCCATGGCTTGGCCAAATCCAGCTTCCCCATCAATCACATCCAGTGAACCCGTCACCCCTGCCGCTGCAGATTGTGCGGCCAGCACGCCGGCCTGCGCCGCATGGCCGGCATGAAGAGGCTTGGACATGGAGTCCATGCGAAAGGCTTGCTGCAGTCCGGCGGCAAATGTAGCCCCTGTGCACAGCGCGTGCGTGTATTGGTTTGCGTCAAGCTTCAAAAGCTTAGAGGCAGCCGCCGCCGCACCAAAAGTGCCTACGGTTCCCGTGTTGTGCCAATAGCGGTAATGATCGCGTCCCATGGTGGCGCCAATCCGTGTGGAAATTTCATACCCCGCCACCACGGCAGTCAAAAACGCCAGACCCGATGCGCCTTGTGACTGTCCAATGGCCAGCGCCGCTGCAATGGTCGGGGCACCTGGGTGGTAAATCGCTTCACGGTAAATGTCGTCGACCTCGACCGTGTGCGCGGCCGTTGCGTTGATCAATGCCGCTGTTCGGGGCGTTGACAAGCGGCCTAGTGCCAATCGGGCGGCACCCCTGTCCAGGTCATCGCCCATGGCTATTTCCAGCAATGTTGCTGGAGGTTCGATGGCGCCAGGCAGCCAAGCGGCGTACCAATCCACAACAGCCCTTTTGGCGTGATGAATCACTTCGGGCGACAAGTCTTGGGGACGCAACTTTGCGCCGAATTCGGCAAAAATTTGTGCAATGGTCATAAGATTCCAGACGAGACTGTGACCTTACAACATACATCATCAATAAGCTGCCACGTAGGCAACAGTGCATGCTGTCATTTACAGGCATGATGATTTGTGGTTTTTAAACTTGGACAGACACTCTATGGATTTCGCACTCAACGAAGAACACACTGCATTTGCCGAATCGGTTGCGCGTTTTGCACAAGCCAAACTCAAAGACGGCGCTTTAGCAAGAGCGCATGACTCCCAATACCCTTGGGGCACTGCGGCCTCGCTGGCTGAGCAAGGTTTACTGGGAATTGCCTTTTCAGAAAACGATGGCGGCCAAGGAGGCACTCTGATGCACGCAGTGTTGGCTATTCAGCAAGTGGCCTTGGTTTGCCCTAAAAGCGCTGACATTGTTCAGGCGGGCAACTTCGGGCCTGTTCGTACTTTTGTCGAATACGCCACACCCGAGCAAAAAGCCCGTTTTTTGCCAAACATCCTAGCAGGTCAAAAATTGATTTCTTTGGGCATGAGTGAACCCGATGCCGGCTCAGCGGTCACCGAACTCAAAACCAGTGCAAGGCGCGACGGAGACCATTACGTCATCAATGGAAGCAAGGTCTTTTCAACACACAGTCCGGATGCCGAACTTTTCTTGATCTATGTTCGTTTTGGCCCCGGTGTGGGCGGAATTGGATCTGTTTTGATTGAGAAAGGAACTCCGGGATTTCAAGTCGGGGAACCTTCTAATTTCATGAATGGCGAAAGGTGGTCGCCGCTGTTTTTTGATGAATGCCGCATTCCGATCGAAAACCTTTTGTTGGGCCCCGGAGGTTTTAAAAAACAAATCTCAGGTTTCAACGTGGAGCGTTTGGGCAATGCCTCAAGAGCCTTGGCTTTGGGGCGTCATGCTTTCAATGTGGCGCGCGAACATGCAATGGTCCGCAAGCAATTTGGCCGTGAACTGTGTGAATTCCAAGGCCTGCAATGGAAGTTTGCCGACATGTTCATGAAGCTTGAACAGGCCCAATTGCTGTTGTACCGCGCCGCGCTCGAGGGCGAGCATGGTTTGCCTTCAGCGCAAAGTACCGCGATGGCCAAACTCGCTTGCAATGTGGCCGGTTGGGAAGTGGCCAACGAAGCCATGCAGATCATGGGTGGGACTGGTTTCAGCCAGGAATGCTTGGTGGAGTATTGCGTGCGCCGAACACGGGGTTGGATGATTGCGGGGGGATCGATTGAAATTCTGAAGAACCGGATTGCCGAAGGAATTTTTGATCGCTCATTTTCCCAGCGTTTACTGCCCATTCCCTGATCTGGGTTAAGCCCCCACGCTTGAGTTTGGCTTAGCATTCTCTGTTGTTTCAGAGGATTTGCTTATGCATGCGGGATATTCCATTGTCGATGAGTTGACACAACTTTCGAAGCAGTCTGGTCTCAAGACTTGGAGGCTTGCGGGTAAAGAGCTGCTTCCTGTTGTTCAGGGTGGGATGGGTGTTGGCGTTTCAGCCGGAGGATTGGCGGGCGCTGTGGCTGGATTGGGGGCGGTCGGTACCATTTCTTCCGTTGATTTGCGTCGACTGCACCCCGATTTGATGGCGCAGACGGGTCATCTAGATAAAGAGCTTGATGCGGGGGATCGCATCAACGCCGCCAATTTGGTTGCATTGGACAGAGAAATTCAAAAAGCCAAAGATATCGCTTCTGGCCATGGACTGGTGGCTGTCAACATCATGAAAGCATTGACAAGTTATGAGGCCTATGTTTCTCAATCTGTGACCAGTGGTGCCGATGCCGTGGTGGTTGGCGCTGGCCTGCCCTTGGACTTGCCCGACTTGGTGGTCAAAAATTTTGGTGTTGCTTTGATTCCTATTTTGTCGGATGCAAGAGGTGTTCAACTGGTGGTCAAAAAATGGGAAAAGAAAGGCCGTTTGCCAGATGCAATTGTGTTGGAGCATCCGGGTTTGGCGGGGGGGCACTTAGGCGCTGCCAAATTAGAGGACTTGCACGACGAACGATTTAATTTTGATGTTGCTGTGCCTCAAATTCTTGAATTTTTCCGAACCATGGGCATAGAAGGTCAAATTCCACTGATTGCTGCCGGCGGAATTCATTGCATGGAAGATATTCAAAAGCTACAAAATTTAGGCGTTACTGCTGTCCAATTGGGTACAGCGTTTGCAACCACGCAAGAGTGTGATGCGGCGATGGGCTTTAAGCAAGTTTTAGCAAAAGCCAAGCCCTCGGATTTGGTTGAATTTATCAGTGTGGCTGGTTTGCCAGCACGCGCAGTGCTGACTCCTTGGTTGAAGAAATACCTGCGACTTGAAGACAAGTTAAAGCAAGTGGCACACATCAAAAATAAATGCACGATGTCATTTGATTGTTTGAAGCATTGCGGCTTGCGTGACGGCAATGCTGGGGTAGGACAATTTTGTATTGACAAACAATTGGCTCACGCCTTGAAGGGTGAATTGGACAAAGGCTTGTTTTTCAGAGGCGCCGGCATTTTGCCCTTTGGTCATGAGATTCTTCCGGTCAAGGCATTGATGCAATGGCTTCTCGGCGGGGTGCGTCCTTTACTGGCCCATGGCGCAATCGATGTTTAGAGCATCAATCCCCAATTCTTGATGACGCCTATGAGCCTGACTTTGCCCGCTGAATGCCGGCATAGACCCGGGTTCGCAATTCGGAAAATTGAGGTTCAATCCGTGTCAGTGCCTGTGTTCGTGGACCCGGAATATCAATGCGCACGTCATCCAATATTTTTGTGGGTGACGCTGAAAGAACCAATACGCGTTGACCTAAGTAAACAGCTTCATCGATATCGTGCGTAACAAAAATAACAGTCAGCCCTAGCTCTGACCACAAGCGAAGCATGAGGTCCTCTAAGTCAGCCCGGGTCTGGGCATCTACGGCCGCAAAGGGCTCGTCCAGCACCATGACTTTGGATTGATAGGCTACAGCACGAGCAATGGCAACACGCTGCTGCATGCCACCTGAAAGTTGCCAGGGATAAGAGTCTTCGACACCATGTAGCGCAACAGCTTCCAGCGCGTTATCAGTTAATCGGGTGATTTGTGCTTTAGGGAGTTTGCGCTCGCGAAGTGGCAACTCGACATTTTGTCGTACTGTTTTCCAAGGGAACAGACTGCGTCCGTATTCCTGAAAAACGACGGCCATTTCTTCAGGGGGGGAGGTGACTTCGTGTCCGTTTACCAAGACGGTTCCGCGGGTTGGAGCTAGCAGTCCAGCTAAGCATTTCAAAAGGGTTGTTTTACCCGCACCGGATGGACCGACAATGCAGGTGAAGTCCCCTTGAAGCACGTCGAAACTCAAATCACCGATCGCTTCAACACGCCTTTCCTTGGACTCAAAAACTTTATTGAGGTGATTGACTGAAACCAATGCCATTTCATGTGCCATGATTTAATTTTTCCGGTCAAGCTCGCGCATGCCGTAGTACCACTTGAGTACTTGGCGTTCGAACTGTATGAACACAATGGAGAGGGTAAATCCAAAAATCCCAAGCATTAAAACGCCGCTCCACATGGAAGGAATTTCATAACTTCGCTGAAAATAAATGATCGCAGCTCCCAATCCATCGAATGCTGCAAACATTTCGCTAATGACCATCAATACGATGCCAATTGACAAACCCAGTCGCATGCCCACGATAATTTGAGGCGACGCGCCGGGAATTAAAAAGTGCCTTAAACGCGCAAAACCACTTATTTTGTAGACGCGACAAGTGTCGTCAAGCACCGAGTCGGCGGCCTTAACGCCTTCCACGGTATTGAGGAGTATGGGCCAGATTGCACCAGCCGCAATGATGGTTATCTTCATGCTGTCGCCAAATCCCATGCTGACAATCAGCAGCGGGATCATGGCAACTGGAGGAATAGCACGGAAGAACTCCAACATCGGTTCCACTGCACGGCGCAAAGTGGGATAAATACCAATAGGAATACCTAAACCGATGCCTGCAACGCATGAAAATAAGTACCCCACCATCAAGCGACGAAGACTTGGAAGTACGTCGGCAAAAAATCGTGGGCCAAGCCACAAGGCGTCAAATTGCTTTAGGACGGTTGAAAGTGGGGGGAAATAAAAATTCTTCGAGCTCGAACTCAGCATGTAAAGTGCTGTGAACAAGATCACGGGCAGTGTCAGTTCAATTAAAAGTTTGCGCATGAAGAATTTGATCATTGCGGGGCCTTCATTACCCGAACGCTAGGGTGCCAACTGAGTATCTTGGTTTCGATCACACGGGCCGCCAAGTTGATGGCCACTCCCATCAAGCCAGCCACCAAAACCAGGGCGTAAGCTTCTGCGGTTGCATTGGAGGTTTGAGCCACGACGATGCCTCGGCCCAGCCCATGACTGCCAATCACCATTTCGGCGGTTACCGCAAGTACAAGCGCCATGGCGGCTGCCAATCGCATTCCGGTAAAAAGAAAGGGCAACAATGTCGGCCACGCCACATGCCTTATAAAACCCCAGCGACTAAAGCGAAATGAGCGTGCTGTATCGCGTGCTACGGTATCAATATCATTAAGTCCGTACAGCATTTGCAAAAGAACTTGCCAAAAAGCTGCGTATGTGATCAGCACAACGCCTGATTGATAGCGTGAGCCAAAGAGCAATATAACCCCAGGAATAAGGGCCACCGAAGGAATAGGACGCAGGAACTCAATCGTTGAGTGGGTGTACTTTCGGGCACCAGGCGTCAAACCAATGAACAAGCCCACAATTACACCTGACACAGAGGCAATGACCAACCCCAAGGACCAGGTGCGTAATGTGCTGAGACAGTAGGCCCAAAACTCTTGCGTTGCAATCATTTCAAGCAGTTTGGATAAAACGATGATCAGTGGCGGAAAAAAATCACGGTTGATCAATCCAATGCGGGGAGCGAGCTCCCAAACGCTTGCAAGCAAGAGAATCCCTAAGAGTCCGCCAAGCCTCTCAACAAAGCCTGTGAGCATGTTTTATTTCTGTCCATTCCAAACAACGTCGTCATACACTGCGGGCTTGGTCAACATGCCAAATTCTTGGCCTGTTTTGGAGAACATTTCTACGGATTCGCGTGGAATGGCTGAAAGGTAACTTGGCAATATTAGTTTGGCCGCGACATCAGGTCCTAATTTTGTGAACTTGGGCAATTGTTTGCGGATTGCATCCGGGTTCTTCTGCGCATATTCCAGTGACTCATTGATGGCCGCTCTCAAATCTTTGAATAATTCTGGATTGGCCTTGATTTGTTGTTCGCTTGTGAAGTATGTAGAAGTCATGAGGCTTTTGGATGTCATGGCTTGGTAAGGCGATGCTATGGGTGGCAGTCCCGCAGCGATAGCTGCTGTCCCGAAGGGTTCCGCGCCAACCATGGCATCGATTTTACCTGCCTGCAATGCGGCAAGCGCTTCCGCAAAACCTAGCTCAATAAACCGAACCTTGCTGGGGTCGCCCCCATCAGCTTTCACAGCGGCCTTTCCTAGCATCTGAAGCAAACCGTTCAGCGCATTGACGCTGGCCGTTTTGCCTTCAAGGTCCTTGGCTGACTTGATGCCGCTTTTGGGGCTGGCATGAATCATTGTGACATCCGCTCCTGCGACACCCGTTGAACTGGAGCCCGCAGCAATGATCTTCAAGGGAAGGCCTTTATCCCGCGCTTGTAATACGTTCACCAAAGCTGTGAAACCAAAATGATATTCACCACTCATGACCGCAGGCACTGCACCTGTTGAGGCGATGTTGGCTTTGAGTGTTAATCCATGTTTTTTGAAAATGCCAACTTCCTCTCCCAGATACAGCGCAGCGACATCTGTCACAGGAACAAAGCCAGCGTTGACAGTAATCAATGGCTTAGTTTGTGCCATTGCGTGTCCCAAGAACATCGAGCTTGCAACGGTCAAGCAGAGCAGGGCTCGGCGCTTAAATGACATATTTTTCATGATGATCTCCTGACGTAGTTCAAAAAAGACCGTGGCTTGGAGGATTCCAAATCAACACGGATGTTCACCGGCAATGGTCTTGTTCATGATGGCAACTTGACCTGTTAATTTATAAAGAAAATCATTGGCGAATTCAAGTTCAGTTGCGCTGAACACGACGGTTAATTTGTTCTCTCGGCGCTGGGCAGACTTACGAATATCAAATTCAAATGACCGCCCTTGGATGGTCAGTTGAGCAATTGCCGCACGCCCACGAGAGCTGGTCTGCAACAGCTCAACCAGTCCACGTTGTTCAAGTGTGCGTAACCCTCGACTGGCCGCTGCTTTGTCTACTTCTGCAACCGTAGCAAGGGCACCGATATTCAGTCCATTTTCCTGTCCCAGTGCAAGAACAATCCGGAATTCAGCCATCCCAATGCCGAAGTGCTGCTGGTAATAAGCTGTCGCGCCTCGGTTTAAACGAGCTGCGAGACTGGTCACCAAAAGAGCAAGTGAATCACGTGCCAAGGGGGTGATTGGTGAAGCAAGATCCGTCATCCCTTAATTCGCTTTGCCAAGTGTTCTACCGCCATCGATCACGATTTGTGTACCTGTCACCATACTTGAAGCAGCAGATGCCAAAAACAAAGCGGCCCCCTGAAGGTCTGACGTGCGGGCTATTTTGCCCAGTGGCGCAGATTCTTCAAAAGGCTTGCGCGACTCCTCAAATTTCAGGCGTCCACCGCCAATGTTTGTCACAACCGGTCCTGGTGCGATGGCATTGACAAGAATGTTGTACTTTGCAAGCTCGAACGCATATTGCCGAACCATATGGCCTACGGTTCCTTTAGAGATGGCATAAATAGAGCTGACCAATGACTCCGGCATTGAGGCTGAAATCGAACTGGTGACGATTACGCGACCGTGGCCCTGTCGTTTCATATGTGGAGCAACTATTTGCAACGTACGCAAGATGGAAGTGACATTGGTCGCAAAAACCTTTTCCCAGACATCAAGGGAGAGATTCTCAACTTCCCCTGCAGGATTGCGTTCTCCATTGCCTTTAAGAAACCCCGGGCCACCGCTAATGCCCGCGTTGGCAAAAACAATATCCAGCTTCCCATGGCGTTCCATGATGGAGTTGAAGGCCTTTTGCAAGGTGCTCGACTCCGTTACATCCGCTAATTCACCATGTACATTCGCCCCTTTTTCTTGGAGCCACAGCACGGCTTCAAGCAGTGCCTTCTCGTCAACATCAATCAAGTTGACCTTCGCGCCATTCACTGCCATGACTTCTGCGTAGGCCAGCCCAATCCCGCTGGCGGCACCAGTGATGGCCACTACCTGATCTTGAATGTCAAAAAGTTCATGCGTCTTCATGTTTTATCATGATGATTCATTTATTGACATCTCTATATAAGGTAATCCCTAATGTCTTCGTCTGGGCTTTATCTAGGCAATCGCGCGAGCGCCTTCACAACAGCATTTCCCATTTCCCGGGTGCCGACTTGTTCGCATCCAGGCTGGTAAATATCCCCTGTTCTCAGGCCATCAGCCAGAACATGTTGAACTGCGCGTTCGACTTTGAGGGCCAATTCAGGCTGGTGAAAGCTCAGGCGCAGCATCATGGCCATGGACAGAATGGAAGCCAGTGGATTGGCCAAATTCTGACCTGCAATATCAGGGGCTGTGCCATGGACCGGTTCGTAAAGCCCTTTGTTCCCTGTTGATAGAGATGCCGAAGGCAACATGCCAATCGAGCCGGTCAGCATGGCCGCTGCATCCGAGAGAATGTCGCCAAAAATATTACCTGTGACCATCACATCAAATTGCTTGGGTGCGCGCATCAGTTGCATGGCGGCCGCATCTACAAAAAGGTGGCTGAGTTCCACGTCCGGGTATTCGCGACCCACCTCGGTCATGACTTCGCGCCACAATTGCATGGTTTCCAATACATTGGCCTTGTCCACGGAGCACACCTTGTGGTGACGCAAGCGGGCCGTTTGAAATGCCACATGGCCTATCCTGCGAATTTCTGATTCGCTGTACCGCATGGTGTTGAAAGCCTCTCTTTCGCCGTTGGGTAAGGTATGAACGCCTCTTGGCTCGCCAAAATAGATATCGCCTGTGAGTTCTCTCAAGATCATGATGTCCAAACCCTCTACCACTTCTGGTTTAAGGGTGGACGCCCCAATCAGTTCTGGAAATAAGAACGCAGGACGAAAATTAGCAAAGAGATTGAGCTGCTTTCTCAGCCTCAATAAACTGGCCCCAGGTCGCATGTTGTACTCAATGGCTTCATCTCCGGGCACCCCAGCAGAGCCAAACAAAATGGCTTCAGCTTTGTCGGCAATTTCACGGGTTTGCAGAGGCAATGGATCACCTGCTGCATCGACACCTGCTTGACCCACAGGGGCGTAGACCAACTCCATCGGATGGTTTCCGACCACCGCCTTGAGGACCTTGACGGCTTGGTCTGTGACTTCTTGTCCGATTCCGTCGCCGGGCATGACTGCAATTTTCATGGTGTTGATTTTTGATAAGTTAACAAATTAGGAAATCAGCGTTTTTTCAAAAGCTTCAATTTGGGGAAGCAGACTCAGTGTGTAGCCCAATTCATCAAGTCCCTCCAGAAAGCATTGCTTGGAGAATGAATCGATCTCAAAGGAAGCGCTGAAATCAGGGCTGGCCAACACAGTTTGCGCAGCCAGATCTATGACAACCCGAGATGCAGAATTTTGTTGGGTTAAGTTGAACAGTGTGACAACATTGGATGTGCTAAGTCGGATCGGAAGCAGTCCATTTTTGAGGGCATTGTTGAAAAAAATATCCCCAAAACTAGGTGCAATCACGGCTCTAAAGCCTGCGTCATAAATAGCCCATACCGCATGCTCGCGTGATGAGCCACATCCAAAATTATCCTTGGCAAGCATGATTTTGGCATTGACGTATTGGGCTTGATTGAGCACAAATTCCGGTTTGAGTGCCCCATTGCTGTCGTGACGAACATCTTTGAACAAATACTCCCCAAAGTTGTTGGCTCGGGGTTTTTGGAGATACCTGGCAGGCAAAATTTGATCGGTGTCAATGTTGACCTTGTCCAAGGGCATCATCACACTTTGAAGCGTTTTGAATTTTTCCATAATGTACATCTCAAATCAGATCGCGCACATCGGTTAATCGACCGGTCACTGCGGCTGCAGCGGCCATCGCGGGGCTCATCAGGTGCGTTCTTGAGCCAGGTCCTTGGCGTCCCACAAAGTTACGATTGGATGTCGACGCACATCGCTGTCCGGCCAGCACTTGGTCGCCATTGGTGCCAAGGCACATTGAGCAACCAGGTTCTCGCCATTGAAATCCTGCGTTTATAAACACCTGATGCAACCCCTCTTGTTCGGCTTGCCTTTTAACCAACCCTGAGCCGGGTACCACCCATGCTTGCACGCCCTTGGCCACATGGCGGTTTTTTGCTACGGCGGCGGCTGACCGAAGATCTTCTATCCGGCCATTGGTGCAAGAGCCAATGAACACGTGGTCAATTGCGATCTCAGTTAGTTTTTGACCTGGAGTCAGGTTCATATACAACTGCGTATTTTCTATGGCTTGGCGTTTGAGAGCGCTTGAGGCATCAGCCGGAAACGGGACAGCGCCAGTGATCGGCAATACATCTTCTGGACTATTACCCCATGTCACCATGGGAGAAATTTCCTCTGCCCGCATTTCAACCACTTTGTCGAAAACAGCGTCAGGATCACTGAAAAGACCGCGCCATTTTTTCAATGCCAAATCCCAGTCGGGGCCTGCTGGCGCATAGGGCTTGTCCTTAAGCCATTCAATCGTTTTTGAATCGGGGGCGATCATGCCCGCACGCCCACCCGCTTCTATGGACATATTGCACACGGTCATGCGTTCCTGCATTGACAGATGGCGAATGGTCTCACCTGTGTATTCGATGACATGCCCCACGGCTCCCGCTGCACCGATCTTGCCGATGATGGCGAGGATGATGTCTTTGGCTGTGACGCCTTTCCCTAATTTGCCTTCGATGTTGATGCGCAGCGTTAAAGGTTTTCTTTGCCAGACCGTTTGTGTCGCAAGAACATGTGCAACTTCAGAGGCGCCAATGCCGAAGGCGAGGGCGCCAAATGCGCCATGTGTGGCGGTATGACTGTCGCCGCAAACCAGCAGCTGACCCGGCTGGCTAAGACCCTGCTCGGGTGCGATCACGTGAATGATGCCTTGCCTGGCATCCTGAAGTCCAAAAAAAGGAATATCGTGGCTTTCGCAATCGTCTTCCAAGGCCTGCGCCATGGCTCTTTTTTCAGGGTCTTGGATCGTCGTTAGGTCCCTTCCGAGCGTCGGGATGTAATGGTCTGGGGTTCCAAATGCCTTGGAAGGTACGCGTGTCTTGAGCTGACGTTGGTGGAGCATTTCAAATGCTGGGGCTGATCCATCCTGTATCAAATGTCGATCGACATACATCAGGCAGGCCCCGTCGTCGCGCTGCATCACCACATGGGTCTGCCATATTTTTTCAAACAAGGTCTGGACTTGTGCCTTGGATTGGGTTTGCTGCATGGCTTTTACTCGAATTTAGCGCCAGACCGTTTGACGATGTCGGCATAACGAGCAATTTCAGATTGAATGAAGTTGGCAAATTCTGCGGGTGTTCCGCCGCCGATTTCTGCACCCAAGTCGTACATGCGTTTTTGTACTTCAGGGGAATGCAGCGCATCATTCAATTCCGCATTGAGTTTGTTCACAATGCCTGCAGGCATTCCTGCTGGCCCCATGAGTCCGTACCAGGATGACGCATACAGATCGTTTAAGCCAGCTTCATCCAACGTCGGTACATTGGGCAGTGCAGGGTTGCGTTTTTTGGACATCACGCCCAAGGCCTTGAGTTTGCCCCCGTTGATGAAGGGGATGGCTGTGGCGGTGTCGAACATCACTGAAATGTGACCGGCCATCAAGTCGGCCTCTGCTGGTGCGGTGCCTTTATAGGGCACGTGCAACATGTCTATTTTTGTGGCGCCCATAAATTGCACCGCCGCCAAATGTTGAGAGGATCCGACGCCTGCTGAGCCGTAAGTCACCTTGCCAGGGTTGGCCTTAGCGAATGTCAGTAAATCTGCCACCGATTTGATCGGTGAATTGGCGGGAACAACCAAAAATATGGGCAAAGATGAAATGAAAGTGATGGGCGTGAAGTCCTTGATCAAATCGAAGGGCAACTTGGGGTAAAGGTGCACATTGATCGCATTGGGTGTGATGGAGCCCATCAGTAAGTTGTAGCCATCTGGTTTTGCGCGTGCTGCGATTTCGGTCCCGATGTTCCCGCCTGCGCCGCCCTTGTTCTCAATGACGATGGATTGACCCAAGCGTTTGCCCAATGGCTCAGCAATCATGCGGGCAGTGGTGTCAACGCCGCCGCCTGCGGGCCACGGTACCATCAGCCGAATAGGTTGATTCGGGTAGTTACTGCTGGTTTGCGCCGAAGTGCCAGCTGACATGCAGAGCAAGGCCAAGATTGCAAAGATATGCCGTTTATTCATCTCTCGTCTCCAGTGGTATTTGTCTCATGCATTATTGCAAGAATGCATAAAGTTGCAATCAAAATTAACGCATAATGAAATGAGAAAAAATCATTCCTTAATGCTGTGACCCGTAAAATTCCCCCCTTGAACGCCCTGCGTGCTTTCGAAGCCGTGTCTCGCTCTTTGAGCTTTACCAAAGCGGCGGAGGAGCTGTTTGTGACACAAGGGGCCGTCAGTCGTCAAATCGCAAATTTAGAAGCTTGGCTGGGTTTGAAGTTGTTTGCCAGAGGTCGGCATAGCATTGAATTGACTGCTCAGGGACAAACTTATTTCGTCGCCATGCGTGACATCTTTGATGGCATTGATCGCAGCACAAGGCAGTTGATGCCCAGGCAAGAAGATCGACTTCTTCGTATTAAGTTGCCCCCTACATTCGCCATTCGATGGTTGATGCCGCGATTGGCAAGATTTCATGCCCGCTATCCTGATACAGAAGTCCAAATAACGACATCCCATCAGCGTGTGAATTACCGTACTGAAGATATTGACATCAGCATCCACTCTGAACCCGTTCCCCCCGAGCAGTCAGGATTTAAATTGTTGTTTGAGGAAACCTTAATTCCTGTGTGTTCTCCGGGACTTTTGAAAGGCAAAAAACCATTGAACAAACCCGATGATCTGCGGTTTCATGATCGATTGTGCTCAATGAATCGCCCCCATGATTGGTCAACCTGGTTGCGTGAAGCGAAGGTTGACTTTATCGATGGGCGCGAAGGGCTTAAGTTTGAAAATGCGGCCTTAGCTTACCAAGCAGCAGCCAACGGACTGGGCGTGATGATGGGTTTGATGGCTTTTGTGCAAGAGGACTTGGCCAGTGGATTGTTGGCCGCCCCATTTGATTTCAGCGTGGCGACAAAGGGCGGTTACTACATTTCTTTTTCAGATACAAAAGAAAAATCGCAAAAGATCATTGAATTTGAAAATTGGCTGTTGCAGGAAGTGATGCCATCGCCTTGACCTTCGATCAGGCGCTATTTTTTGAATTTGTCTCTAAAAAGTTACCCGCTGAAAACTTCACCGGCTTGGCGTCTGAATCGAAACTGACGCCCGCTGGATCCAGTCCGTCTGCTATGCGTTGCAATTGCTTTTTTAGCAAACGTCTGAGCTGTGCAATGCCTTCGTCAGTGGTTCCCAAGTACTCTTCAGAGTGTTTGGCGATAGGCCCCTGACTGACCATGGCTTCATAGTCTCCTGGAAACTGTTGATGCTCTTGTTCGCTCAGTTCTTCCCATAGTTTGCCATTCAATCGGGATCGCATTTTGACCAATTCTCCTGCCTCCTTGACACGACCGACCACGTAAATCCGAAATGAATGGTCGTCTATGGGCAGCACCCATCCAAGAGATTCGACCATGCCATACCGACCAATGCGGGGACTTGGAATGACGCGCAAAGTGGGCAGTCCCGCTTCGCTGATTCTGCGCAGGGTTTTTCCATCAGGAAGTTGACGCAATGACAGGGTCCGCACACTGTATTCTTGAGTGTCCCATGTCACTTGGGGCATCACGGCCATTTGCTCTACAAATTGCGTTCCACTGAAAGACGAATGCAAGATCACCACATGGAAAGGGTCGACCAAGTTTTCGTAATGTTGCAGCCAATTGCAGGGAATGATTTGGGGGCCACCCCCGCCGATGCTGTGGTCATTGGCTTCAAGAAACTCACCTTCCTCGAGGGTTTCAAGGCATTCGTAACGTGGCAAGACTGGTTTTTTTTCAGGGGGCCCCATGTAGACCCAGATCAGCCCGTAAAGTTCCTGTAGGGGGTACCAAGGTTGGCGTACATTGTGGCGATCCTTGCCGCCCTCGGGTTCGCAGGGTTGATTTTTGCAGTGGCCTTGGACATCAAATAACCATCCGTGGTAACAGCAACGAATGCCTTCCGCTTCTACTTTGCCATAGAACAATGAAGCACCGCGGTGGGCGCAATGCGGGTAGACCAAGCCGGGCCGACCCGAAGTGTCGCGGAATAAAATCAGGTCTTCACCCAGAACACGCACTTTGCGGGGCGTGCTGTTGGCATCACTGCACATACCAATTGGATGCCAGTAGCGACGCATCAACTCTCCCATTGGAGTGCCTTTTCCGACTTGAGCCAACTCCAGTTTGGATGTGGGTTCTGCGCGTCCGTAGGCTGTGCCTGTGTCCATGTGAGTCGGGTCCATGCGAAATGCAGATGTTTTCATAATGAGTGTCTTAAGGCGCGGTCACACCGGCGGCTTTGATCAATTCGGAAACCCGTGGGAAGTCGGCTTTGAATACCTCCATGAACTGGGCAGGTGTGTTGCCTAAAGGCTCAAAGCCATAACTTACCAAGCGCGCTTGAATGTCAGGCATGGCCGTGATTTCGCGCAAGGCGGTGACCCAAGTGTTTTGCAATTCAGGGGGCAAATTAGCAGGCGCGTACATGCCAATCCAGCTGTCCACATCAAAGCCTTTGAAGCCTTGCTCTGCAAATGTCGGGACATTGGGCATCGTTGAAACTCTGCGTGTTCCTGCGACAGCTAGAACCTTCATTTTCCCGCCTTGCACTTGGACGCGGGCCGTAGAAGGGTTGGACCACGCAAAATCAAGCAAATCTCCAAACAAGTCGCTGTGCGCTGCGGCTTCTGCTTTGTAGGCGGCGTGGATCATTTTGGTCCCAGTTTGTTGGGCTAAAAGTTCACCGAATAAATGTGCTGACGATCCATTGCCCCAAGTGCCATAGGTGAGGCTGCCTTTTTTCTTGGCAAACTCCACAAACTCTTTGAGATTGTTGTAAGGCGCATTGGCTCGCGCCACCAACATGGGACCACCAACGGCGAGCATGCTTAGGGGTGTGAAGCTTTTAACGGGATCGTAAGGCAGTTTGGCTTGCAAAATGGCTTGATTAACGTGTGTCAGGGGCATGGTCATCATCACCGTGTAGCCGTCAGCAGGGGCCTTTGCCACGTAATCGGCGGCAATGATGCCGCTGGCGCCAGGTCGGGTCTCAATCACCAAAGACTGCCCCCAGCGCTGCTGTAATTTATCACCATAGATGCGTGCCAAGGTATCAATTGGCCCACCTGCAGTTCCAAAAGGAACAATCTTGACAGGGCGGCTGGGAAAGTTGGACGTACTTTGACTCCATGACGGTGTGGCTACGCAAGTCGCTGTTGCAGTCATGAAAATCCGGCGAGAAATAGCCATGGTCAGAACTTTCAATGGGATGGACAGGGGGTCAATATATATCTTTCTGCGGCTATCTGTTTTTGAAATCATTCAAAATTCAAAGCTTCAGACCAAATCATGTCGAAATAATGGACGAAAGCCGACTCCACGACAGACATGGGCCTGAACTGGTTTCGAATTAACCGGACTTGCAACTTTTCCAAAGACTTAAAGGGCCGCACTTCCAGTCCAGCTAACAGTCCTCCTGCAATGGCGAGTTGGTCAACGACTGCAACCCCCACGCCTGCTTGCGCAAACCAGCATGCGGTTGTTGAGCTTGTGCATTCAAAATCTTTATGCATCTTGGATCCAAATTCGCCAAAGGCTCGCCGCAGCGTCTGACCAAATTGCGTGGATTCAGGGGAATAGATAATCCGCTCACCTATAAGATCCTTGGGGCTGATGATTGCTTTCCTGGCGAGCTTATGATCACTACGCACCACACAGGCTAATCCACATTGGTAACTTTTGATGGTTGCTAAATTGGGGTGTTCGTGTGGCGCCAGTGCGATGCCAAGGTGGGTAGTTCGATCCAGCAAAGTAGTGTTAATCATGTCGGGAGACACAACTTGCACGCGGCATTGCAAACGGGGAAATTTTTCGTACAGTTTCGCAACAGTTCGTGAAACAAGGTAGGGAGCTAGGCTTGCTGAGCAGACGAGGCGTAATGTGGCATGGGTACCGCTTGCAAGTTCGTTGTTCAAATCGCGAACACGTTCTACACCTGTCCAAAGTCGATTGATTTCCTCATAAAGCTGATGAGCCTCTGGCGTTGGAATCAAGCGCCCTTTGACCCGTTCAAACAGAATAAGCCCACTTGTTTTTGCTGCTTGGCTAAGTACCTTACTGATCGCCGGAGGTGATACATGCAGTAACTCGGCGGCGCTATTGACCCCACCGGAGAACATGACGGATCTGAAGACTTCCATTTGTCTAAGGTTCATTGCAATTGTCCTTTAGCAGTTAACCCGAGTTTAACGGTGGCCTTTTTCTTTTCAGTTGCAGTAAATGTGAAAACGTTTTTTAATTTCAACCAGAACCACAGAGCCATTCGGCTTCATGGTGATCAGGAGATACGGCATGTTCGATCTAAGTAAACGACGTTTTATGGCTTCTGTCGGGATGGCTTCCACTGCGTTGGCGGCGCCTGCTATCGTTCTGGGGCAAAGCAGCAAACCCCTCACAATTATTCTCACCGTACCACCTGGCACGTCCTCCGATACGCTGGCGCGCCTTCTGGGTGATCGTATGCGTGCCAAGTTAGGGCGAACGGTTGTCGTGGAGTCTAAATCCGGTGCGGGCGGGCTTGTCGCTATTCAGCATCTGCGAAATTTTGACCCCGATGGCTCATACCTGATGATGGCACCGAATTCGGCAGTATCACTATTGCCGTTGTTTGCAACCAAACCCACTTTTGACTACGAGAAGGAATTGGCGCCCGTTGTGGAGTGTGCTTCGGCACCGATGGCATTTACCGTCAACCCTTTGTCGGGTGTCAACAACTTATCTGAATATTTTGATTCTGTGAGGAGAGATCCCAAGCGCGGCTCTATCGGTGTGCCGAGTCCCGTCAGTATGGGGGCACTGGTCATTCATCAACTTGGTAAGCAATTAAACCTGCCTTTGATCTCCGTCCCTTATCGAGGAGGCTCTCCTTTGCTGGCAGATCTGTTGGGCAATCAGATACCGGCGAGTGGATCTATTCTTCCGGATTATTTGGAAAGTCATCGCTCTGGCAAATTAAAAATTTTGGCCCACGCCAGTGAAAAAAGGTCTCCTCTTGCCCCCGAAATACCGACACTCACGGAGTTGGGTTATCCCGGCTACGTGGCTGTAACCTCTTTTGGTTTGTATGCCAAAGCCGGAACGCCTGCCAGCATTGCTAACGATTATGCGGCTATCGTGACGGAGGCCCTTGCGTCAGCTTCTGTTGTTGAGGTTTTGCACAAGATGGGCCTGGTGCCTGTGGGTGGAACCCCGGGTGAATTTCATAAAAAGGTGTTGGCCGATCGCGCCCGTTGGGCGCCTGTGATCAAAGATGCTGGCATCAAAATGGACGCATAAAAATGAATTCTCAAGACATGAGTCAACGTGTGACCGCCATTGGATTGATGCCTAAGGAGCAAAGTCATGGTATGTCTTACCGCAATGTAGGTCGATCGGGTTTGAAGGCCTCCGCCATGGGCGTCGGTTGCTTTGCCTTTGGTGGTTTTGTGAACCAAGATGCGGTTCACCAAGTGGTGGACCAGGCCTTGGCGTTGGGTATCAATTACTTTGATACCTCTAACAGTTACGGTATCGGTCGCTCGGAGGAGGCTCTGGGCGTCGCGTTGAAGGGCAGTAAACGCGACAGCGCGCTGATTGCGACAAAGTTCGGTAATCGAATGGGAGATGGTGCCAACGATGTGGGTGCCTCTCGCATGGCCATCATCAATGCATGCGAAGCCAGTCTCAAGCGATTGAAGACTGATTACATCGATCTTTACCAGCTTCACTGGCCAGATCACTCAACACCGATAGAAGAAACCCTTCGGGCACTCGACGATTTGGTGAAAGCGGGAAAGGTGCGGTACATAGGCGCTTCCAATATGTTTGCTTGGGAGCTTTGTGAAGCTTACTTTTGCGCCAAGGAAAATAGCCTTTCTCATTTTATTTCTGCGCAAGACCATTACAACTTGTTGTACCGAGACATTGAAAAGCGGTTTGAGCCGTTTTGTGTGAAATACGGCATCGGAATGACCCATTATTTTCCACTTGCATCAGGGCTACTTTCGGGTGTTCATAAACGAGGGGCCATCCTTGCGGGTACCCGCCAAGATAAAAATCCAAACACCCAAGCATGGCAATCTGATCGAAATTGGAGTGTTGCAGAGAAGTTGCAAGCATTTTCTCAAGATCGCGGATGGACATTGGCGCAAATGTCGTTGGCTTGGCTGCTGTCCAGGCCCGCCACCTTCACGGTCATTGCGGGTGCGGACAAACCTGAGCATTTGAGGGAGAACATCAAAGCATTGTCCATTCGTTTTACACCAGATGATTTAAGGGAAATTGACAGAATCACACTGGTTGACGAGGACCGTTGCGTCGCGCCACCCTATAGGACACTGCGACCAGAAAAGGTTCATGAATTTGAATGTATGGAAAGAGCCAAAGCTGGAGCGCCAAGTTTGGCTGCACATTGATGGATTGGATTCAATTACAGGCTGCTGATGGCCATCACTTCAATGCGTATCTTCAATACCCGTCAACGCCTCCTGCTGGCATGGTTGTGGTTTTACAAGAAATTTTTGGCGTCAATGAACATATGGAATCGGTGTGTAATCAATTGGCCGCACAAGGTTGGTTGGCCATTTCACCTGCCCTTTTCGACAGAGTTGAAGGGCAGCAGTCATTGGGCTATACCGCAGAAGACATCGATGTTGGCCGGTCTCGCAAGGAGCAGATAGGTGATGAGAGGGCTCTTTTAGACATTGAGGCTGTTGTAGCGTGGGGTTTAAAGCAGAAACTGAAAATTGCGGTTATGGGATTTTGCTGGGGTGGAACGCTCGCGTGGTTGGCATCAAGCAAACTGGCCATTGATGCAGCAGTCATTTATTATGGAACCAATGTGGCGGGTCATTTAGCGCAAGTTCCCTCCATCCCCTTGCTCATGCATTTTGGGGAAACGGACACTCATATTCCTATAGTTGATGTGAGAAAAATCTCTGCGGCTTGTCCTCATGCGCAAATCAACCTTTACCCTGCGGGCCATGGTTTCAATTGCGATATGCGCGGATCCTTTCATGCGCCAAGTGCTGCATTAGCAAGTCAGCGGTCAGAGCTGTTCTTATTAGAAAAACTGGCTCAACTAACGCAATGAGGCATTGATTTTTGCAAGAGATGCATTGCCTGGGCACAAGTCTCTTTCACGCAATGTATTCAGTGGTTTGTGACTTGTGTTCAGGGAGGCATGCAAATCAAGGGCTAGCGGGTCCAAGTACAACAGTCCGGTCACAACCTCGCCTCGCTCATGGTGCTCATTCATGTAGTTCAATGCGGCATAGCGGTTACAGGGGTCGTAATCGCTATTGAGTTTGCGTAATTTCAAAAAGGTACCGTCATGTTGCTCTACTTCAATCGTGTCACCTTCCGCATAATCTGCGGTGATTTCTGAACGTTTGGGGATGAAGTCAATGCGACTGACCGACTCATTGTGTTCGCGCACGTAGTCGTAGCTTTTGGTGCTGCCGCTGTGATTATTGAACGCGACACAGGGACTGATGACATCAATGAACGCAGCCCCACCATGGCCAATGGCACCTTTGATCAGGGGTACGAGTTGTTCTTTATCGCCTGAAAATCCTCGTGCGACATAAGTAGCGCCTAATTGGAGAGCCAATCCAACCAAGTCAATGGGGCTGTCATTATTGACAGCCCCTTTTTTGCTTTTAGATCCTTTGTCTGCTGTCGCCGAAAACTGTCCTTTGGTTAGGCCGTAAACGCCATTGTTTTCAACAATATAGGCCATGCGAACCCCTCTGCGCATGGCGTTGGCAAATTGTCCCAGACCGATGGATGCAGAGTCGCCGTCACCAGAAACGCCTAAATAAAGCAGGTCGCGGTTAGCCAGGTTGGCCCCAGTGAGTACCGAGGGCATGCGTCCATGCACAGTATTGAAACCGTGTGAGGCACCTAAAAAATAATCAGGTGTTTTCGAGCTGCACCCAATGCCAGAAAGCTTGGCAACCCGGTGAGGCTCTATGTCAAGCTCCCAACAGGCTTGAATAATGGCTGCCGAAATGGAGTCGTGCCCGCATCCGGCGCATAAAGTGGAAACACGACCCTCATAGTCTCTTCGGGTGTAACCTACTTTGTTTAACCCCAACGTCGGATGGTGCAATGCAGGTTTGGTGATGTAAGTCATGCCGTAATTTCCTGATGAGCTTGGGATTGACGTTGTTCTATTCTGTTCACATGTGTGCGAATCGCATCCACTATGAATCTAGCCGTGATGGGTGTACCGTCATAGTGCAAAATTTTGATCAAGGCAGTACCGTCTAATTCGAGTTCAGTCGCCAATAGCGTGTGCATTTGAGCATCCCTGTTTTGCTCAACTACAAAAACCTGTTTGTGTGCATGGATAAAGTCGGCAACGGCGTCAGGAAAAGGGAATGCTCTTAAACGCAAACCATCCAGCCACAAATTCTCTGTATTCAGAACATCAAATGCCTCGTCCATTGCGGGCGTTGTGGAGCCGAAATAAATGACACCGTAAGGCGTTTTTTCGGGTGCTGGTCTCAAAATGGGCTGCGGGACGATGTGCGCCGCTGTTTTGAATTTGCGAACCAAGCGTTCCATGTTGTAGATGTAGTCGGGCCCACGTTCGGAATATCTCGCATAGGGGTCGCGCGTTGTTCCTCTTGTGAAAAAACTGCCTTTGGTGGGGTGTGTGCCAGGAAGTGTGCGCCAAGGTATACCGTCACCATCAACATCTTTATAGCGACCAAAGTCTTTACCTGCCTCGAGTTCTTCCGCTGTCATGACTTTGCCTAGATCAAATTGACGATCAGGATCCCATTCAAAAGGTGCACACAAGCGTTGGTTCATGCCAATGTCCAAATCTGTCATGACAAAGACAGGTGTTTGTAAGCGGTCAGCCAAGTCCAGGGCTGTGGCCGAATGCTCAAAGCACTCATAAGGATCCATCGGGAGCAGCAAGATATGCTTGGTGTCGCCGTGAGATGCATAGGCACAAGAAATCAAGTCTGCTTGCTGGGTTCGGGTAGGCATGCCGGTAGAAGGACCGCCTCGCTGCACATTGATGATGGTGATCGGGATTTCCGCGAAATAGGCCAATCCGATGAACTCAGTCATAAGCGATACGCCTGGCCCTGATGTCGTTGTAAATGCACGCGCACCATTCCAACCTGCACCGACAACCATGCCAATAGATGCCAACTCGTCTTCTGCTTGAACAATCGCGAATTGATTTTGCCGTGTACTCGGATCGATCCTGTATTTTTCGCAGTACTTTTGAAAGGCTTCAGCCACAGAAGACGACGGCGTGATGGGATACCAGGCAGCTACTGTAGCGCCACCGAAAACGCAGCCCAGCGCAGCCGCACTGTTGCCGTCTGTAAATATTTGATTGCCAACACAGTCTGCATGTTTGACTTGTAAACCAATAGGGTGAGGCAGGTGTTCGAGCACATAATCGCGGCCCAAATTGAGGGCTCGGACATTCGAATTCAGCAGTTGTTCTTTGCCTTTGTATTGCTCTGCAAAAAGTTTCGTAATTTCTTGAGGATCGACATTCAGAAGTACCGAAAGTGCGCCAATGTAAATGATATTCTTGAAGAGCTGGCGCTGTCGTGGATCGGTGTAATTGGCGTTGCTTATTTCTGTCAGCGGCACGCCAATGACACAGAGATCTTCACGGAATTTCGAGGCAGGAATGGGTCGAGTCGAGTCATAAAAAATATAGCCACCTTGTGAAATTTCGGCAATATCGGCATCCCAAGTTTGAGGGTTCATTGCCACCATCATGTCGATGCCACCTCTGCGGCCTAGATAGCCTTTTTCAGAAACCCTGACCTCGTACCAGGTCGGAAGTCCTTGGATATTGCTTGGAAAAATATTTCGCGGGCTGACGGGGACACCCATGCGCAAAATCGATTTAGCAAATAACTCATTGGCAGAAGCTGAACCTGACCCGTTGACATTCGCAAATTTAATTACAAAATCATTTACAGCCACTGTATTTTTCATGTAATTCCTATGGTGTTAGAGATGCTTGGCTTGGACTCGCCTGCTTTCGCTGTGTTCAGCAGAAACTTTTGCATGTCCCACGCACCGGTCGGACAGCGTTCTGCGCACAGCCCACAGTGCAGGCAAACGTCTTCGTCTTTGACCATGATGCGTCCTGATTTCAGGGTCGTTGAGACAAACAAATCTTGGCTGAGGTTGGTAGCGGGTGCTTTAAGTCTGCCTCGCAAATCTGACTCCTCTCCAATTTTGGTGATCGTAAGACTGTCCATGGGGCAGATATCAACACAGGCATCGCACTCGATGCATGTTTCCGTTGTAAATACAGTTTGAACATCACAGTTAAGACACCGGTGGGCTTCCTTGAAAGCGGTTGCAGCATCAAAACCCAATTCAACTTCAATGCGAATACTTGCCAATGCTTTTTCTGCATTTGCCCATGGCACTTTAAAACGCGTATCGTTGGAGACGTCGTTGTGGTAACTCCACTCGTGAATTCCCATTTTCTGTGACATGAGATTCGTCAATGGGTCAGGACGAATGGCCACATCTTGTTGCTTCAGGAAGAGGTCGATGGAGACCGCTGCCTCGTGGCCATGGGCCACTGCCGTGATGATGTTTTTGGGTCCCCATGCGGCATCGCCACCAAAATAGATGTTGTCTACAGAAGATTGAAATGTCTTTTCATTCAGTTCAGGCATTCCCCACTCATTCATTTGAATGCCGCAATCATTTTCAATCCACTGGAATGCATTTTCTTGACCGACGGCCAATAAAACGGTGTCACATTCAAAGAAGGCATCGGGCTCACCCGTGGGGACCAGTTTGCGTCGTCCCTTTTCATCTACGATCGCCTTCACAACCTCGAAAGTCATACCCTTTAATTTTCCATTCACATGCTCAAATGTTTTGGGGACATGGAAGTTGATGATGGGAATGCCTTCATGAATGGCATCTTCTTTTTCCCATGGAGACGCTTTCATTTCCTCAAAGCCGCTACGTACGATGACTTTGACATCGCTGCTGCCGAGTCTTAAGGCTGATCTGCAGCAGTCCATGGCTGTGTTACCGCCGCCCAAGACAATCACTTTTTCCCCCACCTCTGTAATGTGCCCAAAAGAAACAGAAGCCAACCAATCGATACCTATGTGGATATTTGATTTGGCTTGTTCTCTTCCTGGGATATCCAAGTTTCTTCCTCTAGGGGCGCCACTGCCGACAAAAATGGCATCAAAACCCATGCCCATCAAGGACTTCATGGAGTCGATGCGGTGACCGCTTTTGAAATCAACACCCATGTCCAGGATGTAGCCTGTTTCTTCGTCAATCACGGTTTCAGGTAATCTGAATTTCGGAATTTGCGATCGAATGAAACCACCGGCTTTTTTCTCGCCATCAAAAATGGTCACGTGATAACCCAGTGGTGCCAAGTCTCTTGCAACGGTCAGTGATGCGGGGCCAGCGCCAATACAAACTACTCTTTTGCCATTGAACGAAGCAATCGTGGGCATTCGGTCTGTGATGTCATCTTTGAAGTCTGCCGCAACGCGTTTGAGGCGGCATATTGCCACCGGCTCAGGTTTTTCACCATTGTTTTCTTCGACGCGAGATCTTCGGCAAGCCGGTTCGCAAGGGCGGTCACAGGTTCGCCCCAAAATACCAGGGAACACATTAGACGTCCAGTTGACCATGTAGGCATCGGTGTACTTTCCTTGTCCAATCAAGCGGATGTACTCCGGAACTGGGGTATGAGCGGGGCAAGCCCACTGACAGTCAACCACTTTATGAAAATAATCCGGGTCGCGGGTGTCGGTAGCTTGCAAATTGCTCTCCTAGGATCTTCAGGACAAGTTAAAAAACACGTGAAGTCAATTCATTAAACACGGTTTAAATTTAAAAAACAATACGGATTTCAACCAGAATGCATTCAAAGCTTGGGGTTGGATCAAGTTTTGATTGAACCACTGAGTTAATCTGTTTTAGGCGCCAAAATTGCCATGGTTATGCGTGAAACGCATGTTAATTCACCGGCATCATTGTGCAGATCAATGTGCCATACATGGGTGGTTCGACCTCTGTGGACGGGTCGGGCAATCCCAGTGACCCAACCCGAGCTGGTGGCTTTGATGTGGTTGGCATTGATGTCCAAACCCACAGCACGGTGTCCAGGTGGCACTGAGTAGGCAGCCCCACAAGACCCCAAGGTTTCAGCCAAAACCACAGAAACACCACCGTGCAAGATGCCATAGGGCTGGCGGGTGCGGTGATCCACCGGGACGCGTGCCCGTAAAAAATCTTCGCCTACTTCAATAAATTCGATTCCCAAAGTGCCGGGTGCGGTATTGTGGTGATTGGCCATCAGGATCTCGACCGAGACGGGTTTTTGCCATATAGAGGCCATGGTTTAAAACTTTCCAAATTGATATTGAGACCTTATTAATAGACAGATTCTCTTGAAGGTCAGTCCAAAGGGAGACAGGCAACCGCGTATTTCTCAGGCTCGCTTGAGTTTGCGGTCTGTCGGCACCCCTAAAATGAGGATATTCCCCAACGTCTTTTGCCCAGGATTGGCTTTATGAAACTTCCGAACAGTCTGCGTGCCCTTCAGCACCGCAACTTTCGTTTGTTTTTGATTGGACAAGGCACCTCACAAATTGGCAATTGGATTCAACTGGTAGCCACAAGTTGGCTGGTTTTTAGATTGTCGGGCTCCACTTTGATGCTGGGGCTATCGGCTTTTACCCTGCAAATTCCTTTGTTGCTCATCACACCCTTTGCCGGGGTGTTAATTGATCGTCTGGATGTTCGGCGAGTCTTGTATGCCACCAACATCTTGGCAATGTCTCAATCTCTGGTGATGTTGATTTTGATCGCTACCGACCAGATACAAGCTTGGCATATCGTTCTGGGCAATTTGGTTTTAGGCATTGGCAATGCATTTGATGCGCCAGCCCGTCAAGCCTTGGTCGCCAAGCTCTTACCCGATCGACAGGCGCTTACGAATGCCATCGCTTTGAATGCCACAGTGATGAATGGCGCTCGCTTCATCGGTCCGATGATCGGTGGGTTAATCACTGCAAGCTTTGGCGAAATCTGGAGTTTTGTCATGAATTGTCTGATGCGCTTTGCCGTGCTGGTTGCCTTGCACGCTACCCATATCGGCGTTCTTGTTCGCAAAAAAGCCACAACAGGAATGGCGCGTCAATTGATGGCTGGGCTGGTGCATGCCTACGGGTTCTTTCCGAGTCGCTGTGCACTGGTGCTCTTGGCCATCAGCAGCTTCAGTTTGCAGTCGTATAGCTCTTTGATGCCTTGGTTTGCCAGCGAACGTTTTCATGGAGACTCGCAAACTTTGGGACTGCTGTACAGCGCGTCAGGGATGGGCGCCGTGTGTGGCATGCTTTATTTGGCATCGCGGTCAAGTATTCGCGGTTTATTCAAGGTGATGGGCTGGAGTGCAGGCATTTCCAGTGTGGCCTTAATTGCATTTTCTTTGGCCACTTCTTTGTGGTTGGCTTTGCCACTGCTTTTCATTTCGGGACTTGGCATGATGCTGACGGCAGCAGCAACCAACACCGTGCTTCAAAGCATCGTGCCAGATGAATTGCGGGGCAGGGTGGCCGCACTGTATGTGATGTCTTTTTTGGGAATGACGCCCTTGGGGTCTTTATTTTCCGGCTGGTTGGCACATGGCTTGGGAAGCCCCCAAGCATTATCACTTTGTGCCAGCCTAGGACTTTTCGCGAGCTTGATCTATGCGCATTATTTTTCACGCATTCGACAAGAAATTGTGCCTCTTTACGAGGCACTTGAAATTCCCCGTTACCCTTGATTACGGTTCAAATTTCGGTCAAACAGACTGAATAAGCGCTCCCAATGACGTTCAGCTGCAGGGGCGTTGTAAATACCTTCTCGTTTGGGAAAAACAAAGCCATGCTCCACTTGGGGATACCATTCGATTCGGTGATTCACTTTGGACGCCAAAAGTGAAGTTTCCAATTTTTGGATATCTGCAGGCGGTGCCCATTTGTCAATTTCTGCACATGCAAAGTAGCACTCGCATTTCAATTTGGACGCCATGAGATGGGGCGAGTCTGGCTCGTCACTTGCCATGTTGGCCCCATGAATGGAGGCAATGCATTGGAACCTGTCTTGAAATTGTGCGCCAGCCCACATGACGAAAGGGCCGCTCATGCAATAGCCGACTGCACCAATACGCGACTGATCTGCCATAGCATGGCGATCAACAAAATTGAGCATAGCTTGCGTGTCTATTTGCGTGGTGCTGGCGTTTAACGAACCCATATGGCTGAACATGACTTCTAGAGCCTCAGGTGTACGTTCCTTGAGATAAAAGTCGCGACTACGTCGGTAATAGAGGTTGGGTAAAACAACAAAATAACCGACGCTGGCAAGCCTTCTGGCCATGTCGTGTAACTCTTCACGTTTTCCGGGTGCGTCCATGTAAAAAAAGACGATGGGATGAGGGCCATCTTCCTCTGGAAAGACGACGAATGTGTTCATTGAACCATTGGCGGTTTGGATATCAATGTTTTCTTCAATCATGCTGAATATCTCCAAAGGGCAAGAGGTCCATTATGAGCTAGCCTCAGCCTTTTTGCTGCACAGGTGGCTTAGTGCAATGAAGAAGCCCGCCATTTCAAACGAAATGGCGGGCTGTGTGAGGAACCCCAATTGGGTTTTTCAATTCCAAATCGGTCTGAGCTTCGTCCTCATCTTAGTCGGCCTCCTCGGAGGCCAAGCTTCGGCTTGTTTCCAAGCCCCCCCAAATTTGTGTCGGTGGTCGGGATTTATCCTCAACTCCGTGCACGGACTTAAGAATAACCCCCATCTATTTGTTCCCTTTGATCTAGATTAAAAACTCTGCAGTTGTTATGCATGTGGTCCTGCCATCACGGTAGCTGCTTGCACAAAAACCATCTCAGGTCGACAATAGCTGTGGCACTGACCTTAAAGGAGATATTGTGTTCAGACTCGACGGAAAAGTTGCTTTGGTCACTGGCTGCGGTACAAAAGGCGAAGGTTGGGGCAATGGCAAGGCGATTACGGTTTTACTCGCGCGCCAGGGAGCAACCATTTTTGGGGTTGATCGTGATCTTGATGCTGCCAAAGTCACGCAAAAAATTATCCAAGATGAAGGCGGTACAGCCTATGTCACCACGGCAGACGTGACCCAAGCACAAGAAGTTCAATCCATGGTGGATGCCTGCCTAGAAAAATTTGGTCGTATTGACATTTTGGTCAATAACGTTGGGCAATCCGAGCCTGGCGGCCCTGTTGAGATGAGCGAAGACACTTGGGATGGACAAATGGATTTGAACGTGAAGACGGCTTTCCTGACGATGAAGTCGGTACTTCCGGTTATGGAAAAGCAAGGATACGGATCGGTCATCAGTATCTCCTCGGTTGCGGGTTTGCGCTACGTGGGTAAACCGCAGGTCGCTTATGCAGCTGCTAAGGCGGCCTTGATGCAGTTGACGAAAACCACGGCGGTGCTCTACGCAAACAAGGGCATCCGTTTGAATTGTGTCGTGCCCGGTTTGGTTTTTACCCCATTGGTTAAACGTTTGGCTGACAAATATGCAGGCGGGCAGTTCGAGGCGTTTGTTGCACATCGTCATAAGCAAGTGCCGGCAGGTTACATGGGAGATGCCTGGGATATTGCCAATGCAGTGGTTTTCTTGGCCAGTGACGAAAGTCGTTACATCACCGCTCAGAGTATTGTGGTGGATGGTGGTTTGACCTCCGCTACGCCTTAAACACAGGAAGATTAAAAATTCATGTATGCACCCGAACGCAGATTAGAAAACAAAGTGGCAATCATTACTGGCGCTGGTTGCGTTGGTCCTGGTTGGGGTAATGGCCGGGCTATTGCCGTGCGTTTCGCTCAGGAGGGTGCAAAAGTGTTCGCTGTGGACATTAATCCGGATGCGATGACCGAGACCCAGAGTTTGATCCGTGAGTTTGGGGGCGATTTCACACCTTATGTTGCCGATGTCACCCAAGCAGAATCTGTTCAAGCCTTGGTCCATGCTTGTTTAGCCCAGTATGGAGGCATTGATATTCTTGTCAACAATGTTGGGGGGCCTGCACCAGGGGGGCCGGTTGCCTTGTCGGAGGCTTTATTTGATGCCCAAATCGATTTGAATTTGAAGTCCGTATTTTTGACCTGCAAATATGTGATTCCAGTGATGGAGAAAAAAGGTTCAGGCGCGATTGTGAATATTGCCTCGATTTCCGGGATACGTTTCAGCGGTGCACCCCAAGTAGGCTATGCCGTTTCTAAAGCCGGCGTCATACAGTTTGGTCGCGTTGTTGCCGTTGAATATGCCCAGAAAGGCATTCGAATAAATTCTATTTTGCCCGGCCAGTTGCACACCCCATTGGTTGATGCCGTTCTGGCTAAAACCCAAAGTGCAGGGGATTTGCAAGCGCTTTTGAAGCGCAGACAAGCACGTATTCCGATGCCATTTATGGGTGATGGTCGTGATACCGCAAATGCGGCACTTTTTTTGGCTTCTGATGAAGCCAGATTCATTACAGGTACGGAGCTGATTGTCGATGGCGGCATGACAGCAAAATGCGATTAATCAGCAGGAGAAAAAAATGAATCAAGTCTTTATCGATAATTTTCGTGATCTTTGCAGTCCGAAAAAATGGCTAAAACATTCACCGGGATCGTTAGCCTTGTGTGCATTCTTACCTTTGATGCTGATAAGCCCCTTAGCGCTGACTGCCGAAAAATTTCCTACGAAGCCCATACAAATAGTGATCCCATTTGCGCCAGGAGATACGGACAACATGATCAGGCCTTTTGCCGATCGAATGGGAGAATTTCTTGGGCAGTCTGTGGTGTTGAACTTTAAACCGGGTGCCGGTGGTGGCATAGGCGCTGGTTCTGTTGCCCTCAGTAAACCCGATGGAACAACGCTTGTCGGTACGTCGCCTGGGTCCATTGTAGTGGTGCCACTGGCCAATAAAGAAATCAAGTACTCGTTGGACTCTTTTGAACCCGTTGCGAGCCTTTCTGAAGGCGGAATGATGCTCGTGGTTGCAAAGAATGCACCCTGGAAAACGCTCAAGGAATTGGTCGATTATTCGAAGTTGAATCCTGAAAAAATCAACTACACGACCTCTGGTGCAATGGGCATTACCCATTTGTTAGCCGAAATTTTCAGCAAAGAAGCAGGTATCAAATGGACCCATATTCCGGAAAAGGGTAGTGGGCCCGCCATTACTTCTTTGCTCGGCGGACACGTTCAATTGTCATCCGCGGCCGTTGGTGCAGTGCAGCCTCAAGTGGAATCCGGTGCTTTAAGACCTCTGGCTGTTTTCAGTCTCCAGAGATTGAAGTCCTTGCCGGATGTTCCAACCCTGAGAGAGTTAGGCTACAAGATCGCTGGCCCAGCCTACTACGGTATCTCTGCCCCCAAAGGAACACCCAAAGAAGTGATTGATCAAATTTATGTGGCTGCTCAGAAAACAGTTGAGAAATACAACACACAAATTTCAGGGAATTTGAAATTATTTGGTGCAGAAATCAAGTTACTGAATCCCGAAGATTACAAGCAGTATCTCAAGGACCAGAACGCGTTGTTTGCCGAGGCCATCAAGGGTTTGAATTAGTCTGCAACGCGGTTAGGCTGGCTTTTTGAGTCGTTCATTTTGAGGGAACATCGCGCGCCTTGCTTCATCGTCCATTTCGGTTTTCCATTGAAATGACGTCCGCAAAACTTCGACGCGCTTTGCCGCGGGCCGTTCATTGAGCTCGTCGAGCAGGCGCTTGACGTTAGGCAGTTTTGTCCAAGTATCTTCACCACCCAGAACAAACGGTGCCAGACGTGCCCAACCCCACAGAGCCATATCGACAATGCTGTAGTTCTCGCCCAGCATGTAGTGATGTGAAGCCAGTTGATCGTCAATGATTTTCCAGTGCCTATTGGCTTCGAAGTCATAGCGATTCATTGCATATTCTTTAGGCTCTGGTGCTGCAACTCGGAAGTGAACAGCTTGGCCAGAGTAGGGTCCAATACCGCTGGCAATAAACATCAGCCAAGAGAGCATCTCACCACGTGAAGCGTTTTGCAATTTATCAGGTACAAACTTGTTTTCTTTGTCTGCAAGGTAAAGAAGGATGGCGTTGCTGTCAAATACAACGGCATCGCCATCAATGATGGCTGGTACCTTGGCGTTCGGGTTGATCTTGGTGAAATTCGGCTCGTGCTGTTCTCCCTTACGGGTGTCCACAGGAATGGTTTCGTAAGGAAGTCCGAGCTCTTCGAGTAGCAGAGCTACTTTGGCTGGATTTGGGGCGGCATTAAAGTAAAACTTGATCATGGTAAAAATTGAAGTTGATTAATTGAAATGGACGACTCATGCTTTGATTGCGGTTAGCCCCTTAATTTGATGGGTTTCAATAGAGCGAGAAATAAATCCGGATGAGATCAATTCTTTAACAAAATTCTGTAAATACGCATTTGCAACGTCTCGACCGAGTGGCATTGCGAAACCATGGTTGACCGTCATGAATTTTTCATCCAATAATCTCGCATCTTGAAGCATGTGCATTGATTCAATGAGGTTGGGTTTCAGGCCTGCTAGAGCATCAACTTTTTTTTCGTTGAAAATTTCCAGTGAACTTGCAAAGTTGGGGGTGCGAACAATTGACGCGTTTTTCAGCGAACCCGTCAAAAACAGTTCATAGCCAGCTTTTTCTGGTGCGGCAATTTTTACCCCTTTGGCATCTACATGTTCAGTAAGCAATAGAGCAGAATTTTGATGCACGACGTACCCTGCTTCAATCTCAGTCATGGCGGGAGAGAATGAAATGGTTTGTGCCCTGGTCTTCTCAATGGCCAGAATGGCGACATCCCAAGCGTCTTTTGTCGATGCATCAGCCACTTGTCCCGGTTGGGCAAAGGTTACGAACTCAAGTGGAACGCTTAAACGCTTAGCCAACTCTGACATTAAATCAACACTGACACCATGCAATTGACCTGAATTATCTTGGCGTGTGAAAAGTGTATTGCCGAGATTCATGCCCGCACGAAGTATGCCGTAAGGGGCTAATTCATTCAGAAGATTCAAGAGTGCGCTCAAGGTAGATGTATAAAACTGATGTTAAAAATAACCTGAAGAATATGTTCTTCAACCTTCCCAAGTTCAAAATCAGTATTCATCAGACTATTGAATCAAACTGTCACTTAGTAGACTGTGTCTCCGTAGGTCGATATGTACTCAATCAAGGAATTAGTGGGTTGATATAAATGATGAAAAAATTGGAGCAAAGTTTGTTCATAGTTGTTCAATTTCCCATTAACACTCTATTCTGAGGCTTTAAAACCGGACAGTTTGACTGCCTCCGCCCACCGTCTTGAATCATTACGCACAAATGTGGACAATTCTTCGGGGCTTGATGGAAGAGGTGTGAAATCCATAGCCTTGAATTTCTCAATCACCTCAGTCGTTTTGAGTGCTTTATTGATCTCTAGAGACAGCTTTTGAACCACTGTATCCGGCGTACCTGCTGGCGCAAAAAGTGCCGCCCAGACATACAAATTCAGGTCTGGGTAGCCTAGTTCTTTGAATGTAGGTACGGTGGGGGCAAGAGGGGAGCGCACGTCCCCAGTAATAGCGAGAACCTTAACTTTCCCTGAATCCATGTGCTGTTTGATCGACAGCAAAGGTAAAAATGCTGACTGCACCTGCCCGCTAAGAAGGTTTGTCGTAGCGGCTGGTGTGCCATTAAAAGGGATGTGCAGTAAATCGATCCCAGCACGTTTATTCAGAATGACCCCGGAAAAGTGTGAGGCGTTACCAGCCGTGTAGGAGGCGAAAGTGCCCTTGCCCGGATTTGCTTTTGTCAGGGCAATGAACTCAGACAGGTTCTCTGCTGGGACCGATGCATGCACCGCAAATACCAAAGCTGAGCCGAGGAAATTACTCACAGGTTTGTAGCTTTTTTCCACGTCATAGGGGACTTTTGAAAAGATGTGTGGATTGATCGTCATCAAGCCTGTTCCACCGAGAAGAAGTGTGTAGCCATCTGGCGCAGCACTGGCTGCAGCCTGGGCGGCGATGAATCCAGAGCCACCCGCTTTGTTTTCTATAATTAAGGATTGCCCCGTACTTTCCTTGAATTTTTCACCCATCACTCGGAGCGCGGCGTCAAGCGTATTGCCAGCCCCAAAGGGGGTAATAACGCGTACTGGTTTGTCAGCAAAGCCCTGCGCTTGGGCGGCGCAAAATAGGAATCCGAAAAAGAGTGTGGCAAAACATTGCTGTGAAGTCTTAAAGAGTTTTGTCATTTCATGTCTCCAGTCATTATTTCAATTAATTTTTTCAAGCCAGGCCTTCAACAATTTCGTGACCTCGTTTGGGCGCTCCATGGGTGCCATATGCCCCGTTTCTTCAAGAAAATGCAGTTCAGCTAACGGTATGGCATTTGCCATTTCTTCACTGAATTTGGGTGCAGCTACTTTGTCATTTTTTCCTGAAATAATGAGAGTAGGGCAACGAATTAAAGTCAGAATATCGCGGCTATCAGCGCGGTCCATGACTGCTTGTGACTGACGAACGAATGCATCAGCACCCACTCGATCCATCATGGCTTGGATATCTGTAACCAAGTTGACGTCCGAATACCGAGTGGCGGGCAACATGAATTGGATTAATTTTGACGTGAGTTGCGAAAAGTCTTTTTGCGCCAACGCCATCATCTCTTCGCGGCCTGCTCGACCTGCAATCAGTTCGGGTCGAGCCGAGGTGCTTATGAGTGCCAAGCCTTTGATGCGGCTACTCGCGCGGCGCATTATTTCGAGTGCAACATATCCTCCTAAAGAAAAACCAGCCATAAAAAAAGGACCGGAATGCATGGATGCAATAGCATGCTCGGCCATGGAGGCAATGGTATTTTGCTGTGTGAGATCCGCCACGCAAATGTTGACTTCAAGTTGATCTGTCTGAGCTTTCCACACGGCCTCGTCGTTAAGCGTGCCAGGAAGCAGGAGGAGTGTAGGTCGATTCATAAAATTACATTGAATTCATTGAACATAGGTCTGAACCTGCTCACGCAATATTCGCTTAAGAATCTTGCCAACAGGGTTGCGAGGTAGTTTTTCCATTAGCAAAAGCCGCTCGGGAATCTTGTAAAAAGCAACTTGCTGATGGTTGAGTAAAAATTTCTTTAATTCCTCAAGGGTAAGTTTCTCGCCGAGATGAGGCACAATGCACGCGCACAAGCGCTCACCCATTGCTTCGTCAGGATAGCCAACGACTGCAATCTCTGAGACCTGAGGGTGGGCCAAAATGAGGTTCTCAACCTCCTCTGAGGAAATGTTCATGCCGCCCCGGATGACCACATCTTTGGATCTACCTGCATATCGGTAGAACTCATTGTTTTCACCTCCGAGTTCAAACAAGTCCCCAGTTTTGTAAAAACCTTTATCGTCAAAAGCATTGCTGGTCAACTCGGGATCATTGAAGTAACCACTGAAAATCGTAGCGCCTGCATAACGCAGCTCGCCTACTTGACCTGGGGACGTAATGTCCATTCCAGTGTCCAAATCAACCAAGCGCGTGGATACTTTGCGTGTAGTGGAGACATGCCATTTAATCCCCTGCGCACCTGGGCGGGGGAAGTATCGAGCACGGTTACTGGGGTCGGGCACGTCCTTAGGGCTTGTGGTGAGGCTGGCCCCTTCGTTAGAGCCGAAGTGGTTAACGATGTCCACGCCAAAGCGATCCTTAAAACCTGCAACCAACCAAGGTGAAAGGGGCGCTGAACCTGAGCCTATCGTGTTGAGTTTTACGAAGTCAATTCCCTTTACCAGATCCTCTTTGTGCAACAACTGCGCTAGGATTGCTGGGGCAGCAATGGTGTAATCGATGCGCTCCTCGCGAAGTTGCCCGAGGAACACCTCAAGGTTGAAGGGCTGATGTTGCACCACCGTTCCACCCAACATGAGCCAAGCGCAAAGGCCTACAGAAATCCCAGCCATATTGACCAGTGGAAATGGGCAGAGCATTCGGCTGCCTTGACTCAGGTTGGCGCTTTCAATAGCAGTGGGCCCTAGCACCAGCCATTCGTTGTGACTTCGAGGTACACCCTTAGGCATAGCCTCTGTGCCGGATGTCCAGCAAATGCTGAAGACGTCATTTGCGCTCACTTGGCTATGGCTGAGGTAATCGTCCAGTTGAGATCCATCAACAGCCAGAGACATTCGCAGATCTAGCGCTTGCGCGCCCTCTGGCAATACACCGCCGGGCATAGAGAATGCGTAGACAGAGAGTTGATGAGGCAGTTCTGCCCCCAAGGCGCTGAACATGTCTGCGTGTGCGTGATTGCCGATACGTCTACAGGTGATGACCGCCTTTGCGCTTGTTCTCGAAAGCACATGTTTTAACTCATGCTTGCGGTATTGAATGGGCAGAGGCGTGACGATGACGCCAAGACGGGCGCAGGACATGTAGACTACAAATTGCTCAACGCAATTAGGCAACTGCATAATAATGATGTCATCTTTTGTGAGACCATCTTGCACCAGTACGCGGCAAAGCTGAGTGACCTCTTTTTCCAGATCAATCCAACTCAGGCTTCGAGGTGCACCATCAGTAAAGGCCTCGCGGTTTGGCGCATCGACTACGGCAACGCGGTGATTAAACCTTGCCGTGTTGGCCCGGAAGTAGTCATCCAGAGTGAGAGCGCCCCACCACCCAGATTCGGTAAAAGCGGCAATCTTTTCTTGTGGCACAAGTATCAATTGTGTCTCCAACGCTCAAGCCTAAGCAGGCTCGTATTTTTGTGCAGGCTAAATTGGCTTGCATTATTAGACTCATTCTAATATTATTAATTTAAGTAATGCAAACAAAATGGGTTCTAGAGCGACCATGACCATTCTCATTACAGGTGTTGACCTGTCATCTGTTGTCCAACGGACTGCCCGTTGTGAGCAAGAAACTCGGGATAACCAAGGTCTTGCTCAGCCGAGTCATGGCGCATCGCTTACCCGCGCCCTGGATGCAATTGGAGATTGGTGGACACAACGCATACTCCGAGAGGCCTTTTTGGGCATCCACAAATTCGAAGAGTTTCAATTCCGCTTAACTATTCCAAGACAGACTTTGAGTCAACGACTTAAAGGATTGGTTAACAATGGAATCTTTGATGTGTCTCGTGGAGGCTATCGACTAACGCCCTGTGGAATGGGGTTGTACCCTTGGGCCTTGATGGTTTGGAGTTGGACCCGCAAATGGGCAGGTGATGCTGGACCAAGCCACCCGTCCAAACTGGTTCATCATGATTGCGGGCAACCAATGCTGCCGGTTTTTTCTTGTGGTGAATGTCAATTAGAAGTCGGGCCAAATGATGTCAAATATGAAAGTACACCCTTTACAAAGCCAAAACTTTTCTTGCCGCTTTCGCCTGCCAAGCGTTGGGCCATTAAGAAGACGGACATCAATCCTACTCAGGCTGGCCATCACATCGCTTTTATGACCGCAGATCGATGGATGCATTTGATATTGAGTTCGGTACTTAGAGGGTGCTGCAGTTTTGACAGCATTCAGCAAGTGATTGGTATTTCATCCAACATTTTGTCTCAACGACTCACTTTGCTAGTGAAGTCCGGTTTTCTTTCCAAGAATCGTTCGAAGAATGATGCGCGGAGTTTTAACTACAGGCTTACCCCCCGAAGTCGTGATGTATTTCGACTCACGATCGCGCTTGAGCAGTGGGCTGATTCATGGCTTTTTACTAACGGGCAAGCCAATAAAAAATTCCACAGCGCATGCGGTTCAGATCTCAAGATCAAAGTGCTTTGTTCGAATTGCAGCGGTGAACTTCATCCTCGATCCGTTTCCTTCCATCCAAAGGCGTCGCCCAGTGCTTTAGCCTCATAAAGAGCTTGAAATGACAACAATTACAACGAACATGAATATGAGTGATGCCTTCGATCGCATAGTGGACTTACCTCCTGTTATCACAGGGGCATTTGAGCCGGTCATAGAGGAATTGGACATCTCTAACCTGGAAGTAATTGGTAAAGTTCCTGAAGACCTGAATGGTGCGTACTTTCGCAACGGACCTAACCGAAAATTTGCTGCAGAGGGGCGTTACCACTGGTACGACGGTGACGGGATGATCCACGCAGCCTACTTTGAGAAGGGAAAAGTGCGCTACAAAAACCGCTGGATTCAGACTAGCCCTTTCAAAGAAGAGGTCAACGCCGGTCACGCTCTTTGGCAGGGTCTTCAGGAAGCGCCAAGGGCAGACCGACCCGATATGCCGCTCAAGAATACTTCCAACACAGATGTGGTGTTTCACAACGGAAAGCTTCTAACCATGTGGTACCTGGCTGGGGGCATGTACCACGTAGACCCATTTACATTAGAGACTTTGGGAACAGCCAGCTTTGAGGGTGCGCCTGATCTTCATGCTTCAGCTCATTCCAAGGTTGATGAGCGTACGGGTGATCTCTTGTTTTTTGACTATGGCAAGACTGCTCCTTACATGCACTACGGAGTCATCGGGCGTGATGGCAAGCTCAAGCACAAGATTCCTGTTGAACTTCCTGGTCCGCGATTGCCGCACGACATGGCTGTAACTGAGAATTTCACTGTGCTGCATGATTTTCCGCTCTTTTACGATCAAGATGCATTGGCAGCAGGGCGACACAAGCTCAAGTTTCACGCGCAGATGCCATCACGTTTTGCGGTGGTTCCTCGGTATGGCAAACCGGAGGCGATCAAATGGTTTGAGGCAAAACCCAACTATATGTTGCATGTCGCCAATGCGTGGGAGGAGGGCGATGAGATCGTCATGATAGGCACTCCGTTTCGCATACCTCGTGACTTGGCCGGCAACATTGAGGCCGAAAAGTTTGCCAAGATGTGGTCAATTATGTACAGAGATTTTCTTTACTACGAATGGCGTTTTAATCTTTCAACAGGAAAAACAACCGAGCGCATTGTGGATGACGTTTTCTGTTCAGAGTTCCCGATGATCAATTCGAGTTATATGGGCTTCAAGACCCGTTACTCATACAACATCACCATGGTTCGAGAGAGCTACAAACAACCTCGCTTTGCTGGTCTGATCAAGTACGATCTTCAGAAAGGAGTTGCCCAAGCCTGGAGCGAAGGTCGAGACTTCTTTTACAGTGAAGCACCGTTCGCGCCTGCGGACAATCCACAAAGCGAGGATCATGGTTATTTGGTGAGTTTTGTATGGAACGCCCGAGAAAAACGTTCGGAGTTACAAGTATTCGACGCGCGCAACTTTGGGGGCGGTCCGATGGCGCAAATTATTCTCCCGAACAAAGTGCCTCCAGGTTTTCATGCGACGTGGGTAAACAGTGATCGACTTAAGCGAGGTTGGTGATATTTCAATAACCGACATAGTTGAAAATTTAAAAAATCAGCTACATTTTTTGTTATTTGAAACTTGGAAGCGTTGAAAATTCACTTTTGAATCCGCCCATTGAGTGATTTGACTTTGTGACGGCAGCAGAAGGGGACTAAAGGGTTTACTCTGATGGAGTATCTCAGCATGAACTGTTAATTTCGATAAGATGCGATGTTGTTAAATAAATCACGTGATTCGCAATGCTTCAAAGTTACCAGCGTGGGGTGACAGTTGTTTGACTGATAGCAAGTGAGTCGACTCAGAGATTCCGAGTAAAAAATGCATATTCCAAAACTGAATCTATTTATAACAAAAGGACAAGACAATGCGTAAGATCTTATTGGCTGGCATGGCTGCAATGGCTATTGCCGTGACGAGCTTGTATGCACCTAACTTGGCGCAAGCACAGCAAGTGACAGCAGTCTCCATTGACGAAGACGATATTGGCGGCGTCGTCACAGGGTCTAAGGGGCCGGAGGCTGGTGTCTGGGTGATTGCGGAAACACGAGATCTTCCGGTGCGTTTCATACGTATCGTTGTTACCGACGATAAGGGGCGTTATGTCATCCCTGACCTGCCAAAAGCCAGTTACAACATTTGGGTGCGTGGCTACGGTCTGGTGGACTCTCCAAAGGTCAAGAGTGTTCCGGGCAAGCAACTGAATCTGAAAGCCGTGACCGCGCCAAATCAAAAGGCCGCTGCACACTACTATCCGGCGCAGTATTGGTATTCGATGATGAAAATCCCCGAGGCCAGTGTGTTCGGCAGCAAGGAAGCGCCCCAGAACTTCAAGCTCACCGACTATCTCAATCTGATGAAGAACAACGGTTGCGTTGGCTGTCACCAGTTGGGGCAGCTTGCGACGCGCACGATTCCGAAATTCCACCTTGATGGCAAGACCCATAAGGACGCATGGATCCGACGCATTCAGTCTGGACAGGCTGGTGAAAACATGATTCTTCAGGCCGCAGGACAGATGGGCGGTCTCCCCTTCAAGTATCTTGCCGACTGGACCGAGCGTGTCGCTAAAGGTGAGTTGCCCCATACCAAACCAGTGCGGCCACAAGGTGTTGAGCGTAACATCGTGGTCACTTTGCGTGACTGGCACAATGACAAACAGTATCTGCATGATTTGATTGCCAGCGACCGCCGCTATCCCACGGTTAACGCCTACGGACCTGTTTATGGTCAATGCGAACATGCTTGCGACGATATGCCGATCCTTGACCCGATCAAAAATGTCGCAACGAATTTCGTACTGCCTACGACACCCGACATGCCGTTGGCGCTTGGCCCAGGGAACGCGGGCTCGATCAAGATTCTGCAACCTTCGGCCTATTGGGGCGAAGAAAACATCTGGAACAGCAGGGCCAACAACCACAACTCAATGTTCGACCGCAAAGGCCGTATCTGGCTTGCCGCGACGGGCCACAAGCCGGACAACCCCGATTTCTGCAAAAAAGGGTCTAGCCATCCTTCGGCCGTCGAGTTTCCGCTCAACAGCACCAATCGCCGCGTGACGATGTACGATCCTAAGACACAGAAGTACACGGCCTATCAGACTTGCTTCGGCTCGCATCACCTGCAGTTTGGCTACGATGCCAACGAGACTGTCTGGGCGAGTACAGGCGGCGGTGGCGGCAATGTTGGCTGGATCAACACCAAGATGCTGGACGAGACCGGCGACATTGAGAAGTCGCAGGGGTGGACCGCGTTGGTGATGGACACCAACGGCAACGGCCAACGTGACGAGTACACCGAACCTGGTAAGCCTC
The DNA here is from genome assembly GCA_947373105.1 of Comamonadaceae bacterium. GTDB lineage: Bacteria > Pseudomonadota > Gammaproteobacteria > Burkholderiales > Burkholderiaceae_C > Limnohabitans_A. The sequence continues at coordinate 25,580 of CANBWK010000003.1, read as the reverse complement.
AGGAACCGGGCAAGGACATGCGTATTGGACCCACGTTCTACGCGGTCATGCCGAGCCCGACAGATGGTTCGATATGGGGTGCAATTCGCGGTAATCCAGGCTCGATTGTTCGCATCGATCCAACGAAGAACCCGCACAAGTCGCTCGCTGAGCAATACAACGTTCCGCTCCCTGGCTTTGGCCCACGCGGCGGCGATATTGACAAACAAGGCCGCGTCTGGCTTTCGCTCGCCAGCGGCCACATGGGCGTATTTGACCGCCGCCTGTGTAAAGGCCCTCTCAACGGCCCCAATGCTACCGGCGACCATTGCCCTGAGGGCTGGGCCTTCCATCAGTATCCAGGGCCTGGCTTTAAAGGCATTGGCGAAAACAGCGCTGAGTCGAGCTACTACTCTTGGGTCGATCAGCACAACACCTTCGGAATGGGGGATGACATTCCGATGTCAACCGCTAATCTGATGGACGGGCTGGTCGCTCTCGGCAAGGACGGTAAGATGGTTTCGATACGTGTCCCCTATCCTCTGGGCTTCTATGCCAAAGGATTTGACGGCCGCATTGATGATCCGAATGCCGGCTGGAAAGGCCGAGGCCTGTGGGCAGCAAACGGTGACCGTACGCCTTGGCTGATTGAAGGCGGTAAAGGCTCCAAGCCATTGGCCGCACATTTCCAGATCAGGCCAGACCCGTTGGCGAAGTGATATTTCGGCGGCGCGAATAATCCCTTCGCGCCGCCCTTTGCAATCGGAGAAGCGAGATGGATTTTCTGTTCGACTACATCTCAGTCAACACGTTTTGGACCATCCTGTTCACCGCCCATGCTTTGCTAGCAGTTGCACTGCTTGGTGCACTCACGCATCAGGCCGTGGCCTTACTCGTCCCGCCGCGCATAGGATCTACTGACGGTTTTGTCAGGCGTTTTCGCTCGGTGTCGGCCCCCAGTTATGCCGCCGCCGTATGCCTGTTGTGGGTTCTCGCTTTCTTCTTTGGCGGCTGGATTTACGCCAAGTACCGCATCTACGTGCGCATTCCGATTGAACAAGAAGGTTTTTACAAGACGCTCGGTGCCTTTGAGTTGAAAGAGCATTTCAGCTCCATCGGCCTTGGTTTGCTGCCGTTTTACTGGTATCTGTGGAAGAACGCACACAACAAAGCTTATGACAGTGCGCGCAAATGGCTGACCATCGTGCTCGCCGCAATTTGCTGGTACACGTTTCTGGCCGGCCACATTGTCAATAACGTTCGCGGCTTTGGGCTATGAATATGACTACCGATACTTCAATGCCGACGCCTTCGCGCTGGGGCACTTTCACATTGATATTTGGCATCTTTTTTGCCATCCTTTATGTGATCTGTGACATTGCGGCATTGCCACTGTTTACTTACCATCCTGGGACCGACCGCATCGATCTGGGCTACGCGCCGGCACGGCGTGACGAAGGCCCGGCCATGTATTGGTACGGATGGCTTGCCAGTTCGTCGCTTGGCGCGGCAGTTATGGGTGGCATCGTTTCTCTGTTACCTGAGAAAATCCGTAGCAAAATTCCCCTTGCGCTGGCGTGGGTCGTACCCTTGCTATTGCTTCCAGTACTGATCTATTCATTGAAGTTTTATTGGCGTTGGTAATGGAGGCAGCTTGTTCGCTAGTTATCGTTTTATGAGGGCAAATATCTCTATGTTGATTCATTCAATTTTGCTTACCTTGGTCGCTTTTGCAACTGCAACACCTGTCATCGCCGGCGGAGACGACTACGATGCGGCCAAAGACGTCAAAGGCGAGGGGCCCGCTTACTTCGGCTTTGTGCGTGATGCGCGCGGTTCGGCAGTGTTTGATGCGCAGGTGATACTGCAGCCTAAAAAAGGCAAGCCGGTGGTGTTGAAATCTAACGTGCTCGGGCTTTACCGCGGTCACATTCATAAGGATGTCCTACCGGATGATGTACAAATGTCCTGCGTCAAACCTGGCTACCAACAGACCAAGACCACTCGCCGCACGCCGCCAGGCGCCACGGCCATGTACATCGAAACTGAATGTATTATGCGTCGCCTGTAAAGTGGGTCGCCGTCTCGCGCATCTGCGTCGTTGCTATTTTTCTTTGTGCACTGATCGGAATTGGCAGCGTCCAAGCGCAGATTGCAGTGGCTGCGCCAGACACTATCCTCATCAATGGCAAGCTGGTCGTCTATGACAGCCAGCCAGTGCAGGCGTTGGCTGTTCGTGACGGAAAAATTGCAGCAATCGGCGATGCGCTGAGCATCAGCGCCTTAGCAGGCCCCTCAACTCGGGTCATTGATCTCGGTGGCCGCACGGTCATTCCGGGTCTCATCGATTCTCACATCCACGCCATCCGCGCAGGCCTGGGCTACAGCACCGAGGTCCAGTGGCTGGGTGTACGTTCATTGAAAGAAGCGATGGAGCGCCTAAGCGTTGCGGCCAAGACCGCACCGCGCGGCTCATGGCTGGTGGTAGCAGGGGGCTGGACGCCTCGCCAGTTCCGTGAAGACCGACGTCCAACACAGGCTGAAATTGCCGCCGCTGCGCCTAATCACCGCGTTTACATTCAGTTGCTGTATACCCATGTACTGCTTGACCCTAGCGGTGCTGCCGCGCTGGGCATTGCCGGTAGCGCCGAATGGTCAACGCGCCTGATCCCTGAGCGCGATCAAGAGTACAAGCCGACCGGCTGGCTCGCTGCCGACAACCGTGCCATCAGTGATCTCTTTAACCTGCTGCCCGCTCCGACCTTCGCGCAACGGCTCATGGGCACGCGCAGATTTTTTCGTGCACTCAACGCCATGGGTATCACGGGCGTGAGTGATCCGGGCGGGTACAACATTGAGATAGCGGACTACGATCCGTTGTTTCAGCTGTGGCGCGACCGTGCGCTGACTGTGCGCGTACGCTATAGCCTGAGCGCACCGCGCCGCAACCACGAACTTGAAGACTTCAAGGTTCTTACTCAGACGCGGCCGATGGGCTCCGGTGATGAGTGGTTGCGTTTCAATGGCATTGGCGAGAATATCACCTGGGGCTTTTACAATAACGACAATCCCAGCGGCGAGCAAAAAGAGCAACTTCATGAGGTGCTTCTTTGGGCTGCATCGCGCGGCATGACAGCAACGTTCCACTGGCACAACGACCGTCCCGTGCATCATCTGCTTGACGCCCTGGCGCGTGTCAACGCTGAAACCCCCATCGCCAAACTGCGTTGGTCCATTGCGCATCTCAATGACGCATCGCTTGAAACACTTCAGCGAATGAAGTCCCTGGGTCTAGGTTGGCTGATGCAAAACGCATTTTATTTTCGCGGAGAGGCCTTTCTGGGTCAGCGCGGCTCAGAAGCCGCGCGGCTCGTGCCTCCGATGGTCAGCGCATTGCGGCTGCAACTGCCGCTTGGCGGGGGGACTGACGCGCACCGCGTGATGGTGCCGAACCCCTTTGTATCACTGCAATGGATGCTCGATGGTAAAACCATCTCTGGCCTCGCCATGCGTGCGCCTGAAGAACTTCCGACACGCATGGAGGCGCTGCGTCTGTATACCCAAGGCAGCGCATGGTTCAGTTTTGAAGAGCTTACGCGCGGGGAACTCGCTGTAGGCCAGTTGGCCGATCTGGCGGTGCTCAGCGGCGACTACCTTAGCTTACCCACCGATCAGATTGGCGCCATAGTCTCGCAGTTGACCATGGTGGGTGGGCGCATCGTTTACGCAGCCGGACCTTTCGTGGCGCTTGAAGACAGTACAAAATAATTTCTGATTTGGCGGGATGCGTTCAAAGTGGGATTGCACTTTGAACGCATGACTAATGGCCGTTGGAGCTTGCTTGCAAATTCAGGGTGCCGAGCACTGAAAATTCTTCGCTTCGAGTATGTCTCCCTGACCTTGGTAGCGGGCTACTTGAGGGTAGGGACACAGCGGACGACTTATTTTTTCATTCGCTTTGGTGGCTAACATGCTGGTGGGGGCTATGCCACTTTCGACCCATTTTTCAATAGCACTCAGAGTGTCAAATTGATCAGGTCCAGGACCGCCACTGCAATGCAACACACCCGGTGCGAGAAACAGTTTGACGCTATTGGCATGGGTCGGCACTTTTTCTTGCACAGCTTCCAAATAATTGATTGTTGATAATGGACTGGGTCCTGGATCGTTAAATCCATGCCAAAGTAACAGCTTGCCGCCGCGACCTAGAAAGTTGGAAATGTCTGCATTTTGTTGGTGTACATGTTCCCCTGCAATTCCTGTGCTAATTTCGTCCAAGTCCCGATCAGGGTCGTAGGACATGATGTCATAAGCAGGGTTGGCTTTGACGATGTGGGACACAAAGGGCGCACCCAGTACTGAGTTGCGCCCTCTTGGAACCTCGGGTGTGCCGATCATGCGCACGACCCAGTCGGCTTCACCACCACGCATCAGTGGCATGGCAGCCCAGCGACCATCTTTTGTTTTTACGCCGTCATAGACGCGTTGAACAGTTTTAACCTGAGCCTCTGTGAGGCAATCGGGACCGGTTGTGCCTTTGCATTGCAATTGCGCAGGATTCCAAGTGCATGCACGTGGATCGGTGAGGATGCCGTCAACGACGCCATCTTTTGCGTCACAAGCCGCTAGCAAGGCTTTTTGTATCAATGGGACATGTGCAGGTATCAAATTGCTACCAGGTTGTGCATGAAAGGCTTGCACGCGCAAAATGGCATTGGAATAAACAAGAGGGGTGTAAACAGGCGCCCCAGCAATCACGCCGTCATAGTCTTGAGGGTAGCGCTGTATTTCTGCCAGTCCTTGACGTCCACCCGTAGAACAACCCTGCCAATAAGACCGTTGGAGAGGTTGTTGGTAAAAAGATTTGACCAACTGCTGCCCCAAAGTAGTAGACAAATGGGTGGAGCGATGACCAAAATCGATGATCCCTTGAGTGTTGGCTTGTCCATTTGGCAGTACCGCAAAGCTGGGGTCAAGGCCATTTTCGCTCGGGTGGCCCATGTCATTTTGCATCACTGCATAGCCCCGCATCAAGCCAGGTTGGGCCGCCGCAATTGACAGATTGCCGGCAAAGCCACCGCCACCAATGCCCAGAAATTTGCCATTCCAATTGGAAGGTAATCGATAGATTGCAACGGTTCGCGAGCCAGCCACCGGGGTGATCGCCACTTTGATTTCGCAAAAAGATTTTAGGTTTTTACCAGCGTCGGCCATCTGTGACTGAACGCTCAGCACCTGTGCGGAGGGAAGCGATATCGAGGTGCTAAATCCACGGCATACATCCGTATTTTGAGCCAGGCTGGTCAATGGCCACAAAAGGGCGAGGGCTCCGAGTTTGAAGCATGTATGACCCAAAGACGGTATGTGAAAAGACAAATAAATCATGAAATTACCTCCAAACAGAAAAGCAGTGTCTTTCACAAATAGGAACTTTACCAGTGGGGATTTCACGTGGCTGTGTGGACGCGTAAGTGACAACTTTAAATAACCCCCCGTTTTTGCAGGCCGGCTGCGGTCTTGGCGATAGAGAGGTTGCCCTTGAAATCGGTGGCGATATGGTGGCCGGCGCCGAGTTGGCCCGGCACTTCGATCATGCCCAAAAAGTCGAGGCTCTTACGGTCGAGGATGGCGATTCCCTTGCCGGCGCCAACGTATAAAAACTGTTGTGCTGCGCCGGTTTCAGTGTGCGCGGTCAGTGCAAGACCCAAACGTTGTCATCGGCGTCTATGGACACGCTCGAGGCGTCGAGGCATTTGCTTTATTTGAGCTGGTCAGCGACTTTATCAATGCCCGCTTTGACACACGCTTCATCCTTGTCACCGCTGGGTGCACCCGATGCTCCAATACCACCGATGGTATCGTCGCCTACTTTGATCGGTAGCCCGCCCTGATTGGCGATGACGTTATTCAAATGTATCAAGGCGAACGTGGGATCTGCCTTCAGTCGCGCTACCAATTCACCAGATGGGCTGCGAAACGTGCGCGAAGAGTAGGCCTTGCGCATGCTGTTTTCAATGGTGTGCGGCCCCGTGTTGTCGCCGCGCACTTGCACAATGATCTCGCCATTGCGCCCGACGACGGTTACCGAAATGTTAAAGCCATTGGTTTTGCAGGTTTCCAATGCCGTCTGCGCCATGGCGATGGCCATTGGGGCAGACAAATCTTTGTGCTGCAGGAGTTGTGCGTTAGCCGATGAACTCATCACAACGACGGTACAGATACCAGTGCCGAGGGTTGCGAGTGCGGACAAGATTGAGCGGATGGTCGAGGTCATCGATGAACTCCTTAGAAGGCGGGTTGACTGCGAGATGCAGTGAAATAATTATAGGAGTCACCTTTTGCAGGGTTTAGAGGGTTTACACCCTTCGGTTCTTAATTATCACGGTGCATAGTTGAATGTGTTGATCAACCCTTTTAGGAGATGCTCATGCGCCCCATTCATTTGTTACTCTGCTCACTGTTTGCTCTCGCACTAACCCACACTCCATCCGCCTTGGCGCAGGATGCATCCAAAGATGCGCTTAAGGATTGGCCAAACAAACCCCTTCGCTACATCGTACCCTTTGCCCCTGGAGGTGCGACCGATATGTTGGGTCGGATGGTGGCGCAAGGTTTGTCTAAGTCACTGAATCAATCGGTGGTGGTGGACAATAAGGCAGGGCAGGGTGGATCTGTGGGGTCTGCAGAATTGGCTAAATCTAAGCCTGATGGCTATACGCTGGGTGGTGGAACGATCAGCTCACATGCTTTGAATGTGTCTCTCTATCCCAAGTTGGCCTACGACCCGATCAAGGATTTTGCACCGATTACCTTGTTGGCCGCACTGCCCAATGTGTTGGTAGTTCATCCCTCTTTGAACGTCAAAAGTGTGCCCGAGCTGATCGCCTTGCTCAAAGCCAATCCTGATAAATACTCTTTTGGTTCAGCGGGCAATGGCACATCACAGCATATTTCTGGAGAGATGTTCAAACTGGCAACAGGTACGCAAATGCAGCATGTTCCCTACCGAGGCAGTGGCCCCATGATGGCGGATTTGTTGGCCAGTACGATTCAGATTAGTTTTGAAAACAGCAACACGGCGATTCCGCAAATCGCAGGTAAAAAATTGATTGGACTGGCCGTCACTTCCGCCAAGCGTTCCAAGGCCGCACCTGAATTGCCCACACTTCAAGAAGCGGGTCTTGAGGGTTTTGAATTAAGTTCTTGGCAGGCCATGTTTGCGCCAGCAGGCACGCCTTCAGCCATAGTCAACCGCTTGCAGCGTGATGTGGCTGATATCTTGAAGCAACCCGATAACGTCAAACGCCTCGCTGAAATGGGGCTTGAGCCTGGCGGAGGCAAACCTGAAGAGTTGGCCGCATTGGTGGCGAAGGACATTCCAAGGTTGTCCGAGGTCGTGAGGCGTTCAGGCGCTAAAGTCGATTGACCTATTCCACCTTGATCCCAGCAAACTTAATCACCTTTGCCCACTTGTCTGTGGCCTCGGAGAGGATGGCCCCAAATTCAGCGGGCGTACCGCCCAGCACGGTTCCGCCAAGGTCAGTAATTCGAGCTTGAACCTTACTGTCAGCAAGCCCCAAGTTAAGTTCTTTGTTGAGCATATTGATAATTTCAACGGGGGTATTTTTTGGAACTCCGATTCCAGCAAAACCACTGGCCTCATAGCCGGGAACGAACTCTCCCACTGTTGGCACATCAGGCAATACGTTCAAACGGGACGTTGTCGTGGCAGCAAGAGCGCGCAGTTTTCCCGCTTTAATTTGTTGAATGGATTCCGACACGGGAGCGAAAACCACCTGTACATGGCCAGCGATCAGATCTGCAATAGCAGGGGCGCCACCTTTATAGGGCACATGAACCAGATTCAGTCCGGTCATCATCTTAAAAAGTTCGCAAGCAAAGTTCTGCGGAGTCCCTTGGCCAGCCGAACCATAATTGATTTTGCCCGGATTGGCTCTGGCATATGCAATGAACTCTTGCATCGTCTTCGCCGGGAATGAAGGGTGAACCACGACGACATAGGCCAGTCGCGCAGCGCATATGACTGGCGCTATGTCCCTGATAAAGTCAAAATTGAGATTGGTAAACAGGGCGGCATTGATGGCATGAGGGGTAACGATTTGCAGGAGCGTGTAACCATCAGGAGAGGCTTTAGCGACTGCGTCAGTCGCAATGTTGCCGCTTGCGCCTGCGCGGTTTTCAATGACGTAGGGTTGCCCAAGACGTTCCGAAAGCCATTGGCCCATCAAGCGCGCCTGGATGTCGGTGGCGCCACCAGCAGCAAAACCAACCAAAATTTTAGCTGGCCGTGTAGGATAGTTTTGCGCCCAGCCTATGCGGCTTATTGCCGACAAAGCAGATGCCCCCAAGGCCATATGCAGCAATGATCGCCGAGGAAATTTCATGATGACTCCTCTAGGTAAGTATTACCTGACATCAAGAGTGAATACTATCAAGAAATGTGCAATTCAGGGTGATTAAGTTTCCGGCGCTTGGGGTGTTGATATCGACCGAAAATTGGCAGCTTAAAAGCTATAGTGGTGGTGAATTGATGTCAGCGTTAACACAAGGCATCCTTGGATCAGCCAGAGATATATTTGTATCGACGGTAAAAATCCAAAGCGTGCGCCATTCCGGCTAGGGAAAGGCAAATAAACACTTCGATTGACAATTCAGCTGGCGCTGCAAATCGAAGAGAGAGCATCAAAAGCCACCCAGGAAGAAGCCCTGCGCTGATGTCGACAAATCGCAAACCTTTTTGTGTTTTGGTGCTTCTAAAGCTCAAGACGAGCCACTCGAACACAGTGAAAAGCAGAATGGCATCGACCCAGATGATTGGAAGACTGTTAGCGATCAAAGAGAATCTCCCGTTTTCAATACTTCAAAATTTGGCGGATGATATAAAAAAAATACCGTGCACGCAATGTTAGTTTTTTTCAATCTGGTTTGAGGATCGTGCGCATCGAAACCCAATGTTGTGATGACCCGCTTTAGGATTTCGAGATAGATTTCTACCTCTTTGGGTTGTTGTTATTTCTTCCTCGTTTGAGTCATGCCCACCACCACGAGTGGAGCGTATAGGACCAGAATTTTGGTTTTCTCTGCCATCGTCGGATCTATAGGGGTAGGGTTTATAGGCGCTAGAAACCCATTCCCATTGATTGCCGGCCATGTCTAAAATACCGTAAGGGCTTGCTCCCTCTGGAAATGCATCAACTGGTGCTGATGAGTTGAATCCTGCGCCATAAAGAGCCTTGTTGTTATTCGGCTTTGAATTCCCCCAGGGGTACTTTCTTTCATCTGTTCCGCGTGCTGATTTTTCCCATTCCTCTTCGGTAGGTAATCGCTTTTTTAACCAATAGCAGTAATCGCGAGCACCCACCCAACTAACTTCGTTGACAGGGTGCGTTGCAAAACCATCATCAGCCTGCCATTTAAAATTATGCAAATGAATTCTTGCGTCATTGTCATCATCATCATAAAAGTTTTCACCTCGTTGATTTCTTAAGCCCTGGCTATTGAGAAACTCAGCAAATTCAGCATTTGTGATGGGTAATTCATCGATAAAAAAAGATTTAACACTGCGCGTATGTGCCGGTTTTTCGTCGTCTGCTCCTATGTTGGAGCCCATTGTAAAAGTACCTTCGGGAATAAGTGCCATAGCTTTTGATGAGTGAAGGCTTGAACTAACTGTTTGTGCTTGAATAATATTTTCTAAAACAAAAATAAACAATAAAAAAGCAAATTTTGATATGTTTGATATCATTTTTAAATTTGTCTTTCAAAAATGATCAGCCTAGAGCTGGCTGGGGCTAAGCGCAGCGGGCTACTGGCTGAGTTTAATATTAAGGTAGAAGTGATTCAGCTAAGCCAACGGCATGTTTTGCATCTACACAAATGCCATCTGCACCAAAGTCAATAGGGCGCCATACTTTTGTTGCGAAAATTGGACCACCTAACAAAACCGCTAAGCGCGGATTGAGAGATGAGCATTTAAATTGCGCTATTAAATCTGCTAAATTCGTAAGTTGTTGCTCAATGCTGATGGACAATCCGATCACATCAAACCATTCACTGCTGACGGTCTGAACCAGTTCATGCGAGGAAGATGAAATTGCAACCTCAACTTGCCATCCTTTTTGGCGAAAAAAATCAGCCACGATAGTTGCGCCAAGCATATGCAAAGACCCAGGTGCAGTAGCGATCATCACTTTATTGACTTTACCTTTGACAGACAGACGCTCTTTGAAGGCAAATCTAAACTCATTGGTAATTGCATGAAGTCGAACAAATCCCAAATTCACTTGAGAAAAATCCATATGGTCTTCATCCCATTGCGATCCTAAGTACCGAGCCGCAGGGGCAATCAGGTCTAAGAGGATGTCTTCTTTGTGCAAGCCTGTCTTAATAAAATCATCAACAAAGGCTTGCGAAACTTTCTGATCTTTTGATATGCAAAGATCTACAAATAGCGCTATTTGTTTTTGAGTTGGCAATGCAGGGGATGAAGGGACCAAGCTCAGATGCCGTTTTTTAACCCGCTCAGCTATCAGCAAACGAGGAATGATCTGTGATTCGACGATTGACAATATAGAGGATTGGTAATCGGAGTTGACAGCCCCATGGTCTTCGAAAAATTTGTATTTTAAGTCCATTGAATTTTTTGCAAACATGGCCTGATCCGCCTTTAATAAAATTTACACTGACTGATCGACTCTTGGGTGCTGTATTTTTCTGGTGAAATTGCGACGTTGTTATTGAGTGACTGATTTAGAAAAGAAAATCTACTTCTCCTTGTGCGTCTCAATAATTTAAGACTTTTACCTAGGACAAAACAGGGGGGACAAATGTTTCTTTTTTTGTTACCCTGACTGGATATGTCAGAAAATGCCTATGTCTTACAGTCGGAAATCGAACTTAGAACGGGCTTTGGCATTGATCAACTCCGAAAATGGCGCCAACGATTCGGCTTTCCACCTGCTCAATATGATGTAAATGGCAAGGCCATTTATTCGAGCGAATCCGTCGATAGGCTCTTGGTAATCAAACGCCTGTTAGAAGCAGGGCTTCGTCCTGGTCAAGTCGTTCCTCAGACAGCAGCCGAAAATTTAAGACTTACCGCGGACCTGAACCTAATCAAACATGAGTTGGAACGCTCAGACTCAACCAATGCTTTGATAAACCTACTTGGTCACCCCGATAGCGAGGCATTTAAAGCCTTGCTTCTCAAACAACGTGCTAAACGCACGATGTTGGACTTTGTCCAAAATACGATCACGCCACTGATGATTGGTATTGGAGACGCCTGGGCTGGCGGTGAAATTGATGTTTATCACGAACACCTTTGTTCCTCAATGATCGAGCGTTATTTGATTGCGGAAACACTCAAATCGAAACCCAAAAGTGCTTTTCCAGTTTTCTTATTTGCTTTGCCGCCCGGTGAGCGCCATCAGCTTGGTTTGCTTATGGTTGAGGCCGTGATGGCTGAGGCGGGTGCTTACATCGTGAACGTTGGAACCGATATGCCATTGAACAGTTTGAGGTTGGCAGCCGCAGATTGCAAAGCCGATGTTGTTGTGCTGACATTCAGTTTTTCGTATCCCCTGCGCGATGTTGTGCCAACGCTGGCGCATTTGAGGCGTTTGCTACCTCAGAGTACGCAGATCTGGGCAGGCGGAGCTGGTTTGTTGCAGGTCAAGCGAGCACCTAAGGGCGTGCGAATAATTTATAACTTTGAAGAGGCAATTACAGGGCTGGGTAAATTGGTGAAGGCTTAACAACTTTATGATCTATTGCTATTGAAAGTTTGTGTCGGTATTGATCGTAGTTTACCCAATCGAAGTCTATGGATAAGCCTATGTGCTTGCAATAAGCGTGTGATCCAATAGTTTTTTTTAGCAAAGACTGGCCAAAAGTTAGGCGCGAGAAACGAAGCTCTAACTATTGAGGGCCAATATTAGTCTGCTAATAAGTGTCCAGTCTTGACCAAGATAGTGCAACCCTCAACGCTAAAGGGTTTGTGTGCGCTCATATGCGGACTACGTAGCCAAGCCCCCTTGGGATAGCGCCCATGCTCATCCTCGAACACACCGTCGATGACAAATATTTCTTCGCCACCAAAATGTCTGTGGGGGTTGAAATAAGTGCCTGGCGCCCAGCGGACCAAGGCCGTGCTTGTGGTTCCAAATGAGGACAGTGGCAAAACAGTCAGACCGGGCACCATTCCAGCAAACCATTCAGCCAATTGACTGTTGATCACAACCCGTTCGGTGTCTTTTGGATCAAGGTATCTGAGTTTGACAAACAAGGTGCAGCCTGTGTCTGTAAAAGGTGTGTGGGATGAGCGAGGTGGATTCTTTACGTAAGTGCCCGCAGGATATTGACCATGCTCGTCATAGAACACGCCCTCGAGCACCAGGAATTCCTCTCCCAAGTCGTGCTGATGATGGCTGAAGCTTGATTTGGGCGCATAGCGCACCAAGCTGGTTGCGCGAGCGACTTCATCACCATCGCGCTCGAGCATTATTCTGTCAACACCTTTGAGTGGAGATGCAAGCCATGGCAAGTCAACAGAAGCAATTGCTATTCTCTGGGTTAAATCTGTGTTGATTTGCATAGAGTTTTGCTGATTTTATTGGTGGACTTTTTAGATCCAGCGCGACAAGGCTTGGACATCTTCTGCAAACATCTGCCCCTTTTCATATTGCACCATTAGACCTAACTTGTCGTGCACCGTGACTACTGGGACAGTGGATGGTTTTTTAAGTTCTGATTTCAACTGTGGGTCTAGCCATGTTGATGGAAAGTTATATCGATTTTTTTGCAAATGTATCTTTGCAGCTGATAGATCTTTGTCAACAGATACACCCAGCACAAATAGCCCCTTGCTCTGGTGCTTAACAAAAAGCTTTTCAATTTCAGGTGATTGTTGGGCGCAAAACGGGCACCAACTTGCCCAAAAGTAAGTCACCAGAACTTGTCCTTTGAGTTGAGATGACTGTAGTACTTCATCATTGAGCAGCTTGGCCTGCGACCATGGGATGGAGGAGCCGAGATCAGAGCTATTGTTTTGGGAAAAAACAAGGGAGGGTAGGCAGGCTACTATAGCGCCAGCTTGGATTGCATTTCTTCTGGATTTAACGCGCATAAAAACCCCAAGCTGAATTTCGTGTAAAAGGTCAAAAAAATTGCAAATCACAATTTTCCAGCAATTTCGTACATTTTGCACTCACCGCTGCCACTTAGCACGCGAAAAGTTAGGCGCTACATGCTGGGCTTGAACTTGTTGAGCGCAAAAGTTACCCGATGACGTACAAGCATTTGAGCGTCGACCAGGCTACTCCCTTTTTATCTGACTATTTAGTTTGGCATTCCTTCAATTTAGACACTCTCATAGCAGAGCATCAAATTGTGTCGCTAAGATTTTCAACAACATTTTGGAGGTGTCAGTTATGATAAAAAACTTAAGACTATGAAATCGCATGAAAAATTTACACATCTGGGGACGACTAAATTCAATCAATGTTCAAAAAGTTCTTTGGTTGTGCGAGGACTTAAAAATTCCATTTGAACGCACCGATGCAGGTATGCAATTTGGTGTTAACAAAACACAGTCTTATCTTCAATTGAATCCCAACGGGTTGGTACCTGTCATTAAAGACAATGAATTGGTGTTGTGGGAGTCGCATGCAATTTTGCGATATCTTTCAAAAAAGCATGACGTCACAGATATTCTTTATCCAAAATCTTCACATCAATCAGCCAAAATTGATCAATGGCTAGATTGGTATAACACCACCGCATGGCCTGTAATGCGACCTTTGTTCTGGGGTTTGATTCGGACCAAGCCTGAAGAACGTAATTTGCAGGAACTTGAAAAAACAAGAGTTCAAATGAGTTCAATTTTAAAAATTCTCGACTACCAACTTAAAAGTACACCATGGGTAGCAGGGGATCATTTCACTCTTGCTGATTTGCCTTTGGCTTTGATTGCTTTTAGATGGTTTAACTTGCCAATTGAGCGTGAGGAGTATCAACATTTGAGCCGTTGGTTTAAACAAATTGAGCTAAGACCTGGGTATAGAAAATACGCAAGTGCGCCCTTAACCTGATTCAGGTGGTGGACCGAAAACAAATGACCATCCTTGAAGCAGAAAATTCAAGTGTCTATGAGGGTTTCAGGTCGCCGCTCTTGGGCAGTCAAAATCGGTAGGTTTGATTCAACCTGGCAGGCCCATTGCTCAAGGCGTTATGAAAAATGTCTACTAAGTTAGGGAGATACCTATATTCATAGGAATTTAAGGACACAGGGTTAAACTTAATTGAAATTTTTTCTGTTTGAGGTTCACTAGATGAAACAGAGAATGCAGTTTTTGTATCTCTTTAGAATTAACTTCGCCGTCAATTTTCAAATGGAGTAAGTGTGATCACTATCAGTCGTAAAAGAGTTTTTCTTTTTTTCATATTCATTTTTTTTGCCCCATTATCTTGGGGGCAGACTCAAGCATGGCCCACTAAACCAGTTAAGTTGGTGGTTGCATTTGCACCTGGTGGTCCTGCAGACATCATTGCCAGACTCCTAGCGCAAGCTATGCAAGACAAATTAGGTCAATCAGTGATTGTTGAAAATCGAGCTGGAGCTGGTGGCAATATTGCAGCTCGATTTGTTGCAAAGGAATCGCCCGATGGGTATGTGTTGCTTGTCACAACCAGTTCTTTGGCTGTCAATCAAACTCTTTACAAAGAGCCAGGCTATGACGCACTCAAGGATTTTTCACACATTGGTTTAATTGCCATTAGTCCCAATATCATCGTTAGCCATCCGAGTGAAACCTCTGCTGATTTGAAAGAATTTATTCGCAATTTCAAAGGAAAAAATGTTTCTTATGGCTCTGCAGGCATTGGCAGTACACCACATTTAACGGGTGACCATGTGTTGCGTGTTCTAGGTAAACTTGATGCAGTTCACATACCATTTCAAGGTGCAGCACCCGCTTTAAATGCAACCATGGCAAACCAAGTGCAGTTAGCAAGTGTTGCATTGCCACCGGCTGTGCCATTGATTAAAAGCGGAAAATTAAAAGCCTTGGCAGTGACAAGCCTGAAGAGACTAGATACCTTGCCAAACGTTCCTACTGTTTCCGAATCTGGGTTCTCTGACTTTGAAGACTATACGTGGGTCGGCTTGTTTGCGCCTACGAAATTACCGAATGATGTTCTTAATCGATTGAATGGCATCATCAATGAAGCAGTACGGCAACCCGATTTTCGCGATAAATTGAATGCTGCTGGATTCGAGGCTCAGACGGGAAGTCCACAGTATTTCAATGACTATTTAAAACTTGAACTCACAAAGTGGGGAAAGATTGTGAAGGAAACAGGAGTGTCACCGCAATGAGCGACAAAAGCCCAAGAACATACATTCGCAGGATCGTGACGGGTCACGATGAACAGGGACGTTCTATTGTGACTGAGGACCAACTTGCGCCCTCAGTCCATACAAATCCTAAGAGAGTAGGGTACCACCTCACTCAGTTGTGGATGACAGATCAAACGCCTGCTTTCGTGGGCAATGAGCCCGATCCCACCTCACGG
Organism: Comamonadaceae bacterium; assembly: GCA_947373105.1. Lineage (GTDB taxonomy): Bacteria > Pseudomonadota > Gammaproteobacteria > Burkholderiales > Burkholderiaceae_C > Limnohabitans_A. The sequence goes on along the minus strand of CANBWK010000003.1, from coordinate 10,007 downwards.
CCTTTAAAGCTTGAGCCGCCAAAAAACGGATCCGTCGTGCGAATTATTGAATTTGGCCCCGAAGGTGATTGGCTTGACAAAATAGATGCACAAGATACCAAAATTGCCTGGAGTGCCTTAGGTACACACACCGCCTCTACTAATCAAACAGGAAAAGCCAAACACCCATTTATGCATCGGACGCAATCGGTGGACTATGCATTAATTTTGGAAGGCGAAATTACATTGCTACTGGACAATGAGGAGGTCCTCATGAAGACGGGTGACTTTTTGGTAGAGCGTGGGACGAATCACGCTTGGGCCAATCGATCTGGTGCAATGTGCAGAATTTTATTTGTGCTGATAGATGGCCAATTTGATCCTGAAATTTCAAATCACTTCGTCTAAATTCATTAAACAACGCATCTGATTTGGGCAACACATGTTTAATTTTTTAAAGAAAAATATTTTGTCACTTGTTCAATTTCAGCAGACATGCAGAGCTCTGTTGAGACGCCTTTTTACGTTGAAGAGCCATCAACTTAAATCCTTGCTTGGTTTAATAATATTAAATTCGATTGTGGTGATTTCAGTGCAAGCACAAGTCGCAACAGCGATTCACCCACCCCTTCAAAATCAAGAATTTCGTGTCACATTGTTGGGAACTGGATCACCGCCGCCAACCATGAGGCGATTCGGCCCAGCTGTTTTAGTGCAGGCTGGCGGTCAGAATTTGTTAATCGACAGTGGGCGCGGCGTTACACAACGCTTATTTCAACTGGGGATCAAACTTGGCGCCATTGATGCGGTATTCATCACGCATTTGCATTCCGATCACATCGTTGGCATTCCTGATCTTTGGTTAACTGGATGGCTTGAGGCGGCTTATGCGCAGCGCAAGGGTCCCTTCCGTATTTGGGGACCTGCGGGTACACGCCCCATGATGGGCTACTTGGAGAAAGCCTACGAGTGGGACATCAAGCAACGAATTGCCGATCAAGGCCTCAAAGCCGAAAATGTTGCCGTTCAGGCTAACGAAGTTGCCGACGCAGCCGTGGTCTATCAAAGTAATGGCCTGAAGGTGACTGCCATAGAAGTTGATCACGGTGATTTGCTAAAACCGGCCTTTGGTTATCGCATTGACTACGACGGACGCTCTGTTGTGGTGTCTGGTGACACTAAGCCCAGCGAAAATCTGATTAAACATTCTGCCGGAGTCGATCTGCTGATTCATCAAGTAGCCGCAGTGCAGCCAGAACTACTCAAGGACCCCGTTTATCAAGTCATCCTAGATCATCACACCAAACCTGAAGAGGCGGGTCAAGTATTCACTAGGGTGCAACCTAAATTGGCAGTGTTTTACCACTTCGTGTTGCTTGGTACAGCCAAGATACCGCCTGTGACTGAAAAGGATGTTTTGGAAATGACCCGTCGCACCTACGCAGGCCCGCTAGTTTTGGGTGAGGACTTAATGGCTTTTCGAATAGGGCGCGATGCTGTTGAGCAAATTCAGCCCTTCCCTAAATAAGGGATGAAAAAACCATCGCACTTTTTGCGAATCGATGCCATAAAACTGCTTATGTTGAGCAGTACAGATGGACAAATCGCTGATCCGGTGGGAAAAATGAAAAGGGGCTACACGCTTAAGCATGTAACCCCTTGAATTTATTGGCTCCTCGACCTGGGCTCGAACCAGGGACCTACGGATTAACAGAAATCCAGGCTCGTAAAATACCTATATAAATCAATAACTTATAGTTAAAAATAGCCACCGTGTAATATTTCGTGTAATTGACCAAAAATTGTAAATTACAATTTTTCCAGCACTTTTGTAGATTTTGCACTCGGCGCTGTCACTTTGCACGCGAAAAATTAGGCGCTAGGTGTGTGGCTCGATCCAGTTAGGGAGAAAGTTTGAATCTACATGCGCGGACACAGAACTTGTCATATGGAACAGCATCGGAATTGAAAACCGTGAATACCGCGTGTAATCAGTTTTAGTGCTTGGGCAGATGGGTGAGACTTTTAAGGGACTATGACCTATAGGCGACCGCTTTGAACAATCACATGATTTAGACTTTTTTTGAATGTTTAAGCCTGACAAGAAAAACTCAGCTCAGCCATTACTAGAAGTTTTTCAAGGCAAGCTTCGCGCATAAGTCGCCATAGCTTCAATTTCCTCATCTGTCAGACTTCTTGCAGCGCTTGCCATGGTTCCATCCATATCAGCGCGCGCACCAGAACGTAGGTTGCGCAACTGCGTCACGAAATATTCGGTTGATTGTCCGGATAGACGCGGAACATGTTTTTGTCCCTGCAACTGAGCCCCGTGGCAAGACGAGCAATATTGTTGCTGCGCAATTTTTTGACCCTGTGAAATTTTTGTGGCATCGCCACCAGCAAGAGGCGAGGGAGGTGTCTGTGCACTGTAATGTTCAGCGATATCACGCATATCTTGTTCGGACAACGTGGCAGCAATGGCTTCCATGCTGCCACCTTTTCGACGTTGATCGCGGAACTGAAGCAGTTGATAAAAGATTGAGAGTGGTGGTTGCGCAGCCAAATGCGGGGTTCCCGCAACAGTGGATATACCGTTTTCACCATGGCAGGCAGAACAGACCTGGGCTTTAGCTTTTCCTGCAATAGCATCTGGCGCTGCCCAAGCTTGGATGGCTAAAAGACTTGTTAAAAAAAAGGCCACTCCCTGAATGGCCTTTGAAATATGAAAAAACATTATTTGCTATAAGAAATTCTAAAAATAGCTCCAGCTACGTCGTCAGACACCAGCATAGAACCGTCTTTCATGACATGGACGTCAGCTGGGCGACCCCAAAATTCTTCGCCTTGCACCCAGCCCGATACAAAAACTTCTTTCTTGGTGACATTGCCTTTGGCATCGAGTGCTACACGCACAACATCAAAGCCAGTTTTCTTGGTACGGTTCCAAGAACCATGTTCTGCTATGACAATGTTGTTGGTGTATTCAGCTGGGAACTGTTTGCCGGTATAAAAGCGCATGCCCAAAGCTGCAACGTGAGGTCCAATCTTTAAAACTGGTTTGTCGAATTCGTCGCAAGAACGGCCTTTGCCAAAATCCAGATCTAACAAATCGCCTTGGTGGCAGAAAGGATAGCCAAAGTTCATGCCTTTTCGAGTCAAGCGGTGCAGTGTGTCATTTGGTAAATCATCATTTACCCAGTCACGACCATTATTGGTAAACCACAACTCTTTGGTCACAGGATGGAAGTCCATGCCTACGCTATTGCGAACGCCTTCAGCAACTCTTTCCAAAATATTGGTTTTGAGGTTTAACCTAACAATCACAGCGTGGGTCACAGGCTGCACGGTGATGTTGGCAGGTGTACCAATTTGGAAATACAAATATTTGCCATCAGGGCTGAGCTTCATGAATTTCCATCCATGGGCTTCGTCTTTAGGTAATGCGTCAAACACCACAACAGGTGCTGGCGGATTGTCTAAGTTGGCTTCGATGTTGTCGTAGCGAATGATTCTAGACAACTCGGCCACATACAAAGAACCATCTTTGAATGCAACACCATTGGGGCGGTGCAGACCTTTAGCAATGGTTTTGACTTCGCGCTTGCCGTCTTTTTCAATGACTGCATAAACGTTACCAGGAAAACGTGTGCCAACAAACAGAGTGCCTTTTGGAGTCTGCACCATGGAACGCGCATTAGGCATTCCACTTGCCCATAATTCAACTTTGAAGCCAGCTGGTACTCTGAGTTTGTCAGTAGGAATTTCATTATCAGGCAATGCAGTCATGCCTGGTGGATGAGGCACCAAGTTCAACGCCACTTGTTCTGGTGTCCTGCCTTGCGCCCAAGTTGGAGGAATAGCCGAAGCAGGAGGTGCTGCAGGGGCTTGCGCAAAAGATGCACTCGAGATAACCAAGCCGAATGCCAGCATAGTTTTTTGTAGTGTGTGGGTAAAGGGTTTAAGTTTCACAAATGTCTCCTTCTAGAGGGTTACATTAGAAGCAAAATTACACGCATATGGAGTCGCTAAAGTGATTGGCGTTTACCCTGTAATGAATAGTAAATGTAGTTTACTCGGAGATAATTATTAATTTAAAAAGTAGCAAATAATCCCCGCCTTTAGCTAATTGCAATTTCAAAGCTCTTGGTTTCTTTGGTTTTCCATATTTGTTGTGGTGAGGGAAACAAGTATTTCAAGTGCTTGGAAAATAGCGATGTCTATGCCTTTGGCATGCTCGTCCGCCGTAAAAATACTTAATGGATTAGCGGGCTCTATTTTTTGATGGCTGATGCAATTCTTTGGGACACGACGCGAACGCATTAAGGTCCAAGGGGTATTGACAGGTATGCGCCTAAAATCGCGTTGCGCGGTAACCCCGGCTCAAAATATTGGACAGCTGCTTGATTGACGATAACCGAACCCACAGTTTGTTTGTCCATCACGTTATCAATACCTGCCCACAATTCTGCTCGCAATGAGCCCAACATTTGACGATACCGCACTCGCAAATTGACTTGCCCAAAGCCAGCCACGCGTGCATCGGCAGTGTTCAAATCGTTGGCCCAAAGGTTGGATCGTGCGATCCAGTCAGCAGAAGCCGACCAACCCAACGTTCTGGGATTGGCTTTGGATGCAAAACCCTGGTCGGCCCACTGCACTGAAGCAAACAGTTGTTGATCGGGAATGCCGGGCATGCGCTTGCCCGAGGTGATGGCATTGGTGCCCGATGTGAAATCAGACGCATAGACCGCGCGCAACCACGCCATGGACAATTGCGTTCGCCATTGCGGCGTCCAGTCATTTTTCAAAGCCAACTCAGCGCCATCACGCTGGGTCTTGGCCGCATTTTTGTAGGCCGTCTTTCCGCCACTACTTAGCAGAGTGACGATCTCGTTGTCGGTGGCGATATGGAAGAAAGCCGCATCCACACGGGTCGCTGATGTGGGCGTCCATTTCAAACCGGCTTCGCTGTGCTGGCTGCGCGAAGCCAACAGGTTGGCGTTGAACAAGCTTTTAATGGCGTTACTTTGCACGGTGTAAGCAGCTTCGGCCAGCGTGGGTGTTTCAAAACCCTGGCCCCAGTTCGCATACACATTGAGGGTATTTAATGCATGCCAAGTCGCGCCCAAAACCGGCGAGGTGGCTGCGTAATTAACTTTGCCTGAACCTGTACCCAGATCATCGGTGTTTTGCAACTGCACCTGACTGCGTCGAACGCCAGCCGTGAAGGTATAAGGGTTTTGCCTTTGGGCATCGATCCAGTTCCAGTTCAGTTGTCCAAAAGCGTCGTTGTTGGAAGCTTGGTTCAGTTGATTACTCGACAGTACGCCTGACTTTTCTCCAGCCAATGCAGCGCCGCCTTGGCGTCGCTCTGAAGACCGGTCTAAATCAACTCCGATCACCCAGTCCATCGGGCCGTTAGCAGCGTCGCGAACTTTACCTTTGATCTGCCCGCCTAAACCATTGAAATCGCGGCTGAGACCAACCCAACTTGAGCTGGCTTGGTATTGCGCATTGTCCCGTGTGCCTGTGTAAGCACGCCACTGCATCTCTACATCGTTGCCGAAGTTGTGATCCAAGACAGCACCCAACTGATTTTGCTTGACCGATTTACGAGTTCGGTTGGTGATCGCGCCTGTTCCGGCCTGCGTCGGATCCGCTTTTAATTGCGCGCCCGTTAAGCCCAGCGGATCCTGCGCAAATGGCATATCAAACACATTTGCAATCAATTTGAGCCTTGTGGCGTCTTGCAGTTGCGTTGTGACCACTGCGTTGAATTGCTTGCGTTGCGCGGCGCTGTTTTTTCTGTATCCTTCAATGTCAAAGGTGCTGTAGTCGGCCACGATGCCCACATTGCCCGAGCGACCGCTGAGTTGCAGGTCGTTGCGCCGCAAGCCGTAATTGCCCATGTTGCTTGAGACTTGGGCTTCGGGCTGCGCACCGGCTTCGCGGGTAAAAGTTTGAATCACGCCACCGGCGGAGTTTCCATACAGCTGGGCCAAGGGTCCGGTCAGCACTTCAATGCGTTCTGCCGAAGTTAGGCTCACTGTGGAAGCTTGGCCTTGGCCATCTGGCGTGGTGGCCGGGATGCCATCAGTGATTAGGCGGATGCCGCGCAAACCAAAAGCCGATCGCGCGCCAAAGCCACGGATCGAAATCTGCACATCCTGGGCGTAGTTGTTGCGGTTTAGTGCCACCACGCCGGGGGCCTGCGCCAACACTTCAGACAAGTTAATCTGCGCTCCAGCGTCGCGGATCGCACCCCCCTCAATCACCCGTAACGAAGCTGGCGCATCAAATTGCTTTTGTGTAAGTCTGCCGCTTTGCACCGTCACTTCTTCGGTATTTTGAGCTTGCACCGCATCGCTAAGCAAAGACAAGATACTAATCCAATAAATTTTTTTCATTTAATTTTTTTAGAGAATACTTACCAGCTAATATGACTCGAAATGACGATAATCAATGAGCCTAAGCATTTAGATTTTCAGATATGCAATGGCTAAAGCGTATCCAGCAAGTCTTACTTATTGTCAATATTTTTCAATGCGAGTAAAAATATTCTCAAGATTTTGTGTTGAATTAGTTAATTCTCAATACGTCAAGGCTTAGCCCTCGGAGCATTCGCCAAGTAGTAAGCAATGTCTTGCAAACCCTCAGCGGTTATGCCGACCAAAGTTTCGTTCATTGCGGTGGTGTAGCCCAGCCGTTCACCCGATTGAAACCCTATCAAGGTTTGCAGCAAGTAGTCTTCACGCTGATTAGCCAGCCGTGCGACTTGTTTGCCCCCTGAAAAATCGGCACCGTGACACGATGCACAACGGTGTTCTTGGACCAGGTTAGCCCCTCGACTCATGCGTTGTGCCACCAGTCCTTCCATGGAGGTAGCCGGGGGCGATGGCAACTTGCCAATGTATTCTGAAAATGCGCGCAAATCACTGTCGCTCATGCCTTTGGCCATGGCCGTCATCAAAAAGTTACTGCGCCGTCCTTCCCGAAATAAGAAGAGTTGAGTCACAGCATAGAACGAAGGCTGGCCGGCCAAGGATGGCGTTAACGCTATGGTGCTGACCCCACCTTCACCATGACAACTTTGGCAGATGGCTTTGAATCGTTCTGGGACGCTTTGCGCCTGCACAAAGCAGGGGATACAAAGCCAGAGGGCTGCCCAAAATTGGGCAACCCTCTGGCTGAGTCCGATGCTGTCTGTGAGCATCAAGTCCCTTTGTAGCTGATGCGGTAGATGGCGCCGTTGTGGTCGTCAGATACCAGCATCGAGCCGTCTTTCAAGACCAGGACATCAACGGGGCGTCCCAGGTACTCGTTGTTTTCAACCAATCCGGTCAAGAAGGGTTCCATCTTGGCGATGCCGCCTTTGCCGTCCGGCCAAGCCACCATGATGTCAGCCGCGTATTTTTTGGTGCGGTTCCAAGGACCATGGCGTGCCATGAAGATGGCATTTCGGTATTTGGCGGGGAACATTTTGCCGGTGTAAAAACGCATGCCCAAGGTGCCTGCATGGGGGCCGGTCATCGCTGCTGGTTGCGTGAATTGGCTGCAATCCTTTCCCCACCCATATTGCGGGTCAGCCATATTGCCTTGGTGGCAATAAGGGTAGCCAAAATCATCCTTGCCGGGTTTGCCCACTCGGTTCAGTGTGTCATTGGGCAGGTCTTCAGACAACCAGTCGCGGCCATTGTTGGTGTACCAGAGGTCACCGGTTTTGGGGTCAAAGTCAAAGCCGACAGTGTTGCGAACACCTTTGGCCACCACTTCCACGTTGCTACCGTCCAGATTCATCTTTGCGATCTGCATGAAGCCGTCGGTACGTTCGCAAATATTGCAAGGTGCGCCTGTGGGTACGTAAAGTTTTCCGTCAGGGCCGATCTTGATGAACTTCCAGCCGTGAGGCACTTGGCCCGGCAATTTGTCGTAAATCATCACGGGTTTGGGAGGGTTGTCTAAATTTGCTTCGATGTTATCGTAGCGGGTGATCTCTTTGGGGGTTGCGACAAACAAGGAGCCTTTGTGGAACTCAATCCCGTTGGGCAAGAACAAGTCTTTTGCAATGGTTTTCACTTCACGTTTGCCTCCTTGGTCTTGCACCGCGTAGATTTTTCCCGCTACAAACAAAGAGCTCACAAAGACCGTACCCTTGTCACCCTGGCGCATGCCCCGTGCGTCCAAGATATTACTAGCCCAGACTTCGGCTTTGAAGCCCGGAGGCAGTTTGATTTTGGCCACAGGCAATTGATCTGCAGCGGTGGGAATTGGGTAGGAAGGCACGGGAGCTAGCGTTTTGCCTGGACCATCTTTGGGCATGCCGATAGCCCAAAATGGAACCTCTTCTTCTGCCGCGCTCGAAATAACAGGCACTGCCAAAGCCAGTGTCAAAGCAAGTTTTCGCCATGAACCCTGTTTTAAGCAGGAAATCGAAAAATAGCTCATGAAAAGTCTCCTTGAGTTTTGATGTTGAAACAGCAGACAAATGCACAAGATCGTAATGGCGCTTACCTGTGTCGAAAATAAGTATAGAGATTCAAAGGCTCCTGTAGCCTAGGGAATACCTTGGTGAGCTAACAGAACTGTGTCTCACGCGCGACGTAACAGATTAATTCAAAGCCTGTCAAAACGTGCGGATAGACTTTACGGACAACGCACTCGCTGCATGGTGGTGGCCGACGGCACATTCGTCGAAGAGGCTGGCTACAAGCGGGCGCTTCGCTTTGCCGCTGCACAGGCCTTGGTAAGGCCAGACTTGTTGGCGCCGACGTCGATTTGACCAGGTGGGTGTGCAGCAGCGCACGCCAGTCGCTTGAGTCGCGGACTTCGTTGATAACGCCAGTTCTCGTTAATTACCAGGAGACAAAATGAATAGATTGAAACTGACGCCCGGGCTACTGTCGTTGGCACTCATGGCGGTGATGCCGACGGTTACCTCGGCGCAATCAGCCGATAACTGGCCATCGAGACCCATCAAGCTGTTGATCGGCTATCCGCCCGGCGGGTCAATTGACATCCTTTCCCGTGGCCTTGCGCCTGGACTGTCCAAGGTATTGGGGCAGCCCGTGGTGATCGATAACCGGCCCGGTGCCGCCCAGACGCTCGGGGCTGAATTGTTAGCCAAGGCCGATCCCGACGGATACACAATCGGACTGATCGACTCGGGTCCGTTGACGATTTCACCCCACCTTCGCGCCGTCCCGTACGATCCTTTCAAGTCGTTCGTCCCAGTTGGAAGTATTGCCAACTTGCCCCTGGTCATCATCGCTTCCAACCAGGCCGGTATAGGAAGTCTCGCTGATCTGGTGAAAGGCGCGCGGCAAACGCCTGGGGCCCTGAGCTATGCGAGCACCGGTGCTGGCAGCATGCATAACCTGACAGGAGAGTATCTCAAGAGCACTCTTAAGCTGGACATCGTTCACATTCCTTACCGGGGTACGGCGCTCGCTGTGCCCGACCTGCTTTCAGGCCGTGTGGCACTCTCAATCACCGGCGTTTCAAGCGGTGGAAGGTTGATTCTGGACAAGCAAGTCCAGGCTGTCGGTGTGACATCGACAAAGCGTTCGCCGGCGATTCCCAATGTACCTACCTTGGCTGAACAGGGAGTTAGCGGCTTTGATGCGCAAGGCTGGGTTGGTTTGCTGGCGCCTGCGGGTACTCCACCGCCAATCGTCGCCAAGCTTGGCGCTGCGCTGAAGGTTGCCCTCAAGGAGCCAGCCTTCATCCAACAGGAAGTGACCAAAGGCGGGAATGAGCTGCTTGCCGGCACGCCCGAGGAACTGGGGACCATGCTGGCAGGCGACCATGCGAGGTGGGGCCGCATCATCAAGGAACAGGGCATCAAGTCCGAATAGATCGCCGACTAGCCGCTTACGAAGCTAGATTTAAAAGCGCTTTCATTCCTTGCACAGTTGGAAACTAAAAATACTAATTTAGTATCAGATGTAGGATAGGGCAACCTAAGCAGAAATGTCCCGACAATGTGGAAGTTTACCGATCGAATTTAGCGCATCGTTCGCTTGTGTCTA
>CANBWK010000002.1 GCA_947373105.1 Comamonadaceae bacterium | reverse complement strand
TGACCCGCTGGATCACAAAACGGCGAACCCAACAAATCTTCGACTTGATGTCGGGTTTTGTCTACTCTCAAGTCTTGTTGGGATGCGTTCGCTTAGACCTGTTCAAAATGCTTTACCAAAAGCCACTTGACCTTCAGCAAATTTCACTTCAAACGAGGGTGTCTGAGCAAGCCTTGCAGAAATTGTTGGTGTCAGCAGTTTCTTTGGGACTGTTGGAATCTCGCAGCCATCAACGATTTGGTTTAGGCGCTTTAGGTGTGCCCTTGGCCATGCATCCCGGAATAGGTGCCATGGTCGAGCACAACCACTTGTTGTATCGCGACATGCAAGACCCGCTGGCTTTTTTAAACAATGCTTGGCAAGGCGATATGGCCGAATATTGGCCCTATGCACATGATCCGCAAGCGGCAGAGCGAGTGGCCCAAGAAAAGTTCAGCCGCTATTCTGATTTGATGGCTTCATCGCAGGAGTTTGTGGTTCAAGAAATTCTCAAATCCTATTATTTTGAGGAGCATCGCTGCGTATTGGATGTTGGCGCAGGTAAGGGCCGATTTGCCAGCGAACTGGCCCTGCATGCCAAGCATCTGAAACTCAAATTATTTGATTTACCCCCTGTGCTTGAATTGGCCAAGGCTACGTTTCAAAGCAAAGGATTGATTGATCGTTTGAGTTTGTGCCCCGGCAACTTCTTGCATGACCCCTTGCCTCAAGGGGCCGATTTGGTCACTTTGGTTCGCGTGGCTCACGATCACCCTGATGAGGTGGTTCAGCAATTACTCCAAAAAATACATGACGCATTGCCAGTGGGCGGGATCTTGCTCCTGGCTGAGCCTATGGCGAAAACCTATTCCCAAAGTGCGGATGGGCCTACCCAAACAGATGTTTACTTTCATTTTTACTTACTCGCTATGGGAGCGGGTCGGCTTAGAACGCCTGAAGAGCTGATGTTGATGATGAGCAAGGCCGGTTTTGTGGGCCTCGAACTGTTGCCGAACAACATGCCGATTCATGCGCGAATTCTTTTGGGCCGAAAGCCTAAGTGTTTGCCCTAGTTTTCATCAAAAACTGTAAATTAAATTTGACACATTTAACTGTAAGATTAAAAATACACCCATGAAGTCTACAGCCGTTGTTTTTAGCAGACCCAAGGAACTGTCATTACAGGCGCTTGAGCTGCCACAAGTGCAGGCGGGTCAGTTGGAGTTGGCTGTCCATTACAGCGGTATCAGTACCGATGCGGAACGCATGCTGTGGGATGGCAGCATGTCAGCCTTTCCAGGCGTGGGATATCCATTGATACCGGGTTTTGAAACTGTGGGCCAAGTGGTTAAGGCGCCTCAAGGGGCCAAACTCAAAGAAGGTGACATGGTTTTCGTGCCAGGTGCCAATTGTTTCTCCGGTATCAAAAGCATGTATGGAGGGGCCGCCTCCCGATTGGTGGTGTCGGATCAAATCGTTGTGCCCGTCTCCGATCTACTGGGTGTGGACGCTGTATTGTTGGCCCTTGCCGCTACCGCTTATCACGCAGTTTCAGGTGGCGGTGTTCATGAGCCATTCACGCCGCCCGACTTGATCATTGGTCATGGCGTGATGGGTCGTTTGTTGGCGCGGCTCACCGTAGCCGCAGGATGTCCTGCGCCGACTGTTTGGGAAACACATGCCGAGCTGGCCTCAGGCGCGCACGGTTATGAAGTTATTCGTCCCGAGGACGATCAACGCAAAGACTACAAAGCCGTTTACCACATGAATGGCGATACCTTTAACTTGGATTATTTGATCCAGCGAATTCGTCCTGGTGGCGAAGTGGTTTTGGCAGGTCTTTACAAACACGGACTTCAGTTTTCTTACTCGCCTGCATTCAGCAGGGAAGCGCGCATTCGTGTTTCATCCGAATGGAAGAGGCCCGATTTACTGGCTGTGAATCAACTCGTTAACAGTGGCCAGCTGTCCCTTAAAGGTTTGGTCACACATGTGCAAACCTTTCAATCAGCCAACGCTGCCTATGAGACTGCGTTTGGTGATATTTCTTGCCTCAAGATGGTTTTGGACTGGAGCGCTCACGCATGAAAACACAATCAACATCAACCGAACAAACCATTCAATTTGTGGATCGTCTTCGCCAAGAAGCGGCCTTGCCTACAGCGGATGTCAGCACACAGGCAGTCACCAAAGAAACGCAAATTATTGCCATTTACGGTAAGGGCGGTATCGGCAAAAGCTTCACGCTGGCCAACCTCAGTTACATGATGGCGCAACAAGGTAAAAAGGTTTTGCTGATTGGTTGCGATCCAAAAAGTGACACCACCAGTTTGTTGTTTGGTGGCCGTGCATGTCCCACCATCATTGAGACATCTTCCAAGAAAAAATTAGCGGGTGAAGCGGTTGCCATTGGCGATGTTTGCTTCAAACGCGATGGCGTTTATGCCATGGAATTGGGCGGCCCCGAGGTGGGTCGCGGTTGCGGTGGCCGCGGCATCATCCACGGTTTTGAGTTGCTAGAAAAACTCGGCTTTCACGAGTGGGGCTTTGACTATGTGCTCCTCGACTTCTTGGGTGATGTGGTCTGCGGCGGTTTTGGATTGCCCATTGCACGTGATATGTGCCAAAAAGTGATTGTGGTGGCCAGCAACGATTTGCAGTCTCTGTATGTGGCCAACAACGTGTGCTCTGCGGTTGAATATTTCCGCAAGCTGGGTGGCAATGTGGGTGTGGCCGGGATGGTGATTAATCGCGATGACGGCACGGGCGAGGCTGCCAACTTTGCGGAGAAGGTGGGTATTCCAGTTTTGTCCACCATTCCTGCCAACGAAGACATCCGCAGAAAGAGCGCCAGTTACGAAATCATTGGCCGCCCCGAATCTGTGTGGGGCCCCATGTTTGCCGAGTTGGCCGCCAACGTCCATACATCAGTGCCGATTCGACCGAACCCCATGACACAAGACCAGTTGTTGGGCTTGTTCGCAGCTTCGGCTGTAGGTCGCGATGTGGTGCTCGAGCCCGCCACCCAATTTGACATGTGCGGCAAGACAGACACCAGCAAGCCCACGCTTGAAGTTGTGTACGACGAAGTCTGACATCATGAGCAAAACGATCCCTATCGTCCCAGCTTCTCAAGCCCCAGCGGGCATGAGCACTGCCATCGAGGGTGATGGCATGGGTTGCCACTCGGGTGGCGAAAAAATGCTGGCTGCAGCCAAAGCCTCAGGTAAATCTGAAGTGCTGGCGCAATATGCCAAAGACTACCCAGTGGATCCCAAAGCCGGTCCGCACGATCAGCCGCAAAGCATGTGTCCTGCCTTTGGCTCTTTGCGCGTGGGCCTTCGCATGCGCCGCACCGCCACCATTTTGTCGGGCTCTGCTTGCTGTGTGTATGGCCTGACTTTCACTTCGCATTTTTATGGCGCTCGGCGCAGTGTCGGCTACGTGCCATTCAACTCAGAGTCTTTGGTGACGGGCAAGTTGTTTGAAGACATTCGCGAGTCTGTTTACGACCAGGCCGACCCCGAGAAATACGACGCCATTGTGATCATCAATTTGTGCGTGCCCACGGCCAGTGGTGTGCCCTTGCAATTACTGCCCAAAGAAATCAATGGCGTTCGCATCATTGGCGTCGATGTGCCAGGTTTTGGGGTGCCCACGCACGCAGAAGCCAAAGATGTTTTGGCCGGCGCCATGCTGAAATATGCACGCGAAGAAATTTTGGCAGGTCCTGTTCAAGCACCTCGCACAGGCCGCTCTGAAAAGCCCACCATCACCATGATTGGTGAAATGTTTCCCGCCGACCCCATGATCATTGGCCGCATGCTCGAACCGATGGGCCTTGCAGCCGGCCCTGTGGTGCCCACACGCGAATGGCGCGAACTGTATGCCGCGCTTGATTGCGCAGCTGTAGCGGCCATCCACCCTTTTTACACCGCCAGCATTCGCGAATTTGAAGCCGCAGGTCGTCCCATTGTGGGCTCAGCTCCGGTGGGACACGACGGCACAGAAGCTTGGTTGCAAGCCATTGGAAACGCGGCCAATGTGCCGCAAGCCAAAATCGACATGGTTAAAAATATCATGCTTGGTGCCATCAAAGGCGCCCTGGCCAAGTCACCCATTAAGGGTCGCATTACGCTCAGTGGCTATGAAGGCTCTGAGTTGTTGGTGGCGCGTTTGCTGGTGGAGAGTGGTGCTGATTTACGCTACGTCGGCACGGCCTGTCCAAAAACGCCTTGGAGCGCAGCGGATTGTGAATGGCTGCAGGCACGCGGTGTGCATGTGCAATACCGCGCATCGCTTGAACAAGACTTGGCTGCCATGCACGAGTGGAAGCCCGATCTGGCGATTGGCACCACTCCGGTGGTGCAAGCGGCCAAAGAGCTCAGCATTCCAAGCCTGTATTTCACCAACCTGATTTCTGCGCGTCCCTTGATGGGTCCAGCAGGTGCAGGATCCTTGGCGCAAGTGATCAATGGTGCGATTGCCAACAAATCGCGGTTTGATGAGATGAAAGCCTTCTTTGGCAACACCGGTACCGGGCATGCAGCAGGTGTTTGGGAGGCCTCGCACGGTGTTCCGCAAGGCCGCCCTGAGTTTGAAGCCGAAACGCGCCGACAGCTTGAAAAGCTGGCCAAAAAACGCAAAGCGGAGGCCATGATCTGATGCTAGTTCTTGACCACGATCGCGCAGGCGGCTATTGGGGAGCGGTGTATGTGTTCACCGCCATCAAAGGCTTGCAAGTTGTCATTGATGGCCCTGTGGGCTGCGAGAACTTGCCTGTCACATCGGTGCTGCATTACACCGATGCACTGCCGCCCCATGAGTTGCCCATTGTGGTGACGGGTTTGGCAGAAGAACAATTGGGCCGCGAAGGCACCGAAGGCGCCATGCGCCGTGCGCACGCCACACTCAACCCCGATCTTCCCTCTGTGGTGGTCACGGGTTCGATTGCAGAAATGATTGGTGGTGGCGTCACGCCCGAGGGCACCAACCTGCAACGCTTTTTGCCACGAACCATCGACGAAGACCAGTGGCAATGTGCCAACCGTGCCATGTACTGGCTCTGGCAACAATACGGCATCAAGCATGTGCCCAAGCGAGAACGCAAAGAGGGCGAGCGTCCCCGCGTCAACATCATTGGACCCAGCTACGGCACGTTCAACTGTCCAAGCGATTTGGCTGAAATTCGCCGCTTGGTTCAAGGTATTGGCGCTGATGTGAATATGGTTTTCCCGCTCGGTTCGCATCTGGCTGATGTATCGCGATTGGTCGAGGCTGATGTGAACATTTGCATGTACCGAGAATTTGGTCGCATGCTGTGCGAAGCCTTAGAGCGCCCCTATTTGCAAGCCCCTATTGGCTTGCACAGCACCACCAAATTTTTACGGTCCCTGGGTGAATTGCTTGGCCTGGATCCAGAGCCGTTCATCGAAAGAGAAAAGCACAGCACCATCAAACCCATCTGGGACTTGTGGCGCTCTGTGACGCAAGACTTTTTTGGCACCGCCAACTTTGGCGTGGTGGCCAATGAAACTTACACACGCGGCATTCGCCATTTCTTAGAAGACGAAATGGGACTGCCTTGTAACTTCGCCATCTCACGGCTAGCAGGTGCTAAGACTGACAACGCAGAAGTGCGCAAACTGGTCACCGAAAAAACACCACTCATCTTGTACGGAAGCTACAACGAACGCATCTATTTGGCCGAGTGCGGCGGCGGCGGCATGATGAAAACCAGTTTTATTCCTGCCAGTTTTCCACTGCCCATCATTCGTCGCCATACCGGCACGCCGTTCATGGGTTATGCGGGTGCGACCTACATCATCCAAGAGTTTTGCAACGGCCTGTTCGATGCCTTGTTCCACATCCTGCCATTGGGCACGGAGATGGACAAGATCGAAGGCACCCTGGGCCGCTCTGCGCCCAACACCACCGTGCCTTGGGAGCCTGAAGCGCAAGACAGATTAGACGCTTTGCTAGAGCAGCAGCCGGTGCTGGTTCGAATTTCAGCAGCGAAGCGAATGCGCGATCAAGCGGAGCGAGATGCTCGGGAAACCGGCCGCTCGCATGTAGAAGCGGAAAGATTCACAGAATTGTTCGGTAAAGCGAATGAAGGAGCACATGCATGAAAGATGTGAACTTGAATTCGTTGGCCCGTCCAATCCTTCGGCCTGGCCGAGGGTTCACCTGTTGCGGTGTCAAAGCCACAACAGTCCGTCCTGAACCCGCAAGGGCTCAGGGAGTTGCCGAAAGGCATTTTGAAAGAGGCACAAACTATGACTGATGCAGCTAACCCTTCAGGGCTGACAGACGAAGAAGCCCAAGAGTTCCACACGTACTACATACAGGGTTACCTGTTGTGGGGCGCAGGAGCTTTCTTCGCCCACAGCTTAGTGTGGATTTGGCGTCCCTGGTTCTAAAAGAACCATTCAACGGAGGTATGTATGACAAATTTGAACAACAGCAAAATAAACCATGACCCGATTGATCATTATGAAGGTTATTGGATGATTTTTGTCTTGCTCTTCGTGCTGTTCATCGCAATTGCTTTAGTTGGGCAAATGTTCTTTATTGATTGGCGCATTTGGCTTCCTGGAGCAGAAAAATCGATGACTCTGCTGGATGGCGTGAGTTCTTCTGTGCATACCGTTATTTCTCAAGTGATTTAAGAAAGGAAATTATTATGTGGCGCATTTGGCGTGTGATAGATCCCCGCAAGGCAATTGTTCTGACTGGACTCATGATTGCCTTTATTTCAACATCGATTCATCTGATTCAAATCAGTGGCGATCGGTACAACATCAACAGCTGGCATCCCGATACGGCCAAAGCCGCAGCGGCGAGAGTTCAGCCACAAAATGCGGCTTTGCCGCAAAAGTAAGGACCATTGGTCTTTATTCTGGCAGACGTACGTCGCTCAAATTGAACGGTACGTCTGTCCTTTTAATTTGCTCAAATTAAGCCCACAAGACCTCGAAAACAGCCATTTGGTCGGAGGATGCCAGCATGTCCATGTTAAGTTTTGAACGCAAATACCGCGTACGCGGCGGTACTCTTTTTGGAGGCGACCTGTTTGATTTTTGGGTCGGTCCTTTCTATGTTGGATTCTTCGGAATCACAACCTTATTTTTTGCACTTTCTGGCACCATGATGATTTTGTGGGGCGCAGCCATGGGCCCCACTTGGAACGTCTGGCAAATCAATATTTCCCCGCCGGATATCGCTTATGGCTTGCGTTTTGCACCCATGATGGAGGGGGGGTTGTGGCAGCTTATCACTGTCTGTGCCCTTGGCTCTTTTGTTTCGTGGGCTTTGCGCGAAGTTGAAATTTGCCGTAAATTAGGCATGGGCTTGCATGTACCGGTCGCATTCGGTATGGCGATCTTGGCTTATTTCAGTTTGCAAGTGGTCCGTCCCGTCTTGATGGGCGCATGGGGCCATGCATTCCCCTATGGCATCTACAGCCATCTTGATTGGGTCAGCAACACTGCTTATCAGTACTTGCATTTTCACTACAACCCGTGGCACATGATTGCCGCCAGCCTTTTCTTCGCAACGGTGCTTGCGCTGTCCATGCACGGTGGTTTAGTGCTCTCAGCGACCAATCCTGGCAAAGGGCAAATGGTCAAGTCGCCGGAACACGAAGACACGTTCTTTCGAGACCTTATCGGGTACTCGGTAGGTACCCTTGGCATTCACCGTTTGGGCTTGTTTCTAGCGCTTGCGGGTGTCTGGTTTGGCATTGTCTGCATTGTGGTAAGTGGACCCTTTTGGACCGGAGCTTGGCCCGAATGGTGGGGTTGGTGGCTCAACATGCCGATTTGGCGCACTTGATTAAAAAAAGAGGAAATTGAAATGGCTCAATATCAAAATCTTTTCACCTCAGTGCAGCCGATCGGGCCTTTGCACGATGGGGTTGACTTGCCCCGCGGTGACGAAAAGCGCCTAGGTAAACCATTTTTGATGCACCTGCTAGGGCGCATCGGTAATGCCCAAATAGGCCCCGTTTATTTAGGCACCCTGGGTGTTGCTTCCTTGATTTTCGGCATGGCTGCTTTCAACATCATTGGCTTCAATATGTTGGCCTCTGTCGACTGGAACCCTGTTCAGTTGGTGCGCCAATTGTTTTGGCTTGCGCTGGAACCGCCACCGCCGGCTTACGGCTTAAGTATCCCTCCCCTTGAACAAGGTGGATGGTGGCTTATCGTTGGCTTCATGCTCACCGCGTCTATCTTGCTTTGGTGGACACGCACTTACCGGCGAGCACGTCAATTGGGTTTGGGAACGCATGTGGCTTGGGCTTATGCCGCCGCTATTTGGCTGTATCTGGTGTGTGGGCTTTTTCGCCCCATCATGATGGGCAGTTGGTCTGAGGCCGTGCCTTTTGGCATCTTCCCGCACCTTGACTGGGTATCAGCGATATCACTGCGGTACGGTAATTTGTTTTACAACCCGTTCCATGCCTTGTCTATCGTCTTCTTGTATGGATCAGTGCTGTTGTTTGCGATGCACGGTGCCACCATTTTGGCTGTGAGTCGTTATGGCGGCGAGCGTGAGATTGAACAAATAGTTGACCGTGGAACTGCTTCAGAGCGTGCGGCCTTGTTCTGGCGCTGGACCATGGGCTTTAATGCCACTATGGAATCAATCCACCGTTGGGCTTGGTGGTTTGCAGTGCTGTGCCCATTGGTCGGTGGCGTTGGTATTTTGCTCACGGGCACGGTGGTGGATAACTGGTATCTATGGTCGGTTAAACACCATGTTGTGCCTGCCTACCCCTTGGGCAGCCCTGTTGTGGTTGATCCAGCAATTCTGGGAGTCAAGCCATGAAACTCTTTTTTAAATTAGTCCTTTGCATTGGCGCTGCAGTGATGCTGTCGGGCTGTGAACGCCCGCCGATAGAAACCGTGCAAACGGGTTACCGTGGCACAGGGATGGAACAAATCTACAACCCTAGAACCTTGGCCAAACAGGCGCCTTTGAATCAAGCACCAACTGCGGCAGAAGCCGCGTCGGCCGATGGACCTAAGGCCAGTCAGATTTATCAAAATGTGAAGGTCTTGGGCGACTTGAGTGTGGGCCAATTCAACCGGCAAATGGCCGCTATTACACAGTGGGTAGCACCTGATCAGGGTTGTGCTTATTGTCACAATGTTCAGAATTTTGCAGAGGACACCAAGTACACCAAGGTGGTGGCACGACGAATGATTGAAATGACGCAAAAAGTCAATCAGGACTGGAAGACTCACGTAGCTGATACGGGTGTGACCTGCTATACATGCCATCGGGGAAACAACGTGCCTACGCAAGTTTGGACTGAGCCCAAGGACCGCAAGTATGCCAACAGTTTGCTGGGCAATTTGGCGGGTCAAAACATCGCCACAAAAGAGGCTGGTTTGACTTCGCTGCCTTTTGATCCTTTCAGCCCTTATCTCAAAGGCGCAGCCCCTATCCGGGTCAACGGCAATGAAGCCATGGCGGGGGTGGGTTCAAATGCCAACCGCGCATCACTTAAGCAAACCGAGCACACTTACTCTTTGATGGTGCACATGTCAGAGTCCCTTGGGGTGAACTGTACCTATTGCCACAACACACGCAATTTCCAATCTTGGGAAGAGTCTAGGCCTCAACGCGTAACCGCATGGCATGGCATTCGGATGGCGCGCGAGTTGAACAACGACTACTTGACGCCACTCACTGATACATTCCCGGCCCATCGGCTGGGTCCCAAGGGTGACGTGCAAAAAGTCAATTGCAGTACTTGCCATCAAGGCGCATTCAAGCCTCTTTATGGTGCTGCGATGGCGAAAGACTATCCTGAACTCCAAGTTTCAGCTAAGCCTTAAAATCTGAAACTCACTAGGCCTGCATCCTTTGCGGTGCAGGCCTTTTTTAATGGCAATTCGGAAATGAGAAATACACCACAAGCGGATGTTGACGACCAAACGGCCGTTGTCTTGCTGGCCGACATTGCTGAAGCTTCTAGGCTGTGGGGTTGGTCGCGCATTGTGAGAGGACCTCGCGCTTTACAAGGAATTTCTGGGTTGCTGTTTTCAAAAGTATTGGGCAGTGGCTTTGAAGGAGGATTTGACCTTCGGCCCAGTCCCTCTCGTCAAGGTGTTTTTGCGTTGTTTGAATCTTTTCAAACAGCGCAAGATTTCATCACACACTCGCCCCTTGTTCAAGCGTATCAAAATCGATCAGATGAGTTTTGTTGCGTCACGCTTAAAACATGGTCATGTCGTGGTAGTTGGGATGGCATTTCTTTGCAAGTCACGACCGCCCCCCCTCTGCACGGACCTGTGGCAGCGCTGACCAGGGCTTCTATCAAGTTCAACAAAGCGCATGCTTTTTGGCGGCATGCGCGACCCTCACAAACAGCGCTTGATGGCGTTGTGGGATGCCAATTGGCTGTGGGTTTGGGTGAAGCGCCTTTTTTTCGTCAAGCCACTTTTAGCATCTGGGAAAGCGTTTCCGACATGAACGCCTATGCGAGAACCGGCTCGCATCTAGAGGCGATTCAAGCGGCTCAAAAACATGGCTATTTTTCTGAATCCATGTTTGCTCGTTTTGTGCCTTTGAAGGTTCAAGGCCAATGGCTGGGCAAACACTATGCATAAATCCATGCGAACACCTCGCGTGGTGGTGGTGGGTGGGGGCATTGGCGGGTTGGTCAGTGCGTTGGTCTTGGCACACCGCGGCCTCGATGTCACTCTCATCGAAAGCGCCAGTCAGCCAGGTGGAAAAATTAGACAAGTGCAAGTCGATGGTGTGGAGGTTGACAGTGGTCCCACGGTCTTCACCATGCGGTGGGTGTTGGACCAAATGCTTGAAACGCTAGGGACATCACTAGAGGATATTTTGCAATTGGAGCCCATTGGCGTTCTTGCCCGACATGCTTGGGACGCGAGTCCAAAAAGACTCGATTTGTATTCGGATACGGCGCGCACCGCAGATGCGATTGCACAATTCAGCAGCCCGCAAGAGGCGCGACGGTTCCTCAACTTTTGTCAGCAAACGCGACGCTTGTATGACACGCTAGAAAAACCATATATCCGCAGTGAGCGGCCGAGCCTTTTGAGCATGGTGAGCGACTTAGGCCTTGCTGGCATGGCCACATTGAGTGGCTTGGGCCCATTTGCCACCTTGTGGCGAAGCTTGGGTCGACATTTTCACGACCCGCGTCTGCAGCAGTTGTTTGGCCGCTACGCCACCTATTGCGGGTCATCGCCTTGGTCTGCACCTGCCACGCTGATGTTAGTCGCGCAGGTCGAGTTAGATGGCGTTTGGTCCGTTAAGGGCGGGATGTTTCAAGTCGCTTGCGCATTGGCAAAGTTAGGTGAAGTGCATGGTGTGAAGTCGCGTTATAGGACTGCTTGTTCGCAGATCCTGACATCGCAGGGAACGGTATGTGGGGTGCAACTTTCTTCAGGTGAACACATCGAAGCTGATCATGTGATTTTTAACGGAGATGTGGCTGCATTGGCCAACGGCATGCTGGGGTCGTCGATCAGTTCAAGCTTCGAGCCCGTGTTACCCAATCAGAGATCCCTCTCTGCATTGACGTTGTCAATGCACGCGAAAACCAGTGGTTTTCCGTTGGTGCGACACAACGTGTTTTTCAACCAAGATTACCAAGCCGAGTTTGAGGATATTTTTCACAAACGCCAACTGCCTGCGCAGGGAACGGTATATGTTTGCGCACAAGATCGAAACGACATCGGACTCGCTGAACCTGCGTTAGAAAGAATTTTGTGCCTTGTCAATGCGCCCCCTGATGGCGACATCCATTCATTCAATACATCGGAGATACAAGCATGCGAATCAAGCAGTATGGCGCTGATGCGTCGCTGTGGCTTGGAGATCGAAGTCACACCTCAGCAGGTGGTGCGAACCTTGCCACAGGACTTTGCCCGTCTCTTTCCGGGCAGCGGGGGGGCGCTTTATGGTCAGGCAACACACGGTTGGATGTCGGCCTTTCGTCGCCCCTCTGCGCGCAGCAAGGTGCCGGGCCTCTACACGGCGGGGGGAAGCGTTCACCCTGGGCCGGGCGTGCCGATGGCCGCCATGTCGGGACGATTGGCGGCCGCGACGCTGATGGAGGACCTCGGTTTGACCAAACCGTCCCGCCGGGTGGTTATCTCTGGTGGTATGTCGATGCGTTAAGTGATGACGGCGACTATGGCTTGTCCATCATCGCTTTTGTAGGAAGCGTTTTTTCGCCTTATTACGCACTGGCTCGACGCCTTCAAGGTGGTGTTGCAGATCCGGAAAATTTTTGCGCTTTGAATGTGGCTTTGTATGGCAAAGGCGGTAAGCGTTGGACCATGACAGAGCGTGGCCGTCAACGCATTCACCGCAGTGCAAAAAATTTCCAAATTGGGCCAAGTAGTTTGCAATGGAATGGTCAAGAGTTGGTTATCGACATCGATGAGATCAATGTGCCATGGCCCCAGCGCGTGCATGGCCGAGTCACTGTTCGCCCAGAGGGACTTTGTGATTTCGTGACCGCCTTGGACAACGATGGCTTGCATCGCTGGGGTCCTATCGCACCTTGCTCACACGTTCAAGTTGAGATGGACAGTCCGGGCTTAAGTTGGCACGGTCATGCCTACATGGACTCCAATGAGGGCGATGAACCTGTTGCCCAAGGGTTTTGGGATTGGGACTGGGCTCGAGCCGAAATGACCAATGGAGACACCTGCGTGGTGTATGACGTCAGGCCGAAAAACGGACCTAACCGTGCGGTGTCGCAAAGATTTTCTCCAGACGGAACTTACACCCCTTTTGAGGCACCTGTACGTCACCAATTACCTGCATCTGCTTGGCGGATTCAGCGCGCCATGTGCAGCGAATCTAGCGCAGCCCCCGAAATTGTGAGCACCTTGGAAGACACTCCTTTTTATGCCCGCTCCTTGCTGAGAACTCGTCTTATGGGAGAAGACTTGACTGCGGTTCATGAAAGCTTGAATATTCCCAGGTTGGTCTCATGGCCAGTTCAATTGATGTTGCCTTGGAGAATGCCAAGGAGGGCTTAATTGGATGCTACAGGACTATTTGGCAGCAAAAGTCTTGAGTAATGACACGACTTCCTGTGCGTTATTAGAAATCGCTTCAGCGCCAAACATATCGGTCGTTGCGTCAACCAACATGAAAATCGGTCCGCCTAACAGCACCTTGACATTGGGATTGCCTGAACTCATCTTAAGTTCTTGAACGAGCGATTTCAATTCAAGCAATTGAGATTCAATGGAGACAGAAATGCCAATTACATCAAACCATTCATTGGCAACTGCACGAACGAGTTCTTCTTTTGTGGATGAAACTTCAATTACTACGCTAGCGCCTTCTCTTCTGAATAAATCCCCCACAATGGTAGCGCCCAAAAAATGAGATGAGCCCGGAGCGCAACACATCATCACATTGGTTTTCTCACCCTTGCCGTGTTGGCCCTCACGAAACTCATAGCCCAGTCGGTAGATGACGTGGTGCATGATCGCCAGGCCACAAGTCACCTCCGCGAAGCTGCATAAGTCGTTGTCCCAAAGCGAGCCCAAGTGTCGGGCTGCTGGGGTGATCAATTCTAAAAATATTTTTTCTTGTGCAAAACCTTGTGATGTCAGAGTGTCCACAATATGGTTTACGCGCAAAGAATCGCCATACCGACAGGCATCAGTGAAGTCCCTGAATTCAGGGAATGTTGCTGCATCGGCCCCTGAAACCTCTGGCGAGGCCAATCGTTCGTTGTAATGTTGAGAATTTAAAAGCCTGGGAATGAGTTGCTTCCCAATCACATCCTCTAAGTACTCCTTGCACTCATCATTTGCCGATCCTTGAACACTTAATCTATGCAAGCTATTCAATTTAGTCATGCAAAATTCCTACGGGAAAATTAGCGTGCCTACGGAGTGAAGGGTGATCGGGGTAGTTCTTCTCCAGCAAAATAGCATACCGATCCGCTACTGAGATTCATTCTGAACACTTTTCAGAAGAAGCGCCACTATCAATTACCCTTGGTTTGAAAGGAAAATATTGAATACGAAAGTAGGCTGGGTAGGTTTTAGGCGTTGACCTGTTCAGGCGCTGGCTTCTGAGTCGAAATCGTTTTCTGACAAAACGCCAAATCTTCTGAGCTTGACATAAAGACTTTGACGCGAAAGTCCAAGCATTTCGGCCGCAGAGGCGCGGTTGTTGTGCGTTAACTCGAGGGCCGCTTCGATGCACATGCGTTCAATCGTATCGACGGTATCGCCCACGATGTCCTTTATCGGTCGGCGGCCCACCAATTGTGACAATTCAGCAAATGGATTAGGCACGGTCGGGGAGGCCTGCGCAGATGACTGCGAACGCCGATTTAAATCTCTCACGAACATCACAAAGAGTGGCTCTGGCTTAGCCAAATAGACGCCAGAGATCTCAACGGGCAGCGTCATGCCCGAGAGTGTTCTCACTTCTGTGGCAAAGTTTCTCACGGGCTTTTGTTGTTTCAAAGAGGTGTTGAGCACCCCCCAATCCACTGCACCACGGATCAACCAACGTTCAAGTGATTGGCCCACCACTTGTGATGCTGCCGTCAGCCCGAGTAGCGCCATGCCTTCCTCATTCACACTTCTCACCATACCAGAAGGGTCTGTCAACAGCCATCCGTCGGGGAAGTGCTCCATCGCTTCACTCAAAACCACGGAAGCGTCTATTTTCAGGTGAGCGGTTGCGGAGGGCTCGCGCTGGGTCAGACGTACCAAAAATTGCGCCCCACCTTCTTGCCTAAATACGTTGGCTGATACGGTCATGGGTGAGGCCGCCCCCAGTATGGTGGCCGAACATATTTCAATTCTGCCGGTCGCGAGGGCGGTTTTAAGCAGGGATTGAACCTCACCTTGACTTTCGGGCTTAAAGCACTCTCGGAAATCCCGACCCACCAGTCGTTTGCCAGCATCTTTGAAAAGCGATTGAGCGCCTGCATTCGTTTCAATCAAGCGATATGAATGCGTATCGACCACCAGCACAGCTTCGGGGGAGGTTTCGAACAAGACACGATAACGTGCTTCAATGTGCCTGAGCCTCAGAAAATCACGCTCCATGGACTGCTGAGTTTCAACTAGGCGGCGTTGAAGTTCTGCAAGGCGCTCTAGGTTTCTCCCTATTGCCAGCAGTTTGTTGCCTTTCAGCGCAACAGTGATGTATTGGATAGCGGCTTCACCGCCAGAGGGCATTGGGTGATTGACGTGGCGCCAAACTAGGCTTTGAGGTTCTGGTTGGATGACCAGTAAATCTTGAATTTTCTTTTTGCTTTCGGATGTCACAGTGTCTATCCACCGCTTGCCAAGCCAGTTATGACAACCTAAGGTCGCCATGGTGTCTTGTCCAGTTGACACGTCCTCGATGAAGCCTTTGTCGCTGATGACCAAACTAACGTCTGAAACCAATCCTAACAATTTGTTAAAGTTAATATCATTAAGATCGGCAAAGTTCATCATCTTGATTTTATATAAATTATTTATATTTAATATGAGTATATCATAGTTGACTGATTATGACGTCAATTTTTATGGACAGTTTGATCTGCATCAACAATTTTGAAGAGATCTTATGTGGCGAAATTCTTCTGAAAAAGAAGGGGTTGAAGCATGTACAGCTTGGGTCACAATTTCCAAGGTTTGGGCCGCGTCTTTATCAAGTAATGAGGTTCCCGCCCAATTAAGCAGGCTTGGGGATATACAAGCCATTGGCCCGCCCACATAAATTTTCAAATCAGGATTGACCGTTGTGTCACGCAATTCAGACACGGTCTGGGAGACGCTATCTATTTGGCGGTCTGTTGAAATCGACAGCAAAACAGCATCAAACCAATCAGACAGGAACATTCTCTTGAAATCTGTAATGTCTTGGGGTGCGAGGAGCATGACCCGCCAGCCGGCTTGACGGAAGAACTCACTCAACATAAAAGCCCCCATCCCGTGGTGAGAGCCAGGCTCTGTCATTAACAGCAAGCTCAAGCCATTCGATTCGCCTCTCCCTTCGGCTAAGAATTCTGTGCTGAATTCGTGCAAAGCACGGTGCAGGCGTGAAAAGGCTATGTTGATGTTGGCAAAGTCCAGTTCGTCTGTCGCCCAGAGTTCACCGATCAGTCTTGAGGCCGCCGTAATGCCTTGGAGGTAAATATCCGCCAGGCAATGGCCTTGTCGACGCCACTTCATCAAGATTTTGCGCGTCTCGTCCATGCTGTGGATGGCCGCTTGAGAAAGCAGTTTCACTTGGACTTGATCGAGAGCAGCTTGCTTCACAAAGCTTGTGCCACCGACCAGGCGAGGGCTAGAGCCAAACTCGAGATTGAGCTTGGTGTCTTGTGACCCCGAAGTCCTATGTTTTTCTATTGAAGTATTCAATTTTTCAAATTTAAACTGAGTCACAGCGACCCCCATCTTTGAAGAGACAAAGATAGTTTCTTACAAGTACAAAAGACTCGCATTAGTGTAATCCCTAGTTAACACATATATTGTCAATTTTCATTGACACTTTCTTTTTTAAGCTTTAAAGTGGCCTCAGTCGATTTGAAATAAAGGCCCGCCATGCAGCAATCTCAGCCCCAGGTTTTGTACACGCCAGAGCAGCGCGCCAAGCGTGATGCCACACGGTGGACCTTGGTGCAGGGTGTATTGGCGCCGGTTCAATTCTTGGTTTTTCTGGTCAGCCTGTATTTGGTGTTGAACAGCCTGAAAACGGGTGAAAACACCGATTGGGCATTGGCTTCAGTGGTGCTCAAGACCTTGGTGCTGTACGCCATCATGATCACTGGCTGTATTTGGGAAAAGGTTGTGTTTGACAAATACCTTTTCGCACACGCCTTCTTTTGGGAGGACATGGTCAGCATGTTGGTCATGGCTTTGCACACCGCTTACTTGTGGGTTTGGTGGGAAGGCAGTTGGTCCGCAGGTGATCAACTGTTGTTGGCATTGACGGCGTACATCACCTACGGCATCAACGCAGCCCAATACATCAGAAAACTGCGCATGGCCCGATTGCAAAAGCCACAGGACAGCCTGCTCGATTCGTCTGCTCAGGTGAGTGCATGAGCCAAGTCATCGCCATCCGCCCAGAAAGCAGCAAAGGCTGCACAGATGCGAAGCCGCTGGTTGAGCGAGGCCAGCGTGAAGTATTTTGTGGTTTGACCGGCATCATTTGGTTGCACCGAAAAATTCAAGATGCATTTTTCTTGGTGGTCGGATCACGTACCTGCGCACACCTTATTCAGTCAGCAGCGGGGGTCATGATCTTTGCAGAACCCCGCTTCGGTACAGCCATCATCGATGAGCGAGACCTGGCAGGATTGGCCGATGCCAATGAAGAACTTGATCGCGTGGTCCATCAACTTTTGTCTCGCCGTCCGGAAATCAAGTTACTCTTCTTGGTGGGCTCTTGCCCCTCTGAAGTCATCAAACTGGATTTGTCACGCGCAGCCTCACGGCTGTCTGTTCAGCATTCACCCAAAGTGCGTGTGTTGAATTATTCTGGCAGCGGAATTGAAACCACATTCACCCAAGGAGAGGACGCTTGTTTGGCATCCATGGTGCCAGTGATGCCATCGGCCCCAGACGATGCCGAGCTAGAACTGCTGATTGTGGGCACCTTGGCTGATGTGGTGGAAGACCAGTTTGTGCGCATCTTGAACCACATGGGCATTGAGCGCGTTCGATTCTTTCCCCCGCGTCATGCGCAAGAGCCGGTGCCGATTGGCGCCAACACCCGGTTGTTGTTAGCGCAACCATTTTTAGGCGATACAGCACGTTTACTGCAAGCGCGCGGTGCCAGCTTGCTGCCTGCGCCTTTCCCGCTCGGGATTGAGGGCACGACGGCTTGGTTGCAAGCTGCTGCCCATGCATTTGAGGTGTCAAAAGAGCGATTTGAAGCCGCTGTGGCGGGACCCATGTCCAGAGCCCAGACCGCATTGTCCAAAGCCAAGTTGAATTTGGAAGGTAAAAGCATCTTTTTCTTTCCTGACTCGCAACTTGAAATCCCATTGGCGCGGTTTTTGTCCCGTGAAATGGGCATGAAATTGTTGGAGGTCGGTACGCCGTATTTGCACCGTCAGCACATGGCCATGGAGTTGGCCATGTTGCCAGAAGGTACATTTTTGTCGGAAGGCCAGCACGTCGAAAATCAACTCGATCGGTGCCGCGCTTTTCACCCTGATATGGTGGTGTGTGGGCTGGGCTTGGCCAATCCCTTGGAGTCTGAAGGCATGACCACCAAGTGGGCGATTGAGTTGGTCTTCACGCCTATTCAAGGTTATGACCAAGCGGGTGATTTGGCCGAACTCTTCACCCGTCCTCTGGTGCGCCGCATGCGCTTGGCCGCTTAAAGGAAACAGCGCCATGCAACTCACACTTTGGACTTATGAAGGCCCCCCGCATGTGGGTGCGATGCGAATTGCCACGGCCATGGAGGATGTGCATTACGTCTTGCATGCCCCCCAGGGTGATACGTACGCCGATTTGTTGTTCACCATGATTGAGCGTTTGCAAAAGCGCCCACCCGTCACTTACACCACGTTTCAAGCCCGTGATTTAGGCGGTGATACCGCAGAGCTTTTCAAGACTGCTGCGCGCGAAGCCTTTGAACGCTTCAAACCCAAAGCGATGTTGGTCGGCGCATCATGTACAGCCGAATTGATACAAGATGATCCAGGCGGCTTGTGCAAAGCGCTCAACCTACCGGTGCCTGTGGTGGCCTTGGAATTGCCTTCGTATCAGCGCAAAGAGAATTGGGGCGCATCGGAGACGTTTTACCAACTGGTTCGCAACTTGGCTTTGCCAGTCGATCAGATTGAGAAGACACAAAGTAGCAAACCACGTTGCAATATCTTAGGACCCGCTGCTTTGGGTTTTAGACACCGTGATGACTTGACTGAAATTCGCAAGTTGCTCACTGACATGGGCATTGAGATCAATGTAGTGGCGCCTTTGTCGGCCACACCGGCAGACTTGGCGCGCTTGGCGGATGCGCAGTTCAATGTGGTGCTCTACCCTGAAATTGCAAACCTGAGTGCGCAGTGGTTGCAGCGTCAGTTTGGCCAAGCTTTTACCAAAACCATTCCTATTGGGACGAAAGCCACGCGTGACTTTGTTCGTGAAGTTGCGCAATTGGCTGGACTTGACCCTGAAGCCGCATTGGCCAAAGCCCATTCGCGTGCCACTTGGTACACACGCTCCGTTGACTCCACCTACCTCACTAACAAGCGCGTGTTTGTGTTTGGCGACGCCACGCATGCTGTGGCTGCGGCCAAAGTAGCTGCCGATGAGATGGGTTTTACCGTCGTGGGCATTGGTACTTACAGCCGCGAGTTTGCGCGCGAGGTGCGTGATGCCGCCAAACTGTATGGCGTAGAAGCGTTGATCAGCGATGACTATTTGGAAATAGAAGCACGCATCTCAGAATTGAATCCAGAGTTGGTCTTGGGCACGCAAATGGAACGTCACATTGCCAAGCGCTTGGGCGTTCCTTGCGCGGTTATTTCGGCCCCTGTGCATGTTCAAGACTTTCCCGCCCGTTACTCACCCCAGATGGGGTTTGAGGGTGCCAACGTGTTGTTTGACACCTGGGTCCACCCCTTGATGATGGGCTTGGAAGAGCACCTGATCGGCATGTTCAGAGGGGACTCCGAGTTTCACGAAAATGCCGCGCCCTCCCACCTGGGCGGTGGCGTCCATCAACCCGCTGTGCAGGTCGACAGAAATTTGCCTGCAGCCGCACCTGGCGTGTTGGATGCGCCATCCCCGCAGCCAGAAAAAAGCCAAAGTGCGCCCAATAGCCAAACAGCAGCTTGGGATGCAGGTGCAGAAAAAGAACTGAAAAAAATTCCATTTTTTGTTCGTGGAAAAGCTCGACGAAATACCGAACGCTTTGCGCTAGAACGCGGCGTTACGGTCATCACTACGGAGACACTGTATGAATCTAAAGCTTACTTCTCACAGTCCTAAGCTGAATACACGTGACACCACCGCCATCAAAATGGTGGTGGTCACCATGGACACGCATTTTGCGAGTTCTTTCAATCGCGCCAATGCGCAATTGAAGCGAGATTTTCCGGGCTTGACTTGGAGCCTGCACGCGGCTTCTGAATACACAGGCAACGATGTCCTGATTGCCAAATGCAAAGCCGACATTGCTTCAGCCGACATTGTGTTGTGCGGCATGTTGTTTCTTGAAGATCACTTTTTGCCCATCTTGGACGACCTGCGCGCACGCCGCATGAACTGCGATGCCATGGTTTGCATGGCCAGTGCCACGGAAGTGACGCAATTGACACGCTTTGGTCAATTTGACATGAGTAAACCTGCCAGCGGCCCTATGGCTTTGCTGAAAAAATTACGCGGTGGTGGCAAAGACAAGCCAGCAACGGGTGGTGCCGCACAAATGAAAATGTTGCGTCGCTTGCCCCAGTTGCTGCGGTTTATTCCTGGCACAGCCCAGGACGTGCGCGCCTACTTCATCACTTTGCAATATTGGCTGGGTGGGTCTGACGACAATGTTTTGAACATGGTGCGTCACCTGATTGACCGTGGCGCCGATGGCCCTCGCAAATCACTGCGCGGCAAGATCAAAGTGGAGGCACCGGTTGATTACCCTGAAGTGGGCGTGTACCACCCCCGCATGACCGGAAGGTTCAGTGAAAATGCCAATGCCTTGCCTTTACCGACAGGTATTCCAGTCAAGGGCACCGTGGGTATTTTGTTGTTGCGCTCCTATTTGTTGTCCGGCAATGCAGGGCACTACGACGGCGTGATTTCAGCGCTTGAGGCCAAAGGTTTGCGCGTGATTCCAGCGTTTGCAGCCGGCCTAGACTCCCGTCCCGCTATAGATGAATTTTTCATGAAAAATGGCCAAGTTTGTGTGGATGCTGTGGTGTCGCTCAGTGGTTTTTCACTGGTCGGTGGCCCTGCTTACAACGATGCCAAGGCAGCTGAAGAGGTGCTGGCCAAACTCGATGTGCCTTATGTGGCCGCTCACCCTGTGGAGTTTCAAACGCTAGACCATTGGGGTGGTTCAGACCGGGGATTGTTGCCGGTGGAAAGTACCATCATGGTGGCCATTCCGGAACTCGATGGTTCGACCAGCCCCATCGTTTTTGGTGGCCGCCCAGGCGCGGCCGGTGTGACATGCACAGGTTGTCACCATGCTTGTACTTTCGGCGAAAGCAACAACGCACAAGACATGCACTCTTGCCCAGAGCGCGCCATCATGTTGGCTGCACGCGTGAGCAAGATGGTGGCCCTGAAGCGCAGCGAGCGCAAAGACCGCAACGTGGCCATTGTGTTGTTCAACTTTCCACCCAATGCAGGCAATATTGGCACGGCTGCTTTTTTATCTGTTTTTGAATCTTTGTGGCACACCCTCACCGCCATGAAGTCGCAAGGTTACCAAGTCGATGTGCCAACCAGTGTGGACGATTTGCGCGATGCAGTATTGCACGGCAACGCTTCACAGTACGGCGCTGATGCCAATGTGCATACCTTGATTTCGGCTGACGATCATGTCAAGCGTGAGCGCTGGCTCCAAGAGATTGAAGCGCAATGGGGTCCTGCCCCTGGCCGTCAGTTGAGTAACGGAAGCTCAATATTTGTGTTGGGCAAGAAATTCGGCAATGTGCTGGTCAGTGTGCAGCCTTCGTTTGGCTATGAAGGCGACCCCATGCGCTTGTTGTTTGAAAAAGGCTTGGCACCAACTCACGCCTTCTCAGCGTTCTATCGCTATTTGCGAGAAGATTTCAAAGCGCATGCAGTCCTTCACTTTGGCACCCATGGTGCACTTGAGTTCATGCCAGGTAAACAATCTGGCATGAGCGGTGCATGTTGGCCCGATCGTTTGATTGACGATTTGCCCAATGTGTATTTGTACGCTTCTAACAATCCTTCGGAAGGCGCTATTGCCAAGCGTCGTTCTGGGGCAACTTTGA
This sequence comes from Comamonadaceae bacterium, assembly GCA_947373105.1. Taxonomy (GTDB): domain Bacteria; phylum Pseudomonadota; class Gammaproteobacteria; order Burkholderiales; family Burkholderiaceae_C; genus Limnohabitans_A. The sequence goes on along the minus strand of CANBWK010000002.1, from coordinate 55,580 downwards.
TCAGTTATCTGACACCCCCTGTGACACAAGCTGGTTTGTACAAGGGTTTTAACGAATTAAAGTCGTCTCTTGAGCGTTGGCGCTCATTGGAAATTGGTAACAGTGAGCGTGTTGCTTTGGCGGCAGTCATGCAAGCACAAGCTGTGGAACTTGACCTCGTGCCTGCAGAGCCCGTTTGGGATCCTGTTTCTATGGGATCCGCTTTGGACCGAATGGTGTTGAAAATGGGTCAAGAAATGCTTGAGCTTGAATACACGCTGATTCCATATGGTTTGCACGTAGCAGGTCGTGCCCCCAGCCCGGCTCAGCAGGTTGACATGTTGTTGGCGATGGCTGAAGCGCATCACGGTACGCAACTGGAGCGTTCGGCTGTTGAGGCCTTGGTCAAAGGGCACTCGCCAGAACGCGCTTTGACGGCAGCTGGTTTGCCACGCAATCACAACAGCTTAATCGTCTTGCGTGAAATGGTTGTTGCGCAGGCTCACTTGGCTGTTGACACGGAAGTGTCTGCCATGCTTCGCGCTTTAGACGCCCGCTATATCAGACCAGCACCCGGCGGAGATATTCTGCGCACACCTGAAGTACTTCCGACAGGCCGCAACATCCACGGTTTTGATCCCTTCAGAATTCCAAGTGCCATGGCCGTTCGGGATGGCAAAATTCAAGCCCAGTTGCTGATTGACCGCCATTGTGCAGACGGCAACCCATTGCCAGAATCTGTTGCCATTGTGCTGTGGGGCAGTGACAACCTGAAGAACGAAGGCGCGCCCATTGCGCAGGCCTTGGCCTTGATGGGCGCCATGCCACGCTTTGACAGTTATGGCCGTATTGCGGGTGCCAGCCTCATTCCATTAGAAGAATTAGGACGTCCCCGCATTGACGTGATCATGACCCTGTCGGGTATCTTCCGCGATCTCATGCCCTTGCAGATTAAGCTTTTGGCCGAAGCCGCTTTCTTGGCTGCATCGGCTGACGAACCGCTTGAAATGAACTGGATCAGAACGCATGCGTTGGCCTATCAGCAAGAACATGGCTGCACTTTGGAAATCGCGTCTTTGCGGGTGTATGGCAATGCCGAAGGCGCGTACGGTTCCAATGTGAACAACTTGGTTGAAAGCAGTCGCTGGGACGATGAAGGCGAATTGGCCGAAACCTACAAACGCCGCAAAGGATTTGCCTATGGGCGAACAGGCCGTGCCGTCCAGCAAACGGCACTATTTCAAACTGCTTTGGCGGATGTTCAACTGACCTACCAAAACTTGGATTCTGTTGAGTTGGGCGTCACGACGGTAGATAACTACTTTGATACTTTGGGCGGTATCACCCAAGCGGTGAAGGTAGCCAAAGGTGGAAAAACACCGCCTGTATACATTGGTGATCAAACCAAAGGCAACGCTGCAGTTCGTTCTTTGAAAGAACAAGTGTCCATCGAAATGCGCACGCGCATGCTCAACCCCAAGTGGTATGAGGGCATGCTAGATCACGGCTATGAGGGTGTGCGTCAAATCGAAGCGCATGTGACCAACACCATGGGCTGGTCAGCCACCACGGGTCAAGTACAACCTTGGGTTTACAAGCAACTGTCTGAGACTTTCATGCTTGACCCGGCCATGCGCGATCGCTTGGCCAAACTGAATCCGACGGCTTCTGCCCGCGTGGCAAACCGTTTGATCGAAGCGTCTGATCGCAACTATTGGCAGCCTGATGCCGAGACCTTGCAAGCCCTTCGTCAGGCAAGTGAAGAACTGGAAGATCGCCTAGAAGGCGTCTATGAAGGAGCTCCCGCATGAACGTTGAAACCCTACCGTTTCCTACTGTAAAACGCAATCCAAAATTGGATGGGGAGGGCAGCTTGCAAGTACAGCTGGACCCTGATGTGAAAATTGGCAATGCCAAAGTCTTTGCCATTTATGGCAAGGGCGGCATTGGCAAAAGCACCACCTCGTCTAACTTGTCTGCCGCATTTTCCAAAATGGGCAAACGAGTTTTGCAAATTGGCTGCGACCCCAAGCACGACAGCACCTTCACGCTGACCAAGAAAATGTTGCCCACGGTCATTGACGTGCTGGAGACCGTTGACTTTCACGCTGAAGAGTTGCGTGTCGAAGACTTTGTCTTTGAAGGCTACAACGGTGTGATGTGTGTAGAAGCGGGCGGCCCGCCTGCTGGCACAGGCTGCGGTGGTTATGTGGTGGGTCAGACGGTGAAGTTGCTCAAAGAGCATCACCTGCTAGAAGACACCGATGTGGTGATTTTTGATGTGCTCGGCGATGTGGTGTGCGGTGGCTTTGCAGCGCCCTTGCAACATGCCGATCGCGCCATGATTGTGACCGCCAACGATTTTGACTCCATTTTTGCGATGAACCGCATTGTGCAAGCCATTGGTGCCAAGGCCAAAAATTACAACGTACGGTTGGGGGGCGTGATTGCCAACCGCAGTGCCGCCACCGATCAAATTGACAAGTACAACGACCGCATTGGTTTGAAACTGGCCGCGCACTTTCCGGACCTGGATGTGATTCGCCGCAGCCGTTTGAAAAAATCAACACTCTTTGAGATGGAATACTCGCCTGAGCTAGAAGCTGTGCAAAAAGAATACATGCGACTGGCTGCAAGCATGTGGCTGGGGGGAGAGGCCTATTCTGCGGTACCTATGAAAGACCGCGATATTTTTGATCTCTTGGGTTTTGATTGAGATCTGGACCATGAATGAAATGACCTACGAACAACGGCGAGGACAGATCGAACATTACTTCGATCGGACGGCGGTCGCAGCTTGGGAAAAACTCACTTCCGACGCACCCGTTGGCCGCATTCGAGCAAGCGTGCGTGCTGGCCGCGATCAAATGCGAGCCACTCTAGTTTCTTGGTTGGGCGAGGACCTCCGAGGCAAACGCATTTTGGATGCCGGCTGTGGGACAGGTGCTTTAGCTGTGGAGGCCGCGCGTCTAGGTGCACAAGTCGTGGCCATTGATTTGTCCCCCACTTTGGTGGAATTGGCGCGCGAGAGAATTCCCGCCGATGTGGCGCACTTGGTGGAGTTCCATAGCGGTGACATGCTCGACAAACGCTTAGGTCACTTTGACCATGTTGTGGCCATGGACTCCATTATTCACTATGACACGGAAGATGCTGTCAATTCGCTGGCGCAGTTGGCTGAGCGCACCCGCAAATCCATTGTGTTTACCTTTGCACCCCGCACACCCCTTTTGGCGCTCATGATTTCAGTGGGTCGTTTGTTGCCTCGTGGCGACCGTGCGCCGTGGCTTGAGCCCATGGCAGAAACCCGCATTGCTGAGCTCATGGAGACACACGAATCATTGAACGACTGGCAATGCGCTCGCATGCACAAAGTGTCCAGTGGTTTTTACAAATCCAAAGCCATGGAGTTGGTACGCTCATGAGAGCCAAAACATTTTCCAAGTTTGCAAAACAAATGCCAGTGAGCTGGTTGCCGTTTGCCGATGTCGCCAGCCCCGGCTTGCCATTGGCCCGTCTGTTGCGGTTGTCTTTGTTCAAGTTCACCATGGGTATCACGACCGCTTTGATGATTGGTACCCTTAACCGCGTGATGATTGTTGAATTGTTCGTGCCAGCCTGGTTGGTTTCGATGATGTTGGCGCTTCCCCTGTTGGTTGCTCCGTTTCGAGCTGTCACGGGCTATCAATCAGATATTCACATCTCTGCGTTCGGGTGGCGAAGAGTTCCCTATATGTGGGGGGGCACCTTGATACAGTTCTTAGGGCTTGCGGTCATGCCGTTTGCATTACTGGTTCTATCGGGTGGGGGGCAAGTTCCTGTGCCCGACTGGGTCGGGCAAGGTGCTGCTGCCATCGCATTCTTGATGGTGGGTGCAGGCCTACAAACCTCCCAAACTGCAGGACTGGCTTTGGCTACTGATCAAGCCAATGATGAAACACGCCCGCGCGTGGTGGCCCTGATGTACACCATGCTTTTGGTGGGGGCAGTGTTTGGAAGTTTGTTTTACAGCCTTTTACTGGCCAAATTCACACCTGAAATTTTGGTTCAAGTCGTCCAAGGCACGGCTTTGGTGGTGCTGCTTCTGAACGGCGTTGCGCTCTGGAAGCAAGAGCCTCGTAATCCTGAACGTGTGAAGGCCTTGAAAACCGAAATTCGTCGCCCGTTCAAAGAGGTTTGGGCCGAATTCATCGCTTTACCCAACGCAAAGCGTTTTCTCTGGGCCACGGCTCTGGGCACCATGGCGTTCAACATGCAAGACATAGTGCTCGAGCCCTATGGCGGTGAAATTCTGCGTTTGAGTGTGGGCGCCACCAGCGCACTGACAGCCATGTTGTCAGCGGGTGGCTTGTTGGGTTTTTATGCTGCAGGCCGGCAACTGGCAAAAGGCAAAGACCCCATGCGCATGGCAGCTTATGGTGCATTGGCTGGTTTACCAGCATTTGCGGCCGTGATCTTTTCAGCTCCACTGGATGCAGGTTGGTTATTCAGATTTGGTGCCTTGGGTATTGGCTTTGGCGGCGGCTTGTTTGCGGTAGGCACTTTGTTCACGGCCATGCGTCTAGAGGCGGCCTTTGTAGGCTTGGCCTTGGGTGCTTGGGGTGCTGTGCAAGCTGCTGCTGCTGGTTTGTCCATGTTTTTGGGTGGGGCCTTGCGTGATGCAGTGAACACCCTTACCTCACAAGGCTTGTTGGGTACGGGTTTGACAGATCCCTCGGTAGCTTACAGCATGGTTTACCACGTCGAAATGTTTTTGTTATTTCTCACCCTGATTGCTGTGGGGCCACTGGTCAAACGCAGCAGTTCTTTTCCGATTCCTGTCCCCCAACCCTCGGTTTAACCGAATCACGCATTTAGTTTTTAAAGGAGAAGTCGCTATGCAAACAGTTGGCAACATCACTGGTTATATCGATTTAGCACAAATACTGCTGTATGTATTTTGGCTATTTTTTGCCGGACTCATTTGGTATCTCGTGATGGAAAACCATCGCGAAGGCTATCCGATGGAGTCCAGCAGCAGTGGACGCGCTATTGTCAAAGGTTTTCCGATTCCAGCGCCCAAAACATTCTTGTTAGAGGGTGGAAAAAGCGTCACCGTACCAGACCTCACGCGAAAAGAGCCTGCCTACAACGCTGTTGCAGCTAGCCCTGGTTCAGGTTCGCCCATTGAGCCCAGAGGCGATGCCATGACTTCAGCTGTCGGTCCCGGCGCTTACGCAAGTCGCGAGGATGTTCCCGAGCGGACGGCCCATGGCGTGCCATTGATTCAGCCCTTGCGCGTTGCAAGTGATTTCGCGGTTGCCCCCCAGGATGTCGACCCCCGTGGCCTGCCAGTGATGGCTGGCGACGGTAAGCAAGGTGGCACGGTCAAAGACATCTGGATTGACTCTGCTGAAATGATGTTCCGATATCTGGAAGTTGAAGTTCCAGGTGGTCGCACAGTGTTATTGCCCATCACGTTTTCTCTGATTCGCAGAAACCAAGTTGAAGTGCATGCTATCTACGCACGCCATTTCGCTGCTGTTCCTGCCTTGAGAAATCCAGACCAGGTCACGAAATTAGAAGAAGAAAAAATCAGTGCTTATTACGGTGGCGGTACTTTGTATGCCGATGTCAAACGCAGTGAGCCTCTGATCTAGGGGTCCATTTTTTCAAATGTTACTAGGATGATTTTTTGTTGAGGAATCAAAATGTCTATTGAAAATCTTGGTCATGAGTATGAGTTTGAACCCCAGTTTGGTTTGCCAGAAAGACTTCCTGGGGATGAATTCATTATTTGGCAAGGCTCACCAGATATTCATATGTTAGCCGCATCAGCGTTTCATATCAAAAAGTTGGCCGTGTATTTCTTGTTGATCATAGGTGCATGCGCTTGGCCAGCGCTGGAGTCTGGTTCTGGTCTTGTGAGTGTGCTGCAGGCAGTGAAATGGATTACTCCTTTGGCGCTGGTCGGTCTGGTCTTTATTTGGTTGTTGGCTTACCTCACTTCGAGGACCACGGTCTACACCTTAACCAACAAGCGTGTGGTGATGCGCTTAGGCATCGTACTGACTGTGACCTTCAACTTGCCATTGAAGCAAATAGCATCATCAGATGTTCGCATCTTAGAGGACTCTTTTGGTGACGTCTCACTGGCATTAAAAGGATCAGACCGCATTGCTTGGATCCACTTATGGCCCAGCGTGAGATCTTGGAGAATCAGTAAGCCTGAGCCCACTTTGCGCGCTATTTCAGATGTACAGAATTTTTCTGTGAAATTTCGTGATGCTTGGACTCAGGTCACAGGTCTGCCAGCCAATTCGGTTCTGATTGTTGAGAGCAACAAGCAGCAAGAACGCGAATTACATGTGAGTATGACATGAGCTCATCGACTTCTTCCTCCTTGCCAAATCAATCTGCACCTGATCACTTTCCTCAGTGGGTTTTGTATTGTGCTGGGGGAATCATCGCTTTTTCACTCATTTCAGTAGGTCTGATTCGCATCACAGGTAATGGTCCAGACCAAAGGGCTGCAGCCCCTACGGTGCAACGCTCACTTGTTTTTCAAGATCAAAAAGATGGCGGTGTCCGAGTAGAAGATGGTCTCACGGGTGAAACCTTGACGGTATTGCACGGCGAGCAAGGATTTGTTCGAGGGTCTCTGCGTGCTCTGACACGAGAAAGATACTCACGAGGTATTGGTTCTGCAGCACCTTTTGATTTGATTGCCCGCGTGGATGGCCGTGTGACTTTGTTTGATCCCAGCACAGGTCAACGTGTGGACTTGGAGTCTTTTGGCCCTACAAATACGGCTGAATTTGCAAGGTTTTTAGCCATGCGACCTGAATAAATAACAGCAGAGTGTATTCTTTTAGAAGAGTCGGAGTTACGTTTTATGCAATCTACCTCAACCATTGACAGTGCTGAAAAAGCATCCCAAAAAGCGGTCGAAAGCACCATGCTCAGTCCTCGCTTTTACACCACCGATTTTGCGGCCATGGACAAGCTTGATATGTCCCCCATGCGTGCCGAATGGGACAAAATGATGGCGGAATATGAGGGTGACAACAACCACGATCACTTCCAGCGTGATGCAGAATTTACCAAGGAAGTGGCCGAAAGATTCTCTCAAGTCAGTCCTGAAATGCGGCAGGAGTTTTTAGATTTTTTAATCTCTTCGCTCACTTCTGAGTTTTCTGGTTGTATTTTGTACAACGAAATTTTCAGAAACGTTGAAAACCCCGATATCAAGCAATTGATGCGTTATATGGCACGCGATGAATCGCGCCACGCCAGTTTCATCAATCAGTCTTTGAAGGACTTTGGTCTGGGCATTGACTTGGGCGATTTAAAGCGGACCAAGGCCTACACCTATTTCAAACCCAAATACATTTTCTACGCCACTTACTTGTCCGAGAAAATTGGCTATGCCCGTTACATCACCATCTACCGTCAATTGGAAAAAAATCCAGACAAGCGCTTTCATCCTATTTTTCGTTGGTTTGAGCGCTGGTGCAACGACGAGTTTCGCCACGGTGAATCGTTTGCATTGATCATGCGCGCCAATCCGCATTTACTGCGCGGCGGCAATGTGTTTTGGATTCGGTTTTTCTTGTTGGCGGTCTACGCCACCATGTACGTTCGTGACCACACGCGTCCCATGCTTCACCACGAGATGGGTTTGGAGTCGTCCACTTACGACTACGAGGTGTTCCGTATCACCAATGAAATCACCAAACAAGTTTTCCCTGTCAGTTTGGACATTGACAACCCCGTCTTCAGGGCAGGATTGGTGCACTTGTTTCATGTGCAAACCCAAATGACTGCGGCCAAAGAACGTGGTGGCTTAATGGGTCATATGCAGCGTGCGCGTTGGGCCATATCTGGTGGCCTTACTTTCCTTCGCTTGTACTTTTTACCGGTGAAGCGCCACGATTTGCCAGCCGATGTTCGCATGGTGCCTGCTTGGTAATTTTGCGACCAACTGACACCGAAAGCCAAGGATGACCGACACCTTTGTTGCGTTGGGATTTGCGATTTTTATCTGGTGGTTCAGCACCGGCATAGTGATTCTCTTAAATCGCATGTCGCGCACGGCTGTGACCCTGAGTTTGGTTATCTCCTCTGCGCTGGGACTTGGCGCCTTGGCGGGTTTGGCCCATACAGCGCAACAAACAGGCGTCACGGGAGCCTACTGTGCTTTCACTTGTGCCTTGCTGGCTTGGGGTTGGAACGAGTTGAGTTTTCTCACAGGCTGGATCACTGGACCTCAAAAAACAGCCATCTTGAAAAGCACAACAGGAATCCCGCGATTTATCGCGTCCTTTAATGCTGTGCTTTGGCACGAGTTGGCGATTCTCATGGTGGGCTTGGCCATTGCGGCCATCACTTGGGATGCGCCTAACCAAGTGGGAACAGGCACGTATTTTGTCTTGTGGATCATGCGGACCAGTGCCAAATTGAACCTGTTCTTTGGCGTTCGCAATTTGAGTGAAGAATTTTTGCCTGCGCATTTGGCCTATTTGGAGAGTTTCTTCAAGCGCCGCCGTATGAATGCATTTTTCCCATTTGCAGTGGCGTCAGCCAGTGCTTGTTTGTGGTTCTTGGTGGACTTCGCAAGCCAACCCATGACCACACCTGCGCAAGTAGTGGGCGTGGTTTTGGTGGGCACCATGCTGGCCTTGGCCATAGTCGAACACCTGATGCTGGTCCTCCCGCTAGACACCACTGCCTTATGGCGATGGGCCATTCGCAAGCGCCAATCAGAAAATCCTGCAGCCTTTGAGCCCCTTGTGCCTCCGGTTTTACCTGCTCACTTGGATTCACATGACAAATCTCTTCAAGTCAATTAACTCCGTCGGCGGCTCGGGAGGTGGGGGTGGTAATCAAAACCACCGCATGGGTTCAGCCTCAGAACTTGGCGATCGTGCACCCACAGCCATTGTGATTGGTACAGGATTTGGTGGCTTGGCGGCAGCCATTCGTTTGAGCGTTAAAGGCTATCGCGTTCAAGTGTTGGAAAAGCTCGATGCCCCCGGTGGCCGTGCTTATGTGCACAAGCAAGATGGTTTCACCTTCGACGCGGGCCCCACCATCATCACTCTGCCGCATCTCATTGCGGAGCTTTTCACACTGTGTGGTCGAGAGATGAAAGACCATGTCGACCTGCGCTTGATGTCGCCTTTCTACCGCATTCGGTTTGACGATGGCACGCACTTTGACTACAGCAACAACGACGAGCAAATGCTCGAGCAAATTGCCAAATTCAGTCCTGAAGACATACAAGGTTTTAAGAACCTGATGGTAGCGTCTGAGAAGTGTTTCCAGCTGGGTTTTGTTGAATTGGGCATGGTGCCTTTTGAAACCCTTGGCGACGTGATCAAAGCCATGCCTAATTTGGCGCGCATGCAAGCTTGGCGCTCCATATACAGCTTGGTGGCACAACACATTAAGCACCCCAAGTTGCGCATCGTCATGAGCTTTCACCCTTTGCTCATTGGTGGCAATCCTTATTCTGTCACTTGCGTTTATTCGCTCATCCATTCCCTGGAGCGCCGTTGGGGCGTGCACTCTGCTATGGGTGGCACCGGCGCCATCGTGCGTGAACTGGTGAAGTTGCTCGATGAGCGCCAAGTGCCCATTCGTTACAACGCACCCGTCACACGCATTCGCGTGGAGGACGGCCGTGCCAAGGGTGTTGAGCTGGCCAATGGCGACTATTTGCCTGCCGACATTGTGGTGAGCAACGGCGATGCATCTTGGACTTACCGCCATCTCATTGAGCCCCAGCACCGCAAACATTGGACTGACAAGCGCATTGCCAAAGGCAAATATTCTTCGGGTTTATTCGTTTGGTACTTTGGCACCAATCGGAAGTACGAAGATGTGCCGCACCACATGATGGTGTTAGGCCCACGCTACAAAGGCTTGCTGCAAGATATTTTCAAGAATCACAAATTGTCCAAAGATTTCAGTTTGTACTTGTACCGCCCAACCGCCACCGATCCCTCGTTGGCACCTGAGGGCTGTGACAGTTTTTATGCGCTGTCGGTGGTGCCCAACTTAAGCAGCGAAACCGACTGGCCGGCCATCACCGAGCAGTACCGCGATGCCATTGCCACGGTGCTGCAAGAAAGTGTGCTGCCTGATTTGAAACAGCACGTGGTGTCTTCCAAAGTCACTACACCGCAAGATTTCCAAGACCGCTTGTGGTCTTACAAAGGCGCAGGTTTTGGTCTGGAGCCCATCTTGGTCCAAAGTGCATGGTTCCGTCCGCACAACAGATGCCAAGATGTGGATGGTTTATTCATGGTGGGTGCCAGTAGCCAGCCCGGCGCAGGCGTGCCCAGTGTCTTGATGTCCGCAAAAATGCTTGAACAGGTGGTCCCCGATGTCAAATCCTTCGTCTGATTCAAATTTGAATTCTCCCCCAGTGTCCTTGCCTTACGACTTAGAGGCTTGCACCGAACTCATGCGAGGGGGCTCAAAATCTTTTTTTGCGGCCTCCAGATTGCTTCCAACGCGTCTGCGTCCGCCTGCAATCGCCCTGTATGCTTTTTGCCGCTTGGCCGACGATGCCATTGACGAAGGCGATGACCCGGTTTTGGCCATGGCCGATTTGAAGTCGCGCTTAGCTGCGATCTATGCTGGACGCCCTGGCGCTGAAGACGCTGACCGCGCTTTGACCATTGTGGTTCATCGCTATGGCATTCCCTGCGGCTTGCTCGAGGCCTTGCTGGATGGTTTCTTGTGGGATTCCCAAGGCCGCCGCTACGAAACCTTGGCCGATGTGGAAGCTTATGGTGCCAGAGTGGCTGGTACCGTGGGCGCCATGATGTCAATCATCATGGGCGCGAGCACAGACACCGCTATAGCACGCGCAAGCGAGCTGGGGGTGGCCATGCAACTGACCAACATTGCCAGGGACATTGGCGATGATGCGCGCATGGGGCGCTTGTACATTCCCCGAGCTTGGTTCCGTGAAATTGGCATGGACGCAGACGCCTGGTTGGCCGATCCGGTGTTTGATTCGCGCATTGCGGGTTTCACGCAACGCTTGTTGTTGCGTGCAGACGCCCTGTACCGCAGAGGTGAATTTGGTTTGGCTGAATTGCCTTGGGACTGTCGACCTGCCATTCAAGCTGCACGTTTGGTCTATGCCGAAATCGGCAAACAATTAGAGCGAGAAGGCCTCAATTCTGTGAACCACCGCACGGTGGTTTCAACCGCGCGCAAACTGGCCCTGATTGCCCGGGCTACCGCAGTCGCGGTCAAGGCGCCTGCAGTACCTGCAGTCCCCTTGAGTCCTGTGCCTGCTATCCATTATTTGGTCGATATCGTCAGCAGTGAGCGACACCCCATGGGCTATCAACAACCCTGGACGGTTCCTTCGCGAAGTTTCGATGAGCGTGTGGAGTGGATGGTTGATTTATTCGGTCGATTGGAGCAACGCGAAAGAATCAACCGTTAATCATCCGTGATGTTGAAAATTATCGAGGTTGTAGTTTTGATCGTCGCTGGAATTTGCTTTGTGAGCTGGCAGTTTCGCGATCTGAGGCGTGCCCGTGAGATGACCCGTAGGCAGCGCGAGGCAGAACAATCTGAATCCATGAAGAGCAGCATAGGGCCTTCTGATGCCTTTGTGAAGGGAGGACCGCATGGGGGCTAATCTGAAGATAATTCATTTGGTCTGTGCTTGTTTATTTTTAGGCAATGTGATTGTGAGCGGCATATGGGCATTGTTGGCCGAGCGTACGGGTAACCACGCCATCATTCAATTCAGCAATCGCATGGTGCTGATCACCGACGGGATTTTTACCTTGCTAGGATCACTTGGGGTCGTTTGGACGGGGCATGGCTTGGCTGAGAACATAGGGGGTGCAGATGGGCATCCATGGATTCAATGGTCCTATGCTTTGCTCAGTTTTTCAGGTTTGATTTGGTTGTTCATCTTGGTGCCCATTCAGTTCAAGCAGCGTGCCTTGCTGCAAAACACCGACACGGTCTGCGAGGACTATTGGCGGCTGTCGCGCATCTGGCAAATTGCGGGCGCAATCGCCACGGTGCTTCCCTTGCCCATTGTGTATTTCATGGTCACCAAGACCCTGTGAATCAGGTCCTTTGATGACGGGCGAATCCACTCGAAAATCACACACCTTGCCGCTTGATGGGCTTGTTGTTTTGATCACGGGCGCTGCTTCTGGTATTGGCGCCGCGACAGCCATCGAAGTTGTGAGCCATGGCGGCATCCCTGTTCTGGTGGATTGCGATGCACAACCGCTGGCCGTGATGGCTAAGCGTTGCGGCCAAGACACCTTGTATTTTGTTGCGGACGTCACACAACTGACGGCGATGAATGGCGTGGTTGCGCAAACGCTGTCTGTTTACCAACGCATTGATGTGGTTTTTGCGAATGCGGGCGTGGCCGCTTTTGGGCCGATGGCCTATGTGGACCCGCAAGCGTGGCAACGCTGCGTGGAGGTGAATATTTTTGGTGTTTTCAACACGGTTCGATCTGCTCTACCGGCTTTGATAGATCAGCGTGGTTATGTGTTGATTAATTCTTCTGTATCCTCTTTTGCCCACCCTCCCGCGATGTCTGCCTATGCAGCCAGCAAGTCTGCAGTGGAAGCCATGGGCAATGTGCTTCGCATTGAACTCGCGGCCCACGGTGTCGGAGTCGGTGTGATGTATGCAGGATGGGTCAGCACACCCCTTGTCACAGAGGGTGCGCTGCACCCTGGTTTTGTTCGATTGCGAGCCACCATGCCCGCGATTTTGAACAAGGAAATTTCTGCACAAGCAACGGCACATGCCATTGTTCAGGCAATCACTCAACGCAAACGCAGGATTTTTTTGCCCAGTTGGTTGCGAATTTTATTTGGTCTGAGGGCCTTGCTGCACTTGCCGTTTGCTGAGCGCGAACTGGTCAAAGCAGCGCCTGAAATTGAGAAGTCTTACCTCGAGGGTTTGGTATCAGAAGGCGCCTTGGCATCCAGCTTTGGACCCAGAGAGCGCGAAAGGACATTGGCCCGCGCTCGACAAAAAAATGAGGACAATGTCTTGTAATCTTCAATTGATCACGCGGCAAGTCGCCTGACGTTGTCCATGGCAGTAGCCATGCGTTGCGCTTGAACTTGCGGCATGGGCATATAACTCCCCCCCATGATGTGCGCCATCTTTTGCACTTGGGCGTCGGGCTGAAGTGAGGTGTCAATCCACAAAGCGCGATGCCCGGTTTGTCGCCATTGGGCAGCCCATAGTTGTGCATCTGCTTGCGCTTGCGGACGGCCCCCTAATCCTTGGAGGTTCACGTTGGCCCGACCATCACTGAGCACCACCAAGATGGGCGTTACGCCTTGGCGCTGAAGCTGTGAGGCTTGTTCGCAAGCCATTTTCAAGGCCAGTGCCAAAGGCGTTCCACCGCCCCCAGGAAGACCTGTCATGGCTCGTTTTGCACGAACCAATGAACGCGTCGCGGGCAGCAGCAATTGAGCTTGCGCGCCTTTGAAAGCCACAATGCAAACACTGTCACGCCGAGCGTATGACTGTTGAAGTAAAAGCTCCACCGCCCCTTTGGCTTCGGCTAATCGTTGAAGTGCGGCTGAGCCTGAAGCATCCAGCGCCAAGATGAGGCAGCTGGAGCTGTGCTGCTGGTAGCGCTGCACATGAAAGTCCTCGGCTCGAATGGCGACGCGCCCTGGTTGCGTGCCAGACCTCAAGCGTTGTTTAGGCGCTGCGGCGCGCAGGGTCGCCAAGATGTGCAAACGTGCGTTTCCGTCAGGCCGCCCAGGTCTAGGCGGCAAAGGTCTCCCGCGCTGCGTACCGGTCCGGAATTGTCCAGATCTTCCCGAGGTGTTGCCTAGGTTGCGACCGGGTTTCGTCAGCAAGCCATCCAACACGTCGGGTGGCAAGCTGGCCAATGCCGCTGCGATCATCATTTCTTGTAGATTTTCAGGAGAAAGCGTGCTGGGTGAGTCCTCTTCTTCCGTGCTTGAGTCTTCTTCAGATTCATCCGTTGATGAAGCCTCTTCTTCATCCTTGCTGGGTTCTGGCGGTGCAGGGGGCTCTGAATCGGGCTTTGCGCTGTTTTCAGGTTCGGTATCTGAAGCATTTTCAGCAGGTGCAGGCAATTGAGTGGCCCGGGGCGCCAACACGCGTCGTGCAGCGAATGCCAAATCGTCGTCATTCACGTGCTTGCGTAAATGCAAAGCGGCATGGCAGCTGGCCACGCGCAGCGCCAAGGTAGGGATACGTAAGGACTCAATGCCCAATCCTTGTGCGGTGATGCAAACAGCCAGCGCTTGCTCGTCGGTCCATTCAATCTCAGACCGAGCCTGTTTCATACGGGCCAAAGCATCTGCTGCAATTCGGATACTGACAGCCTCTTGGGCGTTGTACTGGTTGAGCGAGTCCATCGAGACCCCAATGATGTCTGACGGCGCAAGGTCTTCCAGGTCAAACCATAAACCCAGCCGCTCTTGAAGTGCTGGGCTGAGAGGGGGGTCGTCTTTCATGGATTCATCCAAGGCCACCACCCCAAATTGCGTTCGAATTGGATATTCTTCTTGGGGAGCGATTTTCAATGGCGGCAATGACTGCGTGTCCATGGCCTGTGTCATGGGCGCCACCAAAGCCGTAGAAAATCGTTCAGCCATGCTGATCAAAACCAAGCCCTGGTCTGCTAGCTGAAGCAAACCCGGTTGCATGTGCAAACGGCCGGATTGAAGCGTGAGCGACAAATCAATGCCTCCCAATAAGCGTTCAATATCGATATTGCCGGGCAATTTGACCGTGTTCAACTCTGCTTGAGATAGATGTTGCAACCACTGTTCGCGCACGGGCCCGAATGGCGCACGCAACCAAACGCCACCAAACCCGTGAGGATCAATTTGCAGCAGCTGCAACGATGTCATGGCATCGTTCCAAGTTTCAAGTCCTTTCAAATCATCTGCCATGCACAAGACTCAACGGGCCAAAATATCTTGAAGACACCGGTTGACGCGTTGACCTGAGTCGGTGTCGTCCAGCGGATTGCGTCTCAAGCGATGGCGCAATGCCAGGGGCGCGATGGTTGTCAGGTGCTCGGGTTTAACTGCCTTGCTGCCTAGCATGGCGGCAAGTGCGCGCATGGCCCTCAACAGCGTTAACTCTGCGCGCAAGCCATCAGTGCCGAGTTGTTGACACAGCGTTGCGCACAGGGTGAGCATGTCATCGTCGACCACCACTGATTCCAGTAACTTTCGAGCTTTCACTATGCGCTTTTGTAGTTTGTCACTCTCGCCTTGCCATTGGGCTTTGTAGGCAGAGGGGTCTTTGTCAAATGCGTCCCGTCGCTTAATGACTTGCACACGCAGAGCAATGTCTTGAGGCGTTTTGACTTGTACCGATAAACCAAAGCGGTCCAGCAGTTGTGGGCGAAGCTCTCCCTCTTCGGGGTTGCCGCTGCCCACCAGTACAAAACGTGCAGGATGTCGAATACTCAGTCCTTCTCGCTCAACCAAGTTTTCTCCAGAAGCGGCAACGTCAATTAAAAGATCCACCAAATGGTCATCCAGTAAATTGACTTCGTCGATGTACAGAAAACCACGATGTGCCTGAGCCAATAAGCCGGGTGAAAACTCTTTGATACCTTGGGAGAGGGCTTTTTCTAAATCGAGCGCACCCACAATGCGGTCTTCTGTTGCGCCCAGTGGCAAGTCCACCACACTTACGGGCCTGAGCTCTGTCATTAATTTGCGCGTTTGACCTGAAGGCAAGTTCATCTGCGTGTGACAAACAGGGCAGGCTTGAGCGGGTTTTTTAGGATCACATTTGTAAGGGCACCCCTTGACCACCTGAATAGGTGGCAGCAAGTCGGCTAAAGCTCTGACGGCGGTTGATTTGCCCGTGCCCCTGTCCCCTAGGACCAAGACCCCGCCAACGGAGGGATCAATGGCGACGATTTGAATGGCCAGCGTCATTTCGTCTTGACCGACGATGGCTGCAAAAGGAAACGTAGTTGCCATGACTGATTTCTATTCATCTACTGAGTTCGCTGCAACGCATCATCCACGAGCCATCATTAGCTGTCAATTTAAATTTACACTTTGAGGTTTAGCAGGGCGTTTTCAAGGTTTTTCTGGATCACCAAAACAACGTTTCACGCTTTCATGGCGAGAATTTTTTCGAAGAAAATATATAAATAGGTATTTATAATTAGAAAAATCAAACATGGAAAGATTAAACCTAGGGAAAACGAGGTATTCCAAAAGTTGTCAATTAAATAGTTTAAATAAAGTGTCAATTTTACTTGACGTTTTATTAAATCTCGTTAAATTAAAGCCTAGTCAAAACTTGCTTGAAGTCAATCATGGACGCATTACTAGAACGGATTCAATCGCCTTCTCACTTGAGACAGCTCTCGCGTGCAAGTTTGCAAGGATTGGCTGTTGAATTGCGCGAACGTTTGATCGATACAGTTTCGAAAACCGGTGGTCACTTCAGTTCGAATTTAGGGACCGTCGAATTAACTATTGCGCTTCACTATGTTTTTAACACCCCTGAAGATCGACTCATATGGGATGTGGGCCACCAAACCTATGCGCACAAAATATTGACAGGCCGAAACTTGCGCATGGGCAGCCTGCGTCAGCAGGGGGGCTTGAGTGGCTTTCCACGCCGCGAAGAAAGTCTCTATGACGCATTCGGGACCGCGCATTCCTCGACCAGCATATCTGCAGCCTTAGGAATGGCCGTGGCGGCCCAACTCACTGGCAGTCAGCGCAAAGCCGTTGCGATCATTGGCGATGGTGCTTTGACCGCTGGAATGGCTTATGAGGCCTTGAACAATGCAGGTGCAAGCAATTGTGATGTGCTTGTGATTTTGAATGACAACGACATGTCGATCAGCCCGCCTGTCGGTGCCTTGAACCAATATTTGGCAGAGTTGATGTCAGGCCGCTTTTATGCGCAAGCTAAAAAAATAGGGGAACAGGTGCTCCGCAACGCGCCGCCATTGTTTGCGTTGGCCCGGCATCTAGAACAACAAACCCAAAACCTGATTCAATCGAACACCATTTTTGAAAAGCTTGGTTTTACCTACACAGGCCCCATCGATGGTCATGATGTAGATGGTTTGGTCGATACGCTTGAGAAACTTTCCAAGGCAAAAGGACCTCAGTTTTTACATGTGGTCACCCGCAAAGGCAAGGGTTATGAAAAGGCCGAAATAGACCCTGTGACTTACCACGGCCCGCCGAAATTCAATCCTTCTTTAGGGGTGGTGGGTGCTGCCAGCAGCAAAGTCACATTCACCCAGGTCTTTGGTCAATGGCTGTGCGATATGGCCGCAAAAGATCCGCGCGTCATAGGTATCACCCCCGCCATGCGTGAGGGATCTGGCATGGTGGAGTTCAGTCAGCGCTTTCCAAATCGTTACCACGACGTGGGCATTGCTGAGCAACATGCAGTCACTTTTGCGGCAGGCTTGGCGTGTGAGGGCCTCAAGCCTGTGGTGGCCATTTATTCCACATTTTTACAGCGTGCCTATGACCAATTGATTCACGATGTGGCGTTGCAAAATTTACCGGTTGTATTTGCACTTGACCGGGCTGGCTTGGTTGGCGCCGATGGGCCGACGCATGCCGGCATGTTTGACATTGCGTTTACCCGCTGTATTCCCAATATGAGCGTAGCTTGCCCCGCAGATGAAAACGAGTGTCGCCAGTTGTTGAGTACGGCCTACGCGCAAGAGCACCCCGTGACTGTTCGCTACCCCAGGGGCGCTGGCGCTGGGATCGAGGTGGAAAAATCTTTAACTCCATTGCCCTTGGGTGAAGCCAAGGTCGTGCGAGAGGGAGAGGGCTTGGCAATTTTGTGCTTTGGACCTTTGCTTTACGAAGCACTCAAAGTAGCGGAATCATTGAATGCAACGGTGGTGAACATGCGTTGGGCCAAGCCACTTGATTTGAAAATTTTGCAAGAAATTGCCCAATCGCACGACCGATTGGTCACTTTGGAGGATGGGACGCGAATGGGCGGTGCGGGTTCAGCGGTGCTTGAGGCTTTGCAAGATATGGAAATTTCCACCCAAGTGCTGATCATGGGGTTTGAAGACCAGTTCACTGAGCATGGAGATCCTGGGCTGTTGATGAAGCAATACGGGCTCACCGCAAGCGGAATACAACAACGCATCGAAGCGCTTTGGCCGGTGGTGCAGGTCACATCCAACCTCAGAAGGGTTGTTTAAATGGCTGTCTGGACATTAGGCCTGAACCACCGCACTGCACCCATTGATTTGCGTGAGCGATTTGCTTTCGCTTCAGAAAAATTGGAGCAATCGTTGCAGGGCTTACGCCAAAAATTTGAAACGCATAAAGAAGTCACTATTCTGTCGACCTGCAACAGAACCGAAATTTATTGCGCAGGGGATCAGTCTCACATTCCCCAAACACTGGCATGGCTTGCAGAAACAGGCAAAACCCAAGTCGATATTTTGGCTTCTCATACCTATCGACTTGAAGGAGATGCCTCCGCACGGCATGCGTTCAGAGTGGCCAGTGGCCTTGACTCTATGGTGTTGGGTGAGTCTCAAATATTGGGGCAACTCAAAGATGCGGTGAAGTTGGCCACAGACACCGGGGCTTTAGGCGCCACGCTCAATCAACTCTTCCAACGCTCCTTTGCTGTTGCCAAAGAAGTTCGAACCACCACTGAAATCGGTGCCCACTCCATCAGCATGGCGGCGGCTTGCGTTCGATTGGCGAGTGGTATTTTCGAAAATATCAAAGACACCCGCATTTTGTTTGTGGGTGCAGGAGAAATGATTGAATTGTGCGTGGCGCATTTCGCTGCCAAGTCGCCACTGTCTATCACCATTGCGAATCGATCAGCGCAACGGGCGGAGGACTTGGCATCCTTGCATGGCGCAAGATGCATTGCATTGGCGGATCTTCCTAAAAAGCTGCACCAATTTGACATCGTGATCAGTTGTACGGCCAGCACTTTACCCTTGATTGGTTTGGGGGCCGTGCAAAGTGCACTTCGTGCCAGAAAAAATCGTCCCATGTTCATGGTCGATCTCGCCGTTCCAAGAGACATTGAGCCAGAAGTCAAAAAGTTAAATGATGTTTATTTGTACACCGTCGATGACCTCAAGGACATCATCCAAAGCGGCCAAGCGCATCGGCAGGCCGCAGTCCTTGATGCAGAGGTCATCATTGATGAGGGCGTTCAAAAATTCATGTCTTGGCTTGAGCACAGAAGACATGTGCCCTTAATTCGCGAATTGAATTTGCAAACTGAAGCTTGGCGACAAACTGAACTCAACAAAGCACGAAGACAAATTGAAAAGGGCGACGATCTCAACGCCGTTTTGGATTCGTTGTCCATGGGGTTGATGAAAAAAATGTTGAACGGACCTCTGCGTGAGCTACACCATGCTGGAGGCAGGCAGACGGATACAACGCACGCTGCCATTCGCCAAATGTTTTTGAGGGCCTAGCACCTGACATTCAAGGTGCCGTGAAAAAATTTGCAAATGCAACGCCCTCAACTTTCAACTGTCGCTGAGCTTTTAAAACCCATCACATGGTTTCCGCCCATGTGGGCTTTTTCATGTGGCGTGGTTTCTTCAGGGAAATCACTGACTGACAATTGGATTTTGATCATCTGGGGTGTTTTGTTAGCGGGTCCGTTGGTATGTGCCAGCAGTCAGGCTGTGAACGACTGGTTTGACCGGCACGTCGATGCCATCAATGAGCCCAATCGACCCATACCCTCGGGGCGAATGCCAGGTCACTGGGGGTTTTATATCGCTGTGTTGTGGACTTTGCTGTCCCTGCTTTGGGCTTGGCCGCTCGGGCCTTGGGGTTTCGCGGCGACGGGCTTAGGCTTGTTGTTGTCATGGGCCTACAGCATGCCGCCGATTCGTTTGAAAAACAATGGCTGGTGGGGCAACTCGGCCTGTGCACTGAGTTACGAAGGTTTGGCTTGGGTCACTGGGGCTGCTGTGATGCTGGGTGGTGAGATGCCCGCTCACAAAATCATTTTGCTGGCCTTACTTTACAGCTTTGGTGCCCACGGCATCATGACTTTGAATGACTTCAAAGCTGTGGAGGGCGATGCGCAAATGGTCGTGCGTTCTTTACCTGTTCAATTGGGCGTGACACGAGCGGCCTGTTATGCATGCACATTCATGTTGGTGGCGCAATGGGCTGTGGCCATATTTTTGTTGGTGTGGGGGTCACCCATGTCTGCCTTTGCTGTGCTGGTGTTAAGTCTTTGCCAACTGCCTTTGATGATCCGCTTTGTGCGAAGTCCTGTCGACAAGGCACTGAGTGTCAGTGCTTTTGGCGTGCCTTTGTTTGTCAGCGGGATGATGGTGAGTGCCTGGGCCTTAAGAGCGCATCAAGAGGTGGCTTTATGAGCACATTGCCCATGTTCGGTTGGCTGCATATCGCACGCTTGGGTCTGGTCCAGGCTTGTATGGGGGCTGTGGTGGTGGTCACTACATCCACACTCAACCGCATCATGGTGGTGGAGTTGGCGCTACCTGCCATGCTGCCAGGCTTTTTGGTCGGCTTTCACTACCTTGTTCAAATGGTGCGCCCCCGAATGGGCTTTGGCGCTGATCAAGGCAGGCGGTGTACGCCTTGGATGATGGGCGGCATGTTTGTTTTGGCATTGGGCGGCTTTTTGGCGAGCCTTGCCACGGTGTGGATGGGTCAGGAACTGAGCCACGGCATCGCCTTAGCGATCTTGGCATTCACCTTGATTGGCTTTGGCGTGAGTGCTTGCGGCACATCATTGTTGGTCCTGATGTCAAAGCGCGTGGCTGAGGCGCGACGCGCACCTGCTGCAACTGCCGTTTGGATGACCATGATTTTCGGCTTCGCTGTGACAGCCATATCTGTGGGTAAGTTGCTAGACCCGTATTCACCAGAGAGGTTGCTCGAAATCAGTGCCTGCCTGAGTTTGTTTGTGGTGGTCCTCTCGTTCGTGTGTTTATGGAATTTGGAAGGGCAGGGTAGTTCGAGTGAATTGGTTTCAGATCTCCAAGAGGTACCACCCCCACCAAAACAAAACTTCAAAATAACCTTGAAGATGGTTTGGTCTGATCAACAGGCCAAGGCCTTCACCGTGTTTGTTTTCCTATCGATGTTGGCCTACAGCTCTCAAGACTTGATCTTGGAGCCCTTTGCCGGCGCTTTGTTTAGCCTCACACCAGGGGAAACCACGCAGTTGTCAGGTCTGCACCACAGTGCTGTTTTGTGTGGAATGCTGGCTGTTGCTCTGGCGGGAAGCGGCCGTGTGGCGGGGCGTCTTGGGTCGATTCAAAGTTGGATGGTGGGCGGTTGCTGGGTCTCCGGCCTGGCCATGTTGGGCTTGTGTTCGGCCGCGGCTTTCGGGCCGCCTTGGCCATTGAAGCCAAATGTTTTTTTGCTGGGTGTTGCCAATGGCGCTTTTTCTATTGCTGCGATCGCCACCATGATGCGCTTAGCGACTTCGGGCGGTGATCAATACGCAGGCACCCGCATGGGATTGTGGGGAGCCTCACAAGCCATTGCCTTTGGCTTGGGGGGCCTGCTTGGCACTGCTGCAAGTGACTTAGCCCGTTTCGTGTTGGGAGAGCAAGGCACTGCATATGCTTGCGTGT
The DNA here is from genome assembly GCA_947373105.1 of Comamonadaceae bacterium. Classification (GTDB taxonomy): domain Bacteria; phylum Pseudomonadota; class Gammaproteobacteria; order Burkholderiales; family Burkholderiaceae_C; genus Limnohabitans_A. The sequence continues at coordinate 33,985 of CANBWK010000002.1, read as the reverse complement.
TTGCTTTTGAAGCTGCCATGTTCGTGTTAGCGGCAGCCTGTGCCATTTGGGTGGGTCGTTACGACCGCAAAGGTACAGAACTACGCCATATCCCTTTAGTCGTTGGTCATAGAAAGGATTTGAGTCATGAGTACTGAAACATATGATGTGGTTGTGATTGGTGGTGGACCCTCTGGTGCCACTGCGGCAGATGACCTCGCTGGTCGTGGATGGAACGTTTTGTTATTGGACCGTCAAGGCCGAACCAAGCCTTGCGGCGGTGCAATACCGCCACGCTTGATCAAAGACTTTGAAATACCGGATCATTTGCTGGTTGCAAAAGCACGATGTGCAAGAATGATTTCGCCCAAAGACAACAAAGTTGACATTCCAATTGAGAATGGTTTTGTCGGCATGGTTAACCGCGATGAGTTTGATGAGTGGTTGCGTGAAAGAGCGCGGTCGAACGGGGCGCATCGTTTAAAGGGTTCATTTGAAAAAATTACCCGCGACGATGATGGCGTCGCACGCATTCATATCGCATTGCAATCGTCTTCTCTCTCTGGTGCCCATTCTTCCACCCCCGAAGCCAAGAGTATTCGGGCGCGTTTTGTGGTCGGCGCAGACGGTGCCAAATCTGAGGTGGCTCGACAAACTGTCAAAGGCGCCGAGCGCACCAAGTATGTTTTTGCTTACCACGAAATCGTGCGGGCACCAACGCACCAAGCAGATTACGATGCTGACCGATGTGATGTTTACTACCGTGGTGCTTTGTCACCCGATTTTTACGGCTGGGTATTTCCACATGGCAACACCATGAGCATCGGCACTGGCAGCGCTGACAAAGGATTTTCTTTGCGAAGTGCAGTTTCAAGACTGCGCGAAACTGCAGGCTTGCAGAACGCTGAAACATTGCGTCGCGAGGGTGCGCCCATACCTATGAAACCTTTACCCTATTGGGACAACGGCAAAGATGTTGTGTTGGCTGGCGATGCTGCAGGTGTTGTTGCGCCGGCTTCAGGTGAGGGCATTTACTATGCCATGGCATGCGGTCGGATGGCAGCTGATGCAGTTGAAGAGGCTCTAAAAACCGGCAACGCTTCTTGTCTCAAGAAAGCACGAAAAACATTCATGAGGCAACATGGTACGGTGTTTTGGGTGCTGGGCATCATGCAATATTTTTGGTACCAGAGCGACAAGCGACGTGAAAAGTTTGTCACGATTTGCGAAGACAAGGATGTGCAGCAACTCACGTTTGAGTCTTATATGAACAAAGTACTGGTGAGAAAAAAACCAATGGCTCACGTACGCATCTTTTTCAAAGATTTGGGGCACCTATTTGGCTTTGTGAGAACATGACCATCTCAAATCGATTGTTCGTACTGACGATCGCGTTTGGATGTAGTTTATTGGTTGCATCTGTCGGTTCCTCAATGACAGAGATAGGGCCGTGGTACTTGGCCCTGAAGCAGCCGTCTTGGAAGCCGCCAGACTTTGCCTTTGGCATCATCTGGTCAGCTATTTTTACTATGTGTGCTTTCAGTGGCTGGGGCGCATGGCAAGTTTCAAAAACCAGTGCACAGAAGTTCCGCATCATTTTTCTATTTACGCTCAATGGCCTGTTGAATATTCTTTGGAGTTGGTTGTACTTCAACCAACATCGACCTGACTGGGCCATGACGGAGTTGTATTTTTTGTGGGCCTCCGTAATGCTTCTCATCATAGGGTTGTGGCGCATGTCCAAAATTGCCAGTGCGCTGCTTTTGCCTTACCTGGTGTGGGTCACAATAGCGGGTTTCTTAAACGCTGCGACGATTGAACTAAACGGACCATTTGCTTAGCTTTCTAACGCAACACTGTGGTGATCTCTTACCGCTTGACCACTGTTCAGCAAGCAGATTTTATTTGGTTTTGGACACAGGGCGCTTGGTAGCGCAGGGTACTCACGCGGAGTTAATTGAACGCGGTGTTTTGTAAGCCAATTTGGCAGCCTTGCTGTTTGCTGGATAAATTTTGATAGAACATAGGATCAGACCACGCGATGCGAGAAACTGACTTTTCTGCGCCAAGCACAGCGGGCCTTTCTTTGCGGGTTTTCTTGCTGGGCGCCACTGGCACGATCGGTTTGGCTACGGCAAAGGCACTGATTCAGCGTGGGCATGACGTTGTTTGTTTTGTGCGGACTCGGCAAGGTGCAAAGAGAGATGTGGCTGACAAGCTGAAAGCATCGGCTTTAAAGGGCGCAACAATTCGTTATGGTGATCCATCTGATCCTGAGTCGTTGGTGCGCGATGGTTTCGCACATGAACCTTTTGATGCGGTGATTTCATGCATGGCATCAAGAACCGGCAGCCCTCGAGATGCATGGCGTGTGGACCATCAAGCCCATGTTTATGCACTTCAAGCTGCACAAGCCGCAGGGGTCAAACACTTCGTATTGCTCTCGGCGATTTGCGTGCAAAAACCATTCCTGGCCTTTCAGCACGCCAAACTTGCTTTTGAAAAAGCTTTGATCGAGTCAGGATTGACCTATTCGATCGTACGTCCCACAGCTTTTTTCAAATCTTTGTCAGGTCAATTGGATCGGGTGAAAAAAGGGAAGCCCTTTTTAATTTTTGGCGATGGCAAGCTCACGGCTTGTAAGCCGATCAGTGACAGTGATCTGGGTGATTTCATCACCGGTTGCTTGGATCAAAAGGATCGGCATAACCAAATCTTGCCTATTGGTGGCCCTGGTCCTGCCATTACCCCGCGCCAGCAAGGGCAGTACCTGTTTCAACTGTTGGGAAAAGAGCCCCAATTCAAAAGCGTTCCCGTAGGTTTTTTGGACTTCATCATTGGCACTTTAAGTTGGATTGGCAAATTCATTCCGTTCATTGCAGATAAAGCGGAGCTCGCACGAATCGGTCGCTATTACGCGACAGAGTCCATGCTCGTTTGGGATGCCGCATCGAATCGTTACGATGCCCAACTCACGCCATCGCATGGCACGCAAACATTATTTGATGCGTATCAACTTTGGGTGAACGGGCAAGAAGCGCCAGACAGAGGCGAGCATGCTGTTTTTTAATTCGGACCCATCAGATTAATTTAATCTGCTATGTCCACCAGCTTGTTGCTGAGTTCCCATAAGCGAATACCCAGCTTCAACTGTGTCGCCTTTGCAGACGAAGGCTGCGCAAACGCCTGACGACCGAGGACTTGTCGGTTGCCCCAACTCCAATGCACGCCTGATGTTGAGAAATCTTTGTCAACCACGACTTGAGCAACGCGCTGTCCCGCCATGACTTGGGTGACATAGCCTTTGGTAATATTTTTTTGGAACCAAGGAAAGATACGTTGGAAAGCCTTGGGTGTGTCGCGAAAGAGTGCCGTATCTGCGACGCAGCCAGGATAAACCGTACTGAAGATAATGCCCGTGCTTTCGTGCAGGCGACGGTGCATTTCTCGGCTGATGATCATGTTGCACAGTTTGCTGTCTTTGTAGGCCTTGCCGGCTTTGAATGTTTTCCCATCAATCATCGCAATGGGCTCATGGAAGCCCTGTTCCAAGCCTGCGAGATCACCCAGGTCAGCGGGTGCAGTAATCGGTACTTCGCCACCAAATTCTTCAGAATTGGCCGTGACCGTGCCTAAGGTCACCAGTCTTGCTCGAAAAGTGGGTTGGGATGATTGTTCAAAGGTTTGTGTTTTGATGAGCAAGGTCATGAACAAACGGCTCAGTAAAAAATGTCCTAAGTGGTTGGTTGCAACGCTAAGTTCAAATCCCTCAGGAGACCTTGCGGGTGTTTTTAAGCGCGGCTGGTAACTGGCTGCGGTGTTGAGCAGTGCGTGCAACGGAAAGCCCTTGGATTCATAATCTTTCACAAACTCGCGAACACTTTGAAGAGAGCCTAAGTCCAATTTCATGATGGTGAAACCAGCGGGGTCTAAATGCATTTCATCAGCCACGCGTCTTGCTTTTTGTAGATCTCGGCAGGCCATCACAACATGCCATCCCTGCTGAATTAGGGCCTCAGTGGCGTAAAGCCCTACGCCTGAGGAGGCTCCTGTGACAATGACATGTGGTTTTTGAATGATGTGCATACAGATTTTTGCTTCAATTGTTGAGGACAGGTCAATGCCAAAACGTATCAATCTGGGTCAAACTCAGTGTCTGATTCTTTGGATCCGCGAATAGCTGTGCACTGCCTCTACCAATACAGTCACATGATCAGGTGGTGTGAATTGGCTAATGCCGTGGCCCAAGTTAAAAATATGCGTGGGTCCTAGGGTGTGGGGGTCTGTATGGGGTGTTCCAAAGCTGTCTAGCACTTTGTGTGCTTCTTGCTCAATTGCTGATGCATGGGCAAACAACACATTGGGGTCTAAATTACCTTGCAGTGCTTTGCCCGTTGACCTGCCAAGCCGCCTAAGACTTGGCGTGCCTTTGCAAGATTGACGGTCCAATTCAGACCTAAGACTTCGCAGTCCAGGGTGTTCATTTCTTCCAACCACAATCCACCACCTTTGGTGAACACAATGCGGGGAATGGTTTGACCTTCATGGCTGCGAATCAATTGGTCGAGTAATCGCCGGGTATAAGCCATACTGAATTTTTGAAATGCGCCATCAGCCAGCACGCCGCCCCAACTGTCAAACACCATCACCGCTTGCGCACCGGCCTTGATTTGTGTGTTCAAGTAAAGCGCTACGGCATCCGCATTGATCTGCAAGATGCGGTGCATCAGATCGGGTCTGCTGTACATCAGACTTTTGACATGGCGGTAGTCGTCTGAGCCCGCGCCTTCGACCATATAGCAAGCCAATGTCCACGGGCTACCCGAAAAGCCGATCAAAGGCACACGGCCATTCAAGGCTTTGCGAATCGAAGTGACAGCGTCAAAAACGTAACGCAGTTTGTTCATGTCGGGCACTGCCAATTGAGCGACAGCGGCTTCATCGCGGACTTTTTTAGCAAAGCGCGGCCCTTCGCCTTGTTCAAAGCTCAAGCCTAAGCCCATGGCATCGGGCACGGTCAAAATGTCACTGAACAAAATGGCTGCATCCAGGGGGTAGCGGTCTAAAGGCTGCAAAGTCACTTCGGTAGCGAAATCAACATTGGTGGCCAGCCCCATAAAACTGCCTGCCTTGGCACGCGTCGTGCAATATTCAGGCAGGTAGCGTCCCGCTTGCCGCATCAGCCAAACGGGCGTGTGCTCAGTGGCTTGGCGCATACATCTCAATGCCTATTCGCTTCCAAAAGCTGCTTTAAGTGGTTGGCTTGACATAGATCAAGACGGTTCTCGCGTTTGGCGGCAATAATCAGTTGTATTGACATGAGAGTTGCTGGACTTTTCAATGCATTTTACAAATGAACGAATCTGAAATGTCATTGTTTCTTTTTTTTAGCGGCATCGCTTAGAAAGTAGGCCGGCAAGAATCAAGACCCTTTGGTTTTGTGGCTTATTGATCGCATTGAATTTTGAGGTGAGTACTGTGAAACAGTGTCTTAGCGTAGGTAAACAAGCTATTTACGGAGATGTAAAATATCATATTAGACCTCTCTTTAATTCCGAAAAAATCGTTGTTCAGATTGCCGAACATTTGGAGCTTAACCAGTCCAAGATCAACCCTGTGATCAGTCTCCACTTTCGGCCAGCACTTTCCCCCTGTCTTGCAATCCAGATGTTCGGTGAATACTCAGGACCCATCAGACTCATGTAAGCGACCGGCCATTACCCATAAGAGCGCCTAAAATCCTTTTAATTACTGGGTTTTAAGGTAATGCACAATGGTCAAATCTCTGAAATAGCTATCCAATAAGTTCATTTTAAAAGTTCACGATTTGAATCCTATGTTGTCTGTGACTGATCTTTCCTGTACCCGTGGTGATCGGCGCCTCTATTCAGGCGTTGGTTTCCAATTGAAAGCGGGAACTTGCTTGCATCTGCAGGGAGACAACGGGGTAGGTAAAACCAGTTTGCTGCGCCAGGTCAGTGGTTTGTCAACGGTGCCCGAGGGCCAGGTTTCTTGGTATGGGCAGCCTATTGCAGACAACGAATCTTTTCGTGCACAGCGTATTTACTTGGGGCATGACCTGTCCATGAAAGAAGATCTCTCGGCCATGGAGAACCTGCAATTCGATTCAGCCATTGCAGGCTGCTCGGTCAACTCCCAAAAATTACTCAGTGCTTTGAAGCGATTGGGGCTAAGAGGTAGGGAGCACCTGCCAGTGCGGGTCCTGTCTCAAGGTCAAAAACGCCGAGCCGCATTGGCCAGGTTACTGACCCGTCAAGCCACTTTATGGATTTTGGATGAGCCGATTGTGGCACTCGATTTACCAGCGCAAGAGGCTGTCGGGCTGCTGCTGAAAGCACATCTGGACGAGGGCGGTATGGTCTTGTTAACCAGCCACCATCCCTTGCCCCTGCCCGGCACCTCAATTGCTTCTTACAGGTTGCAGGGATGAACCCCTACATGGCGGTCGTTCGCCGAGATTTGTCGATTGCTTTGCGTCGAAAAAACGAGGTCATGACCTCGGTCTTTTTCTTTGTCGTTGTGGCTTCTTTGTTTCCTTTGGGGATTGGCCCTGAAATGAGCACATTGCGCCTGATCGCCCCTGGCGTTCTGTGGGTTGGCGCTTTGCTGGCCAGCATGTTATCGCTGGGTCGCTTGTTCGCGGGGGATCACCAGGATGGCACGCTGGAACAAATGGTGTTGTCTTCAGCTTCACTGCCGGGCTTGGTGGGCGCTAAAATTTTGGCCCATTGGTTGCTATCTGGTTTGCCCCTGGTGATGGTTTCGCCGGTGCTGGCATTGCAATTTGACTTGAATGCCCAGGCCATTGAAGTGCTCATGGCTACCTTGCTTTTGGGCACGCCCTTGTTGTCATTGATCGGCGCTGTAGGGGCTGCTTTGACGCTGGGTGTTCGGGGCGCCGACGTTTTATTGTCACTTTTGGTTTTGCCTTTGTACGTACCTGCACTCGTTTTTGGTGCTGGCGCAGTGCAAGCACATACAGCCGGTTTGGGGGCCTCGGCCCATCTGTCCATTTTGGCGGCCATGCTGCTTGTTGCCGCAGTCTTCAGCCCTTGGGCGTGTGCGTCAGCTTTGCGCATTGCCCTTGAATAAGTTTTTGATTGTCATGACCCAGCATTCCAACGTCTTATTTCGATTTGCTGCACCTCAGGCGTTTTACGGCTTGGCCGGGCGCATGTGGCCGTGGTTGGCGGCCTTGGCGACCGTATTAGGTTTTTGGGGTTTATGGATGGGGATGTTTGTCGCGCCTGCTGATTTTCAGCAAGGGCAGGCCTACAGGATTATTTTTGTGCATGTGCCTGCATCTTGGATGTCCATGATCATTTACCTGGCCATGGCGTTTTGGGCCTTGCTGGGTTTGACCTTCAACACCCGCCTGTCCGGCATGATGAATCGGGCGCTGGCGCCAACGGGCGCAATGTTTGCATTTCTATCTCTGTGGACAGGTGCTCTGTGGGGCAAGCCCATGTGGGGAACTTGGTGGGTCTGGGATGCCAGGTTAACTTCGGAGCTCATTTTGTTTTTCTTGTATTTGGGTTTCATGGGCTTGACCGCATCTATTGATGATCCACGCCGCGCAGACAAAGCGGGCGGTTTGCTGGCCTTGGTCGGCGCCATCAATGTACCGGTCATCTATTTTTCGGTGCGTTGGTGGAACACCTTGCACCAAGGCGCTTCGGTTTCGGTGACGCAGGGCTCCAGCATGGCGCAAACTATGCTGTGGGCCATGTTGCTCATGGCGCTGGCATTCTGGCTTTATGCCATCGCCATCGCTTTGTACCGTATTCGCACCCTCATCCTTGAACGTGAAAAACATACGCATTGGGTAGAGTCTGAACTTCGCCCTGAAGGAGCATCATGATTTGGAACAGTGCCAGTGAATTTTGGGCCATGGGAGGCTATGGCCTCTACGTTTGGGGCAGCTTTGGCATCACAGCCCTGTTGATGGGTCTTGAAGTCATACTGGCTGTGCGGCGTCATCAGCACACACGCGAAAGCTTGCAAATCCAAGCATCGACAAGAGACTCTGCGCAGGACTCGGCACAAGATTGGCAACTATGAAAACACGACACAAACGCTTGATTGTGATCATGGTGGGATTGCTGCTGCTGTCTGCAGCGGCCGCACTGGTTCTTAACGCTTTTCGAAGCAATTTGGTTTTCTTTTTCACGCCCACACAGGTTGCCACTGGTGAGGCGCCTCGGGGCACAGCGTTCCGTGTGGGTGGCATGGTCAAAGAGGGCAGCCTTTTGCGTGATTCAGAAAAAGGTTATTTTGTGGTGACCGACACCCAAAAAGATGTTGTTGTGAAATACCGTGGCATGTTGCCAGACTTGTTCAAAGAAGGGCGGGGCGTGGTCGCGCAAGGACAGCTCAACGAACAGGGTGAATTTGTTGCCAGTGAAGTGCTGGCTAAGCATGACGAAAACTACATGCCACCCCAAGCCAAACATGCCATGGACCAGGCGGCTGCGCGCAAGGCGGCCGAGACAGTCAAGCCTTGAACCCTGTTGATTGAATTGAAAGAACGCTGAATGATTCCCGAACTTGGGCACTATGCCTTGATCCTGGCTTTTTGGATCGCTTTGGCGCAGGGGGTACTCCCGCTGGCAGGGGCAGCTTTGGGCCATCTGGCATGGCAATCCATGGCAAAGCCGGTGACTGCACTGCACTTTGGGTTGGTGTTGTTGGCATTCCTGGCCCTGATGTGGTCCTTTGTAATCAACGACTTTTCGGTGCTGTATGTCAGTCAGCACTCCAACTCACTGCTACCCACTGTTTACCGAATGGCCGCAGTGTGGGGCGGGCATGAGGGATCCTTGCTCTTGTGGGCGTTCTTGCTCGCCTTCTGGTCGGTTGCTGTGGCTGTTTTTTCGCGCACGTTGCCGCTGGCCATGTCAGCAAGGGTACTGGGCGTTTTGGGTTTGATATCCACTGGCTTTCTGGCGTTCATACTGACCACCTCCAATCCTTTTGATCGCTTGCTGCCCGCTGCTGCCGATGGGCGAGATTTGAACCCTTTGTTGCAAGACGTGGGGTTGATCATTCACCCCCCCATGCTGTACATGGGATATGTGGGTTTTTCAGTGGCTTTTGCTTTTGCCATCGCGGCCTTGTTGTCTGGGCGTTTGGATGCGGCCTGGGCAAGGTGGTCGCGCCCATGGACCTTGGTGGCTTGGGTATTCATGACTTTTGGCATTGGATTGGGCTCTTGGTGGGCTTACAGCGAGTTGGGTTGGGGGGGGTGGTGGTTCTGGGATCCTGTTGAAAACGCGTCTCTCATGCCCTGGTTGTTCGGCACCGCATTGATCCATGCCCTGATGGCGACAGAAAAGCGCGGCGGCTTCAAAGCCTGGACTGTTTTGTTGGCCATTGGCGCCTTTTCTTTGTCTTTGCTCGGCACATTCTTGGTTCGTTCTGGTGTCTTGACTTCGGTGCATGCTTTTGCCACTGATCCCCGCCGCGGTGTGTTTGTCTTGATATTTTTGGCCGTGGTGGTGGGCAGTTCACTCACGCTGTTTGCCTGGCGCGCGCCCAAGGTCAGCGTGGGGGGCCGGATGGGCTTGATTTCCCGCGAGTCGTTTTTATTGGCCAACAGTGTTTTGCTGGTTGTGGCCACGGGCGCTGTGCTCTTGGGCACCATTTACCCTTTGGTTATTGATGCCTTGAACTTGGGTAAATTATCGGTGGGAGCCCCGTATTTCAATACTGTTTTTGTGCCCTTGCTCGCACCCGTGTTGTTCTTGATGGTGCCCGGTGTCGCGGCCTCCTGGAAAGAAGCCCATATCAGCCAGTTGGTCAGTCGTCTGCGTTGGGTAGCCTTGGGCTCTTTGGTGCTGGCTTGTGCTGTGCCCGCACTCTTGCAGGTGCTTGGCCAGGGCGAGTGGCTCTGGGGCACATCACTCGGGTTGTTCCTGTCCTCATGGATCATTCTTGGATCGGTCAAACACGTTCTTGTCCGCTTAGGTCAACCCGGGCGTATCGCCTTGTCGTATTGGGGGATGCATACAGCCCACCTGGGTATGGCGGTGGTGGTGGTGGGCATCACCATGGTCAAGGGCTATGAACTCGAACGAGATGTGCGCATCGGCATTGGCGAGACGGTCACGCTCAGAGATTTCACATTTGAGTTGAAGCGCATGGAAGACGTTGATGGTCCCAATTACAAAGCCTTGCGTGCCACGCTGGAGGTGAAAAAAGACCAACGCATCGTGGCGCAACTGACGCCAGAAAAAAGGCGTTATTTTTCAACGTCCATGCCTATGACTGAAGCGGCCATCGATTCGGTATGGATGCGTGATCTTTACGCCTCACTGGGAGATCCGGTGGAGCCCCACCCTCAAACACGCGCACCTCGGTGGAATTTACATGTCTATGACAAGCCGTTTATTTCATGGCTCTGGGCCGGTGCGTTATTGATGGTTTTGGGTGGATTGATCGCTGCATTGGACAAACGCTATCGCCGTACCGATTCCCGTGCAGTGCAAGCCTGAGGCAAAGCGATGAAAAAATTTTTGATTCCACTGGGCTTGTTTTTTGGCTTGGTTATTTTCTTGGCTTTGGGGTTGCAGCGCGACCCCAAAGAAATTCCTTCGCCACTGGTCGGTCAAGCGGCCCCTGCATTCAAACTGTTCACTTTGGCTGCAGACAATCAAACCTTTGAGCCCAAAGACATGCAAGGCCAAGTGTGGATGCTCAATGTGTGGGCCACTTGGTGTGTGGCCTGCAGGGAGGAGCACCCGCTCTTGGTTGAATTTTCCAAACAGCACAGTTTGCCCATTGTGGGCCTGAGCTACAAAGAGGTTCAAGCACAAGATGAACCTCTTGGCGTCAAGATGAGCCCAGAGGACAAGCGCTTTTTGGCGAGACAGCGCAGTGAAAAATGGTTACGAGCCAGAGGTAACCCCTATGTCGTCACGGCCCTCGATCTGGATGGTCGCGTGGGTATTGATTACGGTGTGTATGGCGTACCTGAAACTTATGTCATAGATAAGCAAGGGGTGATTCGTTACAAGCTGGTGGGGGCCATCACGCCAGAGGTCTTGGCGAAAAAAATCTTGCCCTTGGTTAACGAACTTCAGAAAACCTGAGTCTCTTATGAAGCGATGTTTTGATCTGTTCTGTCGGCCATCGGTGTTCGTGGCCTTGTTTTGGACGTGCCTGGCTTGCTCCTTGATGGCGATGGAGGCCGCACCCAATGCCCAGGACCCCGTGGTCGAGGCCCGGATGGTGCATATTTCAGAAGAGTTGCGTTGCATGGTGTGCCAAAACGAATCACTGGCGTCCTCGCATGCGGAATTGGCGGGTGACCTGCGAGAAGAGGTGCGCAGCTTGATTCGACAAAACAAAACAGATGACGAAATCAAGGCGTTTTTAATCACACGGTATGGCGATTTTGTGCTCTACCGTCCCACGGTCAAGCCCATGACATGGGCCTTGTGGTTTGGCCCTTTTGCTTTATTGCTGGTGGCCTTGACGGCCATGGTGATGTATTTGAGACAGCGGCAAAGGCAAGCACCTCAGGCTGGCTGGACTGACGAAGAGTTGAAAAAAGCAGAAAGACTGCTGAAAGACGGAGAGTCTGCGTGAATTCTAATTTTGTATTCTTATTGAGCGCCTTGGCCCTGACGGCTGTGGTGGTGGTGGTGTTGATGTGGAGTTTGTTGCGCAGCCGCTTGGCGCCAGAGCAAAAGCATGCGCAAGCCAACTCCAAGGTGTACCGCCAGCAGCTGCTGGACCTGGAAAAAGAACACGCACAAGGTGCGATAAGTCCATCATCTTTCGAGTTGACCCGTGCCGAGTTGTTGGGCCGCATGCTGGAGGACACGGCGCAAGCCGAAGATGCAGTAGACGCAAAATCACCTCGGGCCTTGGTCAGCGCCATTGTCCTTGCGGTCTTTTTGCCAGTGGCTGCCATGACCACGTATGTGTGGTTGGGTCAACCGCAGGGACTTGATCCGCAAATGACTGCTGCTGAGGATGCTCAACAACAACCTGATCTGCAAGCCATGGCGGACAGTTTGGCGCAAAAACTGCAAACCGATTCGGGTGATCCCCAGCGTTGGGTCATGCTGGGCCGCACCTACCGGGCATTGAATCAGTATGACAAAGCACTTCCCGCCTACCAAAAAGCTTTGGAGTTGAAGGAGGACGATGACATTGCCTTGGAGCGTGCTGAAGTTCTGGCGCTGCGTCGTGGTGGAGATTTCAGTGGCGAACCCTGGGCTGTGATCAGGCAGGTGCTGGCCAAGAATGCCCTCCATTTCAATGGCTTGGCATTGGCCGGTAGTGCATCCTATGCGCAAGGTGATTACAAGAAAGCTATTCAATATTGGCAGCAGGTGCGCAGCCAATTGAATGAAAACGACGAAGAGTTGAAGGGCTTGGATATTGCCTTGAATACGGCCCGTGAAAAAGCGGGAGAAGCTGCTCTGGCTCCAAAATCGCCTGCTGCATTGCAAGCGACCACGTCCGCGACCGTGTCTGCGTCGGCTGCAGTGATCAGCGGCCGCGTGTCAATCGATCCGAGTCTCAACGCAAAAATTACTCCCACGGATGTGGTATTTGTTTATGCCACCCCCACAGATGGTCAGAAGATGCCCTTGGCCATTCTGCGCAAGACGGCTGATAACTTGCCCTTTGACTTTGTCCTGGACGACAGCTCGGCCATGAATCCGGCAAGCAAACTCTCTTCGCAAACCAAGGTCATGCTGAAAGTGCGCATCTCCAAATCCGGCGAAGCCATGACACGCCCAGGTGACTGGATGGGTGTGCTGGAGAACGTTGCCGTGGGTTCGCGCAATTTGAAGTTGGTTGTCAATCAGCAGGCACCGTGATGGGGTGTTTAGGGTGTTTGAATAGGGTGTTTAGTGTAATAATGTGAATGAAGTTTTTGTTCCTTGCCGGTTCGATTCCGGCTCGGGCACCATCGATTGAAGACACCATGAGCTCATACAACACCCCTTTCGAAATTCATGTGCATGGTGATGTCTTGCTCCGCAATGAGGTGGACCTGATTGCGCTGCAAGAGACGCTCAAGCCGCTTTGGAAGTATGCAGGCGCCCGTTCTTTGACGGATGGTGCAAAAAGTCTTTACGAAGAAGAGCCCGGGATCGTTTTCGAACCTTCAGAGCATCGCTTGCAGTTGTGCTGGACGGTACGTGGCAGCGAAGATTTTCGCCAAGTGCTGGACGACATGTGCATGAACCTCAATGAGGTGTCAGCTACGGGTGCGCAAATCGAAGTCACTTTTTACGACACCGAATACGACGAAGAAGACGAAGAGCGCGGCACCGAGTCACGCGACGACTTCTTGATTTTGTTCGTCGGTCCCGACCCCGCGTCCATCATGCAGGCTCAGCGCGATTTGCTGGTGCAGGATGTGGTCAGCCTGATGGAGCGTCATTTTGATGGCGCAGAACTGGGCGGCGTGGTGGGTGAAATCGATAAACTTTTTGGTCAACGCTTTGAAGACTTGGTGAGCTCTTTGGAGCTGGGCAAGCCCCCAAGGGGTGGTATGGGCGGCTCCGGCCCTCAGGGCCACGGTGGTGGTGGTCGACGCCCTCGCCATTTGCATTAACTGATCAGAACGCACTTCTCGGCATGGCCTTGTTCTCTACTGATGCGCTGAACCCCGGGGTTCGCAAGAGGGAGGTCTTTGGCTGGGCTATGTACGACTTTGCCAACTCGGGCTACACCACGGTGGTCATTACCGCTGTTTTTGCTGCTTATTTTGTGGGCGGTATTGCGGGGGGTGCCGCATGGGCAACGTTGGCTTGGACATCTGCTTTGAGTGTGTCGTATGCCATTGTCATGCTCACCATGCCTGGCTTGGGGGCCTGGGCTGATCGGCATGCGGCTAAAAAGAAATTGTTGTCGTGGGTCACCATGGCCTGTGTTGTCAGCACTGCTGCATTGGCTTGGGCTGGGCCTGATCAGGTGGCTTTGGCCGTGGTGTTGATCATTGTGTCGAATACTTTTTTCTCTTACGGTGAGTCCCTTACGGCGTCTTTTTTGCCGGAGTTGGCCAAGCCCGAAGCCATGGGACGTGTGAGTGGCTGGGGATGGTCTTTGGGTTACATCGGCGGCATGGTGGCTTTGGGTATTAGCCTGGGTTATCTGCTTTGGGCTCAAAGTCAGAACATCCCTGCCGACCAATTTGTGCCGGTGACGATGCTGATCACGGCCAGCATTTATGGTTTGGCGGCTTCGGTGACCTTTGCCTTACTCAAGGAGCATGCACAACCTCAACCGAATAGGCCACGCCATGCGGGGGTGACGGGCCAATTGCGCCAACTCTGGCAAACCTTGCAGGAGGCGCGGCAGTTCAAGGACTTCAGCCAGTTACTCGCCTGTGCCGTGGCTTATCAAGGTGGCGTGGCGGTGGCCATTACGTTGGCGGCCATTTACGCGGAGCAGGTGATTGGCTTTGAAAAACAAGAAACGATGGTGTTGATTTTTGTTCTGAACATTGCGGCCTTCATCGGTGCTTTTGTTTTTGGCTACGTGCAAGACCGCATGGGTCACAAGATGGCTTTGGGTATCACTTTGCTGGGCTGGATGCTGACTTGTGTGATTGCGGCCTTGTCCACGACCAAGGGGCAATTCTGGTGGGCAGCAGCCATTGCGGGCGTTTGCATGGGGTCGAGTCAATCCGCTGGCCGCGCTATGGCGGGCTTGTTGGCCCCCCCTGATCGTTTGGGGCAGTATTTTGGGCTGTGGACTTTTGCCATTCGCCTGGCGAGTATCGTGGGGCCTCTCACTTATGGTGTGATCACTTGGCTGACCGATGGGAATCAGCGATTAGCGATTGGGTCAACCGCTTTGTTGTTCTTGTTGGGCCTGGTGCTCTTGATTCCTGTCGATATGCAGCGCGGACGCCAGGCCGCTTTGGCTGCCTCTTCGTTGAACTGATTACAGGTGTCTGCGACTGCTTTGCCCTTGCTGCGGGGCTATCCAGAATCTTTGCAAAGTCAGGTCCACACACTCATCACGCAAGATCGTTTGTCGGAGTGGTTGCTCAAAAAATACCCTCAAGCGCATGGCATTCGGACGGACGGCGCGCTTTACAACTATGTGACCGAACTTAAAAACGAGTTCATGCGCAACGCCGACGCGGTAAGCAAGGTGGCCTTTGACAGCAAGATTCACGTGATTCAAAATGCATTGGGCTTGCATTCGACCATTTCAAGGGTGCAGGGCAGCAAGCTCAAATCCAAGCGAGAAATCAAATTAGCGGCAGTTTTCAAAGACGCCCCGTTGGAATTTTTGCGCATGATTTCGGTACATGAATTGGCGCACCTGCGTATCCGTGATCACGATCGCGCTTTCTACCAGTTGTGCGAACACATGGAGCCAGCGTATCACCAGCTGGAGTTCGATTTACGTGTCTACCTCACGCATTTAGAACTGACAGGTACACGTTTATGGGCATCAAGCCCAAAATCCTAGAAGAAGCTTTATCGCAAGTCTTAACGCAAGCCTTCTGCCTTGCTGCATTGCTGGGCGGGTAAATGTAACCACCGCAGCGCTGCAGTTTGCAAATCAATTAACGCGCCGGTGGTGAACAGTTGCGTCAAGCGAGCCGCATTGGGTTGATCTGTTGTCGCCAGCAGGCCTTGTGTTTCAAGCAAACGCCGGGTTTGTCTGGACACAGGCTCACCGGTGGATAAAAAGTGAATTTCCGGACCCAATATCGCACGCAACTCGTCGGTGGCAAAGACATAGTGTGTGCACCCTAAAACCAAGCTGTCTATTTGCCCCGTGCCTTTACCGAACGGGCCCATGGCTTCGGTATAGGCCTGACAAAGGCGGTGAACTTCGGATTGTTGCGCGGCGTTCGCGGCGGGGTGTCCGGTGCTCCGTTCAATGGCGTGGGCCAAACCCTTGCAGGGTTGGATCACAAATTCAGCTTGACCTTTCAGGCCGTCCAGTAGTTTGGCGAACTTGGCGCTGGACAAAGTGCCACGTGTGCCGATGACCCCGATGCGCCCGGTTTGACTGAGTGCCACGGCAGGTTTGAGCGCGGGTTCTACGCCAACCAATGGCATTTGCGGATAGCGCATCCGCGCTTCGTGAATGGCGGCGGCAGTGGCTGTGTTGCATGCGACCACCAAGGCTTTGATGTGGTGATGGGCAACCAGATAGTCGGCAATGGCGTGGGTGCGTTCAGCCACAAAAGCATCACCGCGCTCGCCATAGGGCGCGTGGCCGCTGTCGGCCACGTACACAAAGCGCTCATGCGGTAACTCGGCCATCAAGGCCTGCAACACGCTCAGCCCGCCAATGCCGCTGTCAAAGACGCCAATGGGTTGATCGGCCAAGTCACGCATGTGCGGTTTTGATAAGTCGAAGTATCAAGCCGAAGTGACCGCAATGCCTTTGAACTCACCGGTGGCAATGCGTTTTTGCCATTCAGCGGGACCCGTGATGTGGGCACTGGTGCCGCCAGAATCCACCGCCACAGTCACGGGCATGTCGACCACATCGAACTCATAAATGGCTTCCATGCCCAGATCTTCAAAACCCACCACGGTGGCGTGCTTGATGGCTTTGGAGACCAAGTAAGCCGCGCCGCCCACGGCCATGAGGTAGGCCGACTTGTGTTTTTGGATGGCTTCGATGGCGGTCGGGCCTCGCTCCGCTTTACCGATCATGGCGATCAAGCCGGTTTCTGCCAGCATCATCTCGGTGAAGCTGTCCATGCGGGTGGAGGTGGTCGGGCCTGCAGGTCCCACAGCCTCGTCGCCTACGGGGTCCACAGGGCCAACGTAATAAATCACACGGTTGGTGAAGTCCACGGGCAATGTCTCTCCTTTGGCCAGCATGTCTTGAATGCGCTTATGGGCCGCGTCACGGCCCGTCAGCATCTTGCCGTTGAGCAAAAGGGTTTGGCCGGGTTTCCAGCTTGCCACTTCGTCTTTGGTGAGGCCATTCAGATTGACGCGTTTGCTCTTTTGGGTGTCAGGGGTCCAATTGACATCGGGCCACAGATCAAGCGAAGGCACATCCAGATAAACGGGGCCTGAACCGTCCATTACAAAGTGAGCGTGGCGTGTGGCCGCACAGTTAGGGATCATGGCAATCGGTTTGCTGGCGGCGTGCGTGGCGTACATCTTGATTTTGACGTCGAGCACGGTGGTCAAGCCGCCCAGGCCCTGTGCGCCAATACCTAAGGCATTGACCTTGTGGTAGAGCTCCAAGCGCAGGTCTTCAACTTGCGTGAGCTTGTCGCCTTTGCTGGATTTTTCGAGCAATTGGTACATGTCCAAGTCATCCATCAGGCTTTCTTTGGCCATGAGCACGGCCTTTTCTGCCGTGCCGCCAATGCCAATGCCGAGCATACCGGGTGGGCACCAGCCCGCGCCCATGGTGGGTACCGTTTTGAGCACCCAGTCGACCACGCTGTCACCGGGGTTGAGCATGACCATTTTGGATTTGTTTTCACTGCCACCGCCTTTGGCTGCAACGGTGACATCGAGCTTGTTGCCCGGCACGATCTGCGTGAAGATCACGGCGGGTGTGTTGTCTTTGGTGTTTTTGCGGGCGAACTGGGGGTCATCGACCACGGAGGCACGCAGCATGTTGTCTGCGTAGTTGTATCCACGGCGCACGCCTTCGTTGATGGCGTCTTCCAGACTGCCTGAAAAGCCCTCAAGCCGCACATCCATGCCGACTTTCAGGAACACGTTCACGATGCCAGTGTCCTGGCAGATCGGGCGGTGCCCAATCGCACTCATTTTGCTGTTGGTCAAAATTTGCGCAATCGCGTCTTTGGCTGCGGGGCTTTGCTCACGCGCATAAGCCGAGGCCAGATGCGAAATAAAGTCCGCTGGGTGGTAGTAGCTGATGTACTGCAGCGATGCTGCGACCGATTCAATCAGGTCTTCTTGTTGGATGAGAGTGGTCATAGGTCGCTCAAGTTTGAAAGAATTTAAAGTGGTGATTCAATGCCCGCTGGCGGGTTTGTGGTGAGACATTAACCTGTCCGTGAAGGCAATGGCCATGGCACTGAGCAAAAAAGTAATGTGAATGACGGTTTGCCATATCAGTACTTTTTCGTCGTAATTGGCTGCATTGATAAAGGTTTTAAGCAAATGGATCGAGCTAATGCCAATGATGGCCGTGCCCAGCTTGACCTTGAGCACCGAGGCGTTCACGTGGTCTAGCCATTCTGGCTGATCGGGGTGATGTTCAAGATTCATGCGCGAGACAAAGGTTTCGTAGCCTCCCACAATGACCATGATGAGCAGGTTGGAGATCATGACAACGTCAATCAGGGCCAGCACCACCAGCATGATGATGGTTTCATTCAGTTGGGTGATGCTGGTATCGGTTTTGTAGCCAATGCCAACGATCAGGGCTTGCAAAGCGGATTGGTTGCCAAAAGCCGCTTCCAACAAATGCACCAACTCCACCCAGAAGTGATAAACATAAACCGCTTGAGCAGCAATGAGTCCCAAATACAAAGGCAACTGCAACCAGCGACTGGCAAAAATCAGACTAGGCAAGGGGCGCAAGGCGGTTGACTTTCCTTTGGGTTGCGGCGAAGAGGGCATGGATGGGCTTTGTAAAGGATCAGGCCGATGAAAATGGAGAATGCTGATTTTAGAGGCTTGTCAGCTGCTTTGAGTGAAAGAATGCTGTCAGTCAGTGCTTTGTAAGAGCCAGGCCCGACATTTAGCTTAAATTTTTCGTTTCAGCCTTTATCAGGAGACTTATTCAATGAGTGCTATTTACAACCCCAGTCCCGCCTTTGTGCAGAATGCCCATGTCTCTGGCATGGCCGCCTACGACGCGTTGTGTAAAGAAGCGGAAACCGATTACCAAGGGTACTGGGCTCGGCTTGCTAAAGAGTTCATCACCTGGAAAACGCCCTTTACCAAAGTGCTCGATGAGTCGAACGCGCCATTTTTCAAGTGGTTCGAAGATGGCACCTTGAATGCGTCTTACAACTGCTTAGACCGCAACGTCGAGAAAGGCTTGGGCGATAAAACGGCCATCATTTTCGAAGCCGATGGCGGTGAAGTCTCCAAGATCACTTACAGCCAACTGCTGGCAAAGACCTGCCAATTCGCCAACGCCCTTAAATCATTGGGCATCCAAAAGGGTGACCGCGTCGTCATTTATATTTCCATGTCAATTGACGGCGTGGCCGCGATGCAAGCCTGCGCTCGCATTGGGGCTACCCATTCGGTGGTGTTTGGCGGTTTTTCTGCCCAGTCCCTGCGTGATCGGATTGAAGACACCGGCGCTGTGGCCGTGATCACCGCAGACAACCAGGTCCGTGGCGGTAAGTTGTTGCCTTTGAAGTCCATCGTGGACGAGGCCATTGCTTTGGGTGGATGCGAGTCGATCCGTAACGTATTGGTCGTCAAGCGCTCCGGCGCTGACATCGCCATGATGGCTGGGCGTGACCTGTGGATGCAAGACGTGGCCGACAAGCAAGCCACGATTTGCGAGCCAGAGTGGGTGGGCGCTGAGCACCCCCTGTTTTTGCTTTACACCTCGGGCTCGACGGGCAAGCCCAAGGGCGTGCAACACAGCACCGGCGGCTATCTGCTGCATGCGGCTTTGACCACCCAATGGACCTTTGACTTGAAGCAAGACGACGTGTTCTGGTGCACGGCCGATATCGGCTGGGTCACAGGTCACACCTACATCACCTATGGCCCTCTGGCTTTGGGCGGCACCGAGATCGTGTTCGAAGGCGTGCCCACTTACCCCGACGCTGGCCGTTTCTGGAAAATGATTCAGGATCACAAAGTCTCGATCTTCTACACGGCCCCCACCGCCATCCGCTCGCTCATCAAAGCCGCTGAAGCCAACGACGCCGTGCACCCCAAAAGCTACAACTTGACGAGCCTGCGTTTGCTCGGATCGGTCGGTGAACCGATCAATCCTGCGGCTTGGGAGTGGTACCACAAGCACGTGGGCGGTGGCAACTGCCCGATCGTGGACACCTTCTGGCAAACCGAAACCGGTGGCCACATGATCACGCCTTTGCCGGGTGTGACCCCCATGGTGCCGGGCTCTTGCACCCTTGCGTTTCCTGGCATCCAGGCCGCCATTGTGAGCGAAACAGGAGAAGACATTCCCAACGGGCAAGGCGGTATTCTGGTCGTTAAACGCCCATGGCCTTCGATGATCCGCAACATTTGGGGCGACCCCGAGCGCTTTATAAAGAGCTATTACCCCGACGATTTCAAAGGCAAGTATTACTTGGCAGGTGACGGCGCGATTCGCGACGAAAAAACGGGTTACTTCACCATCACAGGCCGCATCGATGATGTGTTGAATGTCTCTGGACACCGCATGGGGACCATGGAAATTGAATCCGCTTTGGTCAGTTGCACCGAGTTGGTCGCAGAGGCTGCTGTGGTGGGACGTCCTGATGACACCACCGGTGAAGCGATTTGCGCTTTTGTGGTGCTTAAGCGATCACTGCCTAACAACGAAGAAGGCAAAGCCATTGCCAAACAGTTGCGCGATCACATTGCCAAAGAAATTGGTCCCATCGCCAAGCCCAAAGACATCCGCTTTGGTGAGAATTTGCCCAAGACCCGCTCCGGCAAAATCATGCGCCGCCTGTTGCGCTCATTGGCCAAGGGTGAGGAAATCACGCAGGACACGAGTACGCTTGAGAACCCGCATATTTTGAGCCAGTTGGGCCAAGCCTACTGATCACCCATCAGTCGCCCAACACGATGCCCTCGCGTCGAGGGTCTGCGCCGCCAAACCAGCCTTGTGGCGTTTTTTGAATCGCCTGCAAACCGCTGGTCATGTCGATTTCCAGAACCTCGTGCCCACGTGCTTTAAGCGCTTCTAAAGTGAGCGTTGGAAAACGCTTGGTTTCAAGAAGGGTGGGGCCATTTAAAGACCCAAAATTTGGCAAATTGATGGCTTGTTGTGTGTTGAGTTGCCAATGCAAAGTACCCACCAACAGCTTGGCGGTGTAATGGATGATGATGGCGCCGCCAGGGCTACCGCCCGTCATCAGCACTTGGCCGGTGGCTTTGTCAAAGACCAGGGTGGGAGACATGGCTGAACGGGGTCGTTTGCCTGGCTCAACGCGGTTGGCTATCGGAAGGCCTTGAGCATCAGCAGGTACGAAACTGAAGTCTGTTAATTGGTTGTTGAGCAAGAAACCGCCAGGGCGAGAGGCATCGGTGGTGACCATGCGGCGAGAGCCAAATGCAGCTTCAATGGTGGTTGTCATGGCCACGACCCGACCTTTGGCATCCACCACACTGATGTGGCTGGTGCCATATTCGGTTTGCGTCGGCATGGGTGCGTAGGATGACTTGTCGCCCCCTGGTTGACCGGGTTGAGCTTTGCGCATCGCTTGCGCCCCAATCAACTGACTGCGCTCACGCAAATAAGCCGGTGCCAGCAGGCTGCGCCAGTCACCGGCGGGTGCCGTTACAAAATCGGGGTCGGCCACATACTGCGCCCGATCGGCAAAAGCCAATTGCGAAGCCTGTGTGTAACGGTGTACAAAGTCGGGGGAGGGCCGGCCATTGGCGTATTCGAGTCCATGCGCCACGGTGTTGCCCAGTAAGCCCAGAATCTGGCCGATGGCAATGAGGCCCGATGACGGCGGTGGAAAGCCGCAAAGTTGGTAGGTTCGTGCAAGGGCCGTGTGGTCAAAGCACATGGCTTGCCGATCACGGCTTTGGTAGTTGCTCAAATCTTGCAAGTTCAGATTGCCCGGGTGCGGCGGCATGGCTGTGCGCGCCACGATGGCTTGGGCTACAGGCCCTTCGAGCAGCGCGCGGCTGCCTTGTGTGGCGATGCGTCTAAGCACATGGGCGTATTCCGGATTTCGCAACACATGACCTACCGGCAAGGCTTGTCCTTGTGCATCGTAGAAAAAGCGCACAGCCAGTGGGTCTTTTCTCAGGTACGGGTCGGCTTGCAGCATGGTTTGCAGTCGCGGGCTGATTTGAAACCCCTTTTCGGCCAGGTCAATAGCCTGATCAAAGAGCCTTGCCCAAGGCAAGACCCCGTGTTGGCGGTGTGCAGCTTCGAGCATGCGTACCGCACCAGGGACGCCGACAGATCGGCCGCTGAGCACGGCATCTTCAAAAGGCAATGGTTTGCCATCGGGGCCCAAGAACAGCTCAGGGTCTGCGCTTGCGGGCGCCGTTTCACGCCCGTCGTGAGCGGTGACTTTCTGGCCGTCAAAATACATCAAAAATGCGCCGCCCCCGATGCCACTCGATTGGGGCTCCACAAGCCCCAACACCATCTGCACTGCAATGGCCGCATCAACCGCAGAACCACCTGCTCGCAAAATCTGGTGCCCGGCTTGTGTGGCCAACGGGTTGGCTGCCGCGACCGCCTGGCGTGCATAGGCCCAACCGGGTTTTTCGGTGATCTCGCTGGCCATTTCGGGTTGCACCGGTATGCGGGTCGGCAAGGCTGGTGAGCAAGCGGCCAGCACGGGTAGGCAGAACAGACGCAGAATTTTGATCATGCGAGCGTTATGCCACAGTTTATTTCGGTGCCAGCCGAATCGCACCATCGAGTCGGATGACTTCACCGTTGAGCATGTCGTTTTCAAAGATGTGCTTGGCCAGTTTGGCGTAGTCCTGCGGCGTGCCCAAACGGCTGGGGAAGGGCACACTGGCACCCAGTGCGTCTTGCACCGCTTGCGGCATGCCGAACACCATGGGGGTGCCAAAAATGCCGGGTGCAATGGTCATGTTGCGGATGCCGTTGCGCGCCAAATCACGGGCAATGGGCAGTGTCATGCCGACCACGCCTCCTTTGGAGGCCGCATAAGCGGCTTGACCGATTTGACCGTCATACGCGGCCACGCTGGCAGTGCTGATCAGCACGCCGCGCTCGCCTGTGGCTTCGGGCTCGTTCTTGCACATCGCGTCAGCAGCCAGGCGGATCATGTTGAAGCTGCCTACAAGGTTGACCATGATGGTTTTGGTGTAAACGCCCAGGTTGTGCGCCCCGTTCTTGCCGACTGTTTTTTCGGCGGGGGCAATACCTGCGCAATTGACCAATCCCATGAGCTTGCCCATGGACACGGCTTTGGCGACGACGGCTTGGCCATCAGCCTCGTTGCTTACATCGCATTGGACGAAAGCGCCACCCAGCTCTTTGGCGATGGCCTCGCCTTTTTCAACTTGCATGTCGGCAATGACCACTTGGCCGCCGTGAGCGACCAGCATGCGGGCTGTGCCTTCACCTAAACCCGACGCACCGCCGGTGACGATGAAAACCTTGCCTTGAATATCCATAAAGAACCCCTTTGATTGACGTTAACGTAAACGTCAATTATGGAGCACTGCGTGGAGAGGTGTCTATGGCCTATAATGAGAACCATTCGCATTTGGAGGCCTCGTGTCATCCCCCACCTTGAATGAATCACAGCCAAAGGTTTGGCGGCGCATTCTCAGTTTAAAGTCTGAGGGTTGTGCTGCTGCTGGCTTGGGCGAGTTGGCTAAGCGTTTGGCTGATTTGGGCTTTGTGCCCAATGAGCGCGTCTGCGTGTTGCGCCGTTCATGGTGGAAAGGTGGGGCCTTGGTGGTTCAGGTTGGCAATGCCACTTTTGCATTGCGCGACAGCGAAGCCGCCTGCATCGAACTGGCCGCATGAGCACCCAACTCATCAATTTGACACGTTTAGCCCAACGCCGTGTGGCTTTGGTGGGAAATCCGAACTGCGGAAAATCTTCCCTCTTTAACCGTTTGACGGGCAGCCAACAGAAGGTGGCCAACTACGCGGGCGTGACGGTGGAACTCAAACGCGGTCTCATGAAAACCGCACAAGGCAAAAGTATCACCCTCTTGGACCTGCCGGGAACCTACAGCTTGAATCCTGGAGCGGAAGACGAAGCCGTTGCCTGTCAAGTGATTCGAGGCGAGAGTTTGCAAGAGCCCGCACCTGATCTGGTCGTTGCCGTTCTGGACGCCACCCGTTTGCGCCGAAGCTTGCGCCTGTTGTCATCATTGCGGGGTTTGGGTTTGCCCTTGGTGGTGGTGCTCAATCGAGTTGACAGCGCCAAAGCAAATGGTTTGCAAGTGGATGTGAAGCGCTTGGAACAGGTTCTTGGTTTACCACTTGTGGCTACCGTCGCAGTGAACGCGCTAGGTGCCGACCCCTTGCGCTCTTTGCTTGACGACTCGCTTGTTTGGGCTGCCCCTGCATCACCGACTGTCAGTGCCAACGACGACATGCAAGCCCTCAGTTGGATGCTGGCGGCCGGATTGGAGCAGGACGAGCCCATTGATGAATGGTCCCTGAAATTCGATACCGTTTTACTGCACCCTGTCTGGGGTAGCCTGATTTTGGTGAGCTTGTTGTTCTTGATTTTCCAAGCCGTGTTTGCGGGTGCCCAGGCCCCCATGGATGCGGTTAAAGCAGCCGTGGCTTGGTTGTCCGGGTTACTGGCGCAGAACCTGCCAGAGGGTCTGCTCAAGAGCCTGTTGATTGATGGTGTTTTGGCTGGCGTGGGCAGTGTGCTGGTGTTTTTACCGCAAATTTTGATTCTTTTTTTCTTCATTTTGGTGTTGGAAGAATCAGGCTATTTGCCCCGTGCCGCTTTGTTGCTTGACCGCATGATGGGCAGCATTGGGTTGTCCGGACGTTCCTTTATTCCCTTGCTGTCCAGTTTTGCCTGTGCCATTCCGGGCATCATGGCCACGCGCACCATAGCCAATCGGCGCGACCGTTGGGTCACCATCATGATCGCGCCGCTCATGACATGCTCAGCCCGCTTGCCGGTGTATGCCTTGCTGATCGGCGCATTCATTCCTGCCATTTATGTGGGGCCCGGGTTGCAACTTCAAGGTTTGATGTTGTTTGCGTTGTACATGCTGGGCATTGTGTCGGCTATTGCTGTGGCCACCGTCATCAAGCTCTTCCGAGGAGCGGGCCCCGCAGCCCAATTGATGATGGAGTTGCCTGACTACCATTGGCCCAGGCCTGCCGATGTGGCGCTGGGTTTGTGGCAACGAGCGCACATCTTTTTACGCAACGTGGGCGGCATCATTTTGGCGCTGACGGTGGTGCTGTGGTTTCTGTCGAGCTTTCCCGCTGCGCCCGTTGGCTTTTCGGGCGCCCCTATCGAATACAGCTTGGCCGGGCGCATGGGTAAAGTTTTGGCTGTGGTGTTTGAGCCGATTGGTTTCAACTGGCAAATTGCCGTGGCTTTGATTCCAGGACTGGCTGCCCGTGAAGTGGCGGTCAGCGCCTTAGGCACTGTCTATGCGTTGTCCGACACCACGAATGAGGTGGGTGCCGCCCTGGCCCCGATCATCGCCGCTGAATGGTCTTTGGCCACTGGTTTGTCGCTGTTGGTTTGGTACGTATTTGCCCCTCAATGCATGGCCACCCTGGCCACCGTGCGGCGCGAGTTGGGCGGCTGGCGAGCACCGGCCTTGATGGCGTTTTACTTGTTTGGTATGGCCTATGCCGCTTCGTGGTTGACCTACCGCACCGTTTTGTACTGGAGCCCCTGAATGCCTTGGCTCGATATTTTTGCTGTCGCAGTTATTTTGTCTTGGGCTTGTGCGTTCTTGTGGCGGCGCTGGCGTGTATGCAAAGCCGATGCGGGCCAATGCGGGAATTGCGATAACGCCCATTGCGGTAAGTAATTCATATTGCTTATGTGTCTGATCTATGATCGGCCGCATGTCTCTTTTTGTGTTCATGAAAAACTCTCGCCTTACGGCCTTTTTACTTCGGCTGCGACTGCCTTTTGTGGGCGCTGCTGTCTTTGTGCTTGCGGGGTGCGCCAGTGTGACTGCGCCAACGACCTCAGCCCCGCCCCAAAGTGCTCAGCCCGCTTTGGCAGAGAAAAAAATCCTTCATATAGGCTTGGCCCTGGGGGGGGGTGCGGCCCGTGGCTTTGCACATGTGGGCGTGATTCAAGCATTGGAGGAGGCAGGCATTCATCCTGAATTTGTGGCGGGTACATCGGCAGGAAGCCTGGTCGCCGCTTTGTATGCCAGCGGTAAAAACAGTGCACAACTCAAAAAGGTTGCGGACAGCATGGAGGAGGCCGAAATCACCGACTGGATGATTCCGATTTTTAACCGGGGTGCATTACGCGGCGAGGCTTTAGCCCGTTATGTGAATACGCAAGTTGGCGGGCAGTCCATCGAGAGCATGAACATTCCGCTGGGTATCGTAGCGACCGACCTGCAAAGCGGTGAGGCCATGTTGTTTAGACGCGGCAGCACTGGCACCGCGGTGAGGGCTTCAAGCGCTGTACCTGGCGTGTTTCAGCCCGTCAAAGTAGGCGGTCGTGAGTATGTGGATGGTGGTTTGGTGTCACCTGTGCCCGTTAAACAAGCGCGTGAGATGGGGGCCAATTTTGTGATCGCAGTGGATATTTCGAGTGACCCAGAAGGTAATCCTTCAGGCGATACATTTCAGATTTTGATGCAAACGTTTGCCATCATGGGCAAGAGTATCAATAGCTATGGTCTGAAGGATGCCAATCTGGTCGTCCGCCCTTCGCTGTCAGGTGTCAAGAGTGCAGATTTCACTTCTCGCCGACGTTCAATAGAAGCGGGTTACAGCGCCATGCAAAAACTCATACCGCGTTTGCGGGAGTTGTTGTTGCAATTTGAACAGGGCCATTGAGTAGCCCTTTTCATTTTCGCCAACACTTTTGCGAAATGCCTACAAAAAAAGGGCCGGTCTTTCGACCCGCCCTGAAGAGATCCCTGAATCAGCAAATGATGTCTAAGAGATCCGAGGAGACAACTTGAAAATCCAATTAACGCTTTTTGGCGGGTGCTTTGACAGCAGCGGCCGCTTGGTTGGTCATGGCATTGAAGTTGGACTCGGCCATTTCTGTGGCTTGCTTGACGGCTTTTTGAACGGATTCAAAAGCAGTGCTGGCAGCTGAAACAGCGTTTTTCATCACAGCCACAGCGGATTCAGAACCGGCAGGCGCATTGGCCAAGGTGCTGTCAATCAAGCTGGCGAATTGCTTTTGTGCACCCACGGTTTGGGCTTCAAAAGCTTTGGCAAATTCGCTGGTCGTGCCAGTCGAAATGTCGTAGAGGTGACGGCTGTAAGCGGCTGTTTTTTCGGCCAAAGGCTGGAACAAAGAAGCCTGCAAAGACATCAACTCTTGAGCGTCTTTCACGCTGAAGCTGGCTTGTGTGTTTTGTGCGGACTCGCTCAAAGCGGCTTTGGTGGCATTCAGGTTCAATTCGACCAATTTTTCAACGCCTTCAAAGGCCTTGCTTGTCAAACCAAACAAAGTCTCTAGGTTGGCCTTGTGCGAAGCCATCAGTTGTTCAGCAGTCATCATGAGAATCTCCAAAAATTTAAAAGGTTGAAACATCTGCGCTGAAGTTGGCTTTGGCCAATAACTTATGTTGCAGTGCAGCATAGTTGGAATTTTACGGATTTCAAAACAGAAAACAAGGGCTTTCTGTTGCAATGCAGCAATTTAGAGTTGGCTTTCTAAAATCGCGGTCAAAATGGCTTATGCATGCTTTTTACGCGGACCACTTCGTGTTGCCCCTTCCCGAAGGCCATCGTTTTCCGATGGGCAAGTACAGCCGTTTGCGTGAACGTTTAATCCAAGAGTTGACGGGTTTTGAAATGAAGCAAGCCCAGGCTGCGACAGATGGTGAGTTGGCCTTGGCGCATTCTCCTGCCTACATACATGCTGTGTGTACAGGGACTTTACCGGCGCAATTGCAGCGCGAAATTGGATTTCCCTGGAGCGAGGCGATGGTCGAGCGCTCGCGCCGATCAGTTGGGGCGACTGTGGCGGCCGCACGAGCTGCACTGACGCAAGGCATTGCCACGAACTTGGCGGGAGGGACCCACCATGCGTCTAGTGACAAAGGAGGTGGTTTTTGTGTGTTCAACGATGCGGCCGTAACGGCCCGCTTGATGCAGGCCGAGCGATTTCGGCGAACCAAACGCGTGATGCCGGTGGCCGTGATCGATCTGGATGTTCACCAAGGCAACGGGACAGCAGAGATTTTTACCAATGACACAAGCGTATTCACGTTGTCGATGCATGGTGAAAAGAATTTTCCGTTCCGCAAAGTTAAGAGCGATCTGGACGTGGACTTGCCCGATGACACCACCGATGACGCTTATTTGGAGGCTCTGCACCAGGCCCTGGACACCCTAGGGCATCGCTTTGAAAGCGAACTGGTGATCTACCTGGCGGGGGCCGATCCGCATGAGGGTGACCGCCTTGGACGGCTGAAACTCAGCTATGACGGCTTGATGGCCCGAGATCGGGTTGTTATGGATTGGGCTTTCCAGCGGCGCATTCCTTTGGCCATGTGCATGGCGGGTGGCTACGGTCGAGACATCGAAACCACCGTGCAAGTTCAGGTCAACACCTTGACGGTTGCATTTGAGTATTGGGAACGCTGGCAAAATCTCACCCCATGACTGCCATAAAACCCCACGCTTTGTCCCGGACGGCTTACCCCGTTTTCCGCAACATCACCACCCGCTGGATGGACAACGATGCCTATGGTCACGTGAACAACGTGGTGTACTACAGTTGGTTTGACACCGCCGTGAACGCCCATTTGATTGAGCACGGCGTGCTGGACATTCACAACGGGGCCTCGATCGGTTTGGTCGTCGAAACCCAGTGCAACTATTTCGCACCCTTGGCTTTTCCGCAAACCGTAGAGGCTGGCATTCGTGTGGCCCATCAAGGCACTTCCAGCGTGCGGTATGAGGTGGGTTTGTTTGCGCAAGGCGAGCCCCTGACCGCGGCCCGAGGCCACTTTGTGCACGTTTATGTGGACCGGCTTACCCGCCGCCCAATGCCTTTGGCCCCTGAATTTCAATCTGTTTTGGACAAACTCAAATGAACACATCTCAAGTCAGCACCCGCATTCAAGACCCTTCCAGCGTGGACGCAGCGATAGAGAGCCGCTTTTCAGCCCGCGCCTTTGAGCCTCGTCATGTTGAGCGTGAAGTTCTGGAAGACCTGTTGCGCGTTGCTGCCCGTGCGCCCAGCGGCACCAACACTCAACCTTGGAATGTGTATATTTTGCAAGGCTCAACCCGTGATGCGCTGGTCAGCAAAGTTTGCGAAGCGCATGACGCCATCGCTGCAAACCCGGCGATGTCCAAAGATTACGCCGATGCCTATGACTACTATCCCACCCAATGGGTCAGCCCGTACATTGATCGACGCCGCGAATGCGGTTTCGGTTTGTATGGCGTGTTAGGTATAGGTAAGGGTGAGCGTGAAAAAATGCACGAGCAGCACCAGCGCAACTTCAAATTTTTTGATGCGCCTGTGGGTTTGATGTTCACCATCGAGCGCGTCATGGGGCGAGGCAGTTTGCTCGACTTTGGCATGTTCTTACAAAGCATCATGGTCGCCGCCCGCGCACGCGGATTGCACACCTGCCCTCAAGCGGCATGGAACAACTTCAGCAAAATCATCTTGCCGCACATCGGTGCAGCTGAAAACGAAATGCTCGTGTGCGGCATGTCCTTGGGCTATGCAGACGAATCGGCTTTGGTCAATACCTACCAAACCACCCGGGTGGATGCCAAGTCCTTTACCCATTGGGTGGAATGATGCGAGTCGTCGGGTGGTGACTCCAAAGTTCTGCGGACAAACCGAATGAGTTTGTTTTTCATTCAAATTTTGAATGGGCTGAGCTACGCAACCACCTTGTTCTTGATGGCCTCAGGACTCACGCTGATCTTTGGCGTGACCCGTATGGTTAATTTCGCGCACGGCAGTTTTTTCATGTTGGGTGCCTTGTTTGCTGCGCATTGGGTCACTGCCTGGTTTCCGGGTTGGTCGCAAAGCCCGGGTTTGTATGCACTGGCCATGCTCTTGGGCGCGGCCGTGGCAGGGTTGGTTGGGGCTTTGGCGGAGTTGCTGCTGCTGCGGCGCATGCGCAGTGCCCCCGAGATTTACCAATTGGTGGCCACCTTTGGCCTGACATTGGCTCTGCACGATGCGATGCGTTTTGTATTTGGACCTGGCGAGGTTTTTGCGCCCCGATTCCCGGGCCTCAAAGGGGCTGTTGAAATCGGAGGCGAGTTCTTTCCGCTTTGGCAATGCGTGACTTTGGTGCTGGGGCCTGTGGTCTGGTTTTTCTTACATGGACTGTTGACGCGAACCCAGTGGGGCCGGCGCGTACGTGCTGCCACACAAGACCCCGAAATTTTGGGTGCCATGGGAGTGAACCCCGCACCTTTGATGCTCGGTGTGGTGATGCTGGGCTGCGGTTTGGCCGGTTTGGGGGGCGCTCTGCAATTGCCACGTGAACCTGCGCATTTGCAAATGGACATGAACGTGGTGGTAGAGACTTTTGTGGTGGTGGTTACCGGTGGTTTGGGTAGCGTTAGCGGTGCATTTGGCGCCGCCGTATTGATTGGCTTGGTGCATGCCCTTGGCGTGAGCTTATGGCCTCAGGCCACGTTGGTGTTGGTGTTCTTGACCATGGCGGCGGTGTTGATTTGGCGGCCTGAAGGTTTGCGGGGACAGAGCACGACGGCGCCCTTGCGTGAGGCCATTCAGGTCTTCAGGCGCTGGCCAACTTCGCGGACAGCCTACCTGGCCATGGGCCTGGTGATGTTTGCCCTGTGGTGGGCCGCGCAAAGTGCCGGAGACTATGGGCAATCCTTGGCTGAAGATGCCCTGATTTTGTTGCTTTTTGGTTTGAGCCTGCAACTGATGATGGCCTTGGGCGGTTTGGTCAGTTTCGGGCATGCGGCCTATTTGGGTCTGGGCGCTTATGGCGCTGCACTGACGCATTTGAACTGGGGGTGGTCCTTGTTTCCAGCGCTGGCGGCTGGCGTTGTATGCGCTGGCGCGGTGGCAGGGGTGTTCGGTGCTTTGGTCATTCGCAGTCGAGGGGTTTACTTGGCCATGTTGTCTTTGGCGCTGGCCCAAACCGTGTGGGCTGGATTGACCCAATGGGTGGCGCTGACGGGTGGGGACAATGGCCTGATTGGATTGCAGCTGGTGGCCCCGAACCAACGTACAGCTTTGGGTTTGGGCTTGGTGATTTTGTGCCTTTTGGCGATCAGCTGTTTGTCAGCCCTGTCGCAATCTGTTTGGGGCATGGGCTTACAAGCTGCGCGTGACGCGCCGCAGCGCGCGCAGGCCAGTGGCTTGCCATTGGAGCGCTGGCGTTACCAAGTGTTTGTGCTAAGTGCCTGTGTCGCAGGTTTAGCCGGAGGCTTATGGGCTGCAGCCAAGGGCGCAGTTTTTCCATCTGTCGCTTCTGTTTCGACATCCGTTGACGCCTTGTTGGTGATTTTATTGGGCGGTCTGCACCACTTGTGGGGAGCTGCTGTAGGCAGTGTTTTACTCACATGGGTCGGCGCCGAGTTGGGACGCCAGTTGGAATACTGGCATGGCGTTTTAGGTGTGTTGATCATGCTGTTGATGGTTCTTTCGCCTCACGGTGTATTGGGTTGGCGGTGGACTTGGCGAAGTCATCAAGGGCAGGCTGAGGATGTCAAGTCATGAGTGCTTTGCAAGTCGACAATTTGTTTAAAAATTACGCGGGAGTTCAGGCTCTGAAGGGCCTCAGCTTCGAAGTGGCACCTGGTGAATGCGTGGCCTTGATCGGGCCCAACGGTGCGGGTAAATCCACATGCTTTGCCTGCTTGGCCGGGCAACAGCTGCCCACCCAAGGGCATGTGCGCTGGCAAGGTGAGTCACTCGATGGTTTAACGGCCACGCAGCGCTTGCAACGCGGGGTGGCCCGAACTTTTCAGGTCGCACACACCTTCGATGCCTTGACTGTTTTGCAAAACATCCAGCTGGTCTGGCGAGGCACGAACACTGCAGCTCTTCAAAACGGTTGGTCGGTGCTGAAACGCTTGGACCATGTGGCAGCAAGGTCAGCGACAACATTGGCAGACAGCGTAGGGCTTAAAAGCAGCTTGCATCTTTTGGCAGGTGAATTGCCGTACGGCGCCAAAAAACGCTTGGAATTGGCGATGGCCTTGGCCGGATTGCCGCCGCATCAACCTGGCCTGCTGTTGCTTGACGAACCCGCTGCAGGTTTGGGTGCACAAGAGAGAAGCGCAATGATGGCACTGGTGCGATCTGTCATGGCTTCGTTAACGCAGCAAGTGACAGTGCTCTACACCGAGCACAACATGGACGCGGTATTTGGTGTGGCCGATCGGGTCTTGGTGCTGATCGACGGCGAGTTGGCCGCGCAGGGTACGCCGCACTCGATTGCCGAAAATGTACTGGTGCGGCAACGTTACTTAGGTCAGCATTTTCAAGTGCCCAAATCAACTGGGGTTCAACATGCTTGAAGTCCGCTCTTTGAGCGCAGCCTATGGACAGGTTGAAGCCTTGTTCGATGTGTCCTTGACTATCCGACCCGGGGAGTTGGTGGTGTTGCAAGGCCTGAACGGTGCGGGCAAATCCACCTTGCTCAAAGCGATCATGGGCCTGCTGCCCCCGACGCAGGGGAGCGTAAATTGGCAAGGACGCCCCATGACCCATTGGCCGCCCTATGAGCGTGCGCAAGCCGGTGTGGGCTATGTGCCGGAAGACCGGCGCTTGTTCACTGGTTTGACGGTGCGTGAGAACTTGATGATTGTGGCCAACGGCTCGACAGCCAAGTCATCGCTTGATTTGGCTGAGGTCTTGACCTTGTTTCCTGCATTGGCGGGGATGCTGGACCGTGCTGCCGGTCAAATGAGCGGGGGGGAACAGCAAATGTTGGCTTTGGGCAGAACGTTGATGACCGGACCCAAGCTCTTGCTGCTCGATGAACCTTGCGAAGGCATTGCCCCCGTGTTGGTCGAAGCGATGCGCGATGCACTGCTTCGTTTGAGAACTCAGGGTTTACCCATGTTGGTGGCCGAGCAAAATCAGATTTTGGCCTCGCACGCTGACCGATTGCTCACACTGGTCAGTGGTCGCCTCATCTGAGGCCGTGGGCAGCGGAGACTTGCCTTACACTCGATCAAACAGCCTCTTACAGCCCATGATCATCACCAGTTTGCTGGACACCGACCTCTACAAGTTCACCATGATGCAGGTGGTCTTGCATCAGTTTCCCGGTGCGCAAGTCGAGTACCGTTTCAAATGTCGCAACCCCGGCGTCAACTTAGCGCCTTATGTCGACGAAATTCGCAACGAAATCAAATCGCTGTGCAGTCTCAGTTTCAAAGAATCAGAACTGAATTACCTGCGTTCCTTGCGGTTCATCAAAAGTGATTTTGTGGATTTTCTGAGCCTTTTCAGACTCAATGAAAAGTGCATTCACCTGCAAGCCATGCCGTCGGGTGAGTTGGAGCTCACCATCCAAGGCCCTTGGTTGCACACGATTTTGTTTGAAATTCCTGTGCTGGCCATCGTCAATGAGGTTTACTTTCGCAACACTCAAAAAGTGCCTGACTTGCAAGGTGGCCGCCAACGACTTGACATCAAAATCGAACAAATGCAGGCCGAAGGCCTCCAAGCACTGAAGATCGCTGACTACGGCACCCGAAGACGTTTTTCCCGTGCCTGGCATGAAGAGGTGCTGCGTGTTTTAGCGGGCCGATTGGGCACTGGCCCCAACGGACGATTTGCAGGAACCAGTAACGTGTATTACGCCTACTTATTGGGCATTACGCCCTTGGGGACCATGGCGCATGAGTACCTGCAAGCGGCTCAGGCGCTAGGTCCCCGTTTGCGTGACAGCCAGGTATTTGCTTTCGAATCATGGGCCAAAGAATACCGCGGTGATCTGGGTATAGCGCTTAGCGATGTCTATGGGTTCAACGCATTTTTACGCGATTTCGATTTGTATTTTTGCAAGTTGTTTGATGGCGCCCGTCATGACAGCGGTGACCCGTTTGCCTGGGGCGAGGGGATGATTGACCACTACAAATCCAATCGGGTAGACCCCTGCACCAAAACACTGATCTTCAGTGACGGTTTGACGGTGCCTCGCACCATTGAATTGTTTCGTCAATTCAATGGTCGTTGCCAACTGGCGTTTGGCATCGGCACCAACCTGACCAACGACCTGGGGTATGA
>CANBWK010000001.1 GCA_947373105.1 Comamonadaceae bacterium | reverse complement strand
GTCTCTTCTGGACAGGTTTTATTGAAGGGAGAAGACATTACGGGCTTGGCACCATTCATGATCAATCGGCGGGGGTTGTCGCGTAGCTTTCAGGTCACCAATATTTTTCCGCGACTAAGCGTATACGAGAATATCAGGTGTGGCGTACTCTGGTCTCTAGGCTACCGCTATTCTTTTTGGCGCATGGTCGAAAAAGCCCGTGATGCCGGAGAACTGACCGAATCGGTCTTGGAGCAGATCAACTTGGTGTCACGACGCGACGTGTTGGCCGGCGTCTTGTCATACGCTGAACAACGTGCCTTGGAAATTGGTATTACCATCGCCAGTGGCGCTGATGTGATCATGCTGGATGAGCCTACTGCAGGCATGAGTTTGTCTGAGACAGAACATGCCGTGTCACTGATCCGTCGTGTCAGCGAAGGCAAGACGCTTTTGATCGTTGAGCATGACATGAGCGTGGTGTTTGATCTGGCTGACCGGATATCTGTTTTGGTTTACGGTCAGGTGATAGCGACAGACACCCCAGAAAATATTCGCGCCAATCCAGCGGTCCAAGAGGCCTATCTTGGCGCCGCTTCAGAGGAAAAAGACCATGCTTGAAGTTCGTGATCTGCACGCTTATTACGGCAAGAGTCATATCCTGCAAGGCGTTAATTTCAGTGTGGGTGAGGGCGAAATAGTCTCCTTGCTCGGTCGCAATGGCGTAGGGCGTTCAACCACGATCAAGGCGGTGATGGGTGATGTCGAGCGAACGGGTTCGGTCAGCTTTCGAGGCCTGGAAATTGGCGCTATGAAACCACATCAAGTTGCACGCTGTGGTTTGGGTTACGTGCCAGAAAATCGTGACATCTTCCCATCACTGACAGTCCGCGAAAACTTGTTGATGGGTATGAAGTCGAATAAGCCAGGTGGTCGTTGGTCACTGCAAGACATGTTCACGCTGTTTCCACGACTTGAAGAACGCGCTGAAACCTCAGCTGGCGTGCTTTCGGGCGGCGAGCAACAAATGTTGACAATTTGCCGAACGCTGATGGGTGACCCTGAACTCATGATGATTGACGAGCCCACTGAAGGCCTTGCCCCCAAAATGGTGGAGCTTGTAGCTGATCTGCTTGAGCGCATTGCCAGCCGGGGTGTTTCTATCTTATTGGTTGAGCAAAAGTTAACGATTGCGCTGCGCATTTCCAAACGGCTCTATGTCATGGGCCATGGCCGTATCGTCTTTGAAGGCAGCGCTGAAGAGCTCAAGGCCAACGAGTCGGTACGCAAGGAGTGGCTGGAGGTTTAAGCCAGCTAGCGCCAGTCGTCTATACAGACACTTTTGAGCCACCCAAAATCAGTGCCAAACCAATAAGCGTTTTTTTCTCCACCCACCACAACCACACTGACTGCTTTCGGATCGGCAAAGCGTGGAACTTGCGAATTCGTTTCTTGGGCCAGATAGGAAGCAAAGGGCTCTTGACCCTTACGTGCTAAGGGCTCAATGTAATTGATCACCAGCTGGTAATCCCAGTAAGTTGCGTAGTCGAGCTTGGCGTTGTCATGGAACCATTGTGCAAGCTGTTCTTTGGTTTCAAATCCTTCCCTTTGTTTGAAGGTACGAGCGGCCAAGGGCTCGACCAGCAGGGTCAGATTGGAGCGCGGCGTAGGGGTAAAACCACTTACCATGTTCAAAAGCTGTTGTGGCCACGTTTTTTCGCGTACTTCCAGTAAATGGCTGAAGGTGCGACCGCGAAAAATACTGACGGTGCTCTGCTCAGGCTGAAAACCCTTTTGCACATGGAATGGTGACCAAGGGCTACGCTCCTCGTTTTCTGCAAAACACACACTGCTGTAGTTCAGAGGATTGCCTTGCGAGCCAAGGTAGGTCACGCCTGGAATAGAACCACCACCCAAGTTACGCGATAGCAAGCCGTAGGCACGGCCAATGGTCGCATTGGCATGGTTGAAGGGGCCGAGTGCACCGAGGCCTGAATTCATGCGCAAGGCATGTCGGATAGGGCCATTCACCACCACCATGGCGGCAAAGGAACTGGTGGAGCTGTGTACCGCAGTGACTTGACTTGAAGCCAGCGCGAGGATGACAGGAAAGTAAGCAGGCTTGGCACCCGCCATAACTGCGTTCGCAGCGACTTGTTCAACGGTGTAAGACCAATCCTCTTGGGTTTCAGTGGGCCGCATTTTGCCGACCACTTCATTGGGTAAATGTCTTGTGCCTTTGAGCATTTCGGCGACACGCGCTGGCGTTGGCAGCACGACGGGTAGACCGTCGCTCCAGCAAGCCTCAAGAAACATGTCTTGAAGTTCTTCTTCGCTGTCGGCGCCAAGCAAGCGGGGAACAGGTCTTTCAAGTTTGCCTTGGGCATTCTCGGCGTCACTCAAAGCCCTTGTGAGCGCATCAATGATTTCTTCCATGACCGGTTTACGCGTCACGGGGTCATGGCCCAAAACGCATTCGCGCAGGACAGGCGTCGGCTTACCGCCAATGGGGTGGGGTACAAAGGTAAACCGAAGTTGAGGCATACCCGCCTTGAAGGCAACTGCACCCACAAGGTCTTGAAAAGCCTCTGTAATCAGAGGGGCAGTAGGAATGCCGCGCTCCTCCATGTTCATACAGTGGACCGCCACGGCAGGCGCGCATGTGCTGCAGTGGCCAATGGCCATCACCATCAATCCGGCATTGGCTTGAATCTCAGCCCAAAGTTCTGGATCGTCCTCGGTGTAGCCGCCGCGTTTTTGTCGCAACTCAGTTCGAACGCCAGGAAATCGTTCGCTGAAAGCACGTTGGACTTCGGTCAAAAAGTCCTTTCCATTCATAAAGCGAACATCCACAAAGTAGACCGTTCGTTCTTTCAATTGGGATGGCCTTGGTGCCATTGGCCGTAAAAGAATCGCTGGGGGCGTGCCGCGAGGGTTGAAAACCGTGAATATTTTGCCCGTCGGATCGAAGTCACCCTGCGCAATGCGGCGCTCCATGACTTCACCAGGGTAAGCCTCTAACTCGCAAGCATCTACTAAAGGTGCAAGGTCAATCGGAACCAAAGGTTCGGAGATTGGCGAATGGGGTTCAAACTGAGAAGAGTGTTCGGTCATGTGCAGTCTTTCACCTGCTTTGATTGCCGCAGGACTTAGGGTTAGCTCTGTATTATTTGTGCCTCTCTTCAGATCGTCCATTGAATTTTTTTGAGAAACCATTAATCTAACGTTAACGCTTTGATGGAAATCGTCTAAGAGTTTAAACTTGAAAAATTGTTGTTGATGAATAAATCTCCCTATGAAATTTCTGCTTTTTTCGATTTTGATGGCTACATCGTTTGCTGTCGGCGCCGTAGATTTTCCGGCACCAGGTAAACCCATCCGTATTCTGGTTGGATTCCCGCCAGGAGGGGGGACCGATATCCAAGCGCGGCAAGTTGCGCAGCAACTCACCCAAGTTCTGGGCGGCGTGCCAGTGATAGTAGAAAACCGTCCAGGAGCAGGAACCTTGTTGGCAGCTAATGAAATCAGCAAAGCGATTCCAGATGGGCACAGTTTGCTTTACACCCCAGCCTCCACTTTGGCGCAGCTGCCCCACACATTACTGGCCGTGAAGTACGACACCTCAAAGGACTTCACGCCAATCGCTCAAGGGGCGCTGGGACCACTGGTGTTGGTTGTGCACAAATCAATTCAGGTGAACAATGTGGCTGAACTCGTAGCTTTTGCGCGCGCCCATCCTGGCAAGCTTAATTATGTTTCCCAAGGTGTTGGTACAACAGCGCACATTTATGGGCAGATGCTCGCTCGTCAGGCGGGTATTGATATCGTTCACGTTCCTTACAAGGGTGCTAACGATGTCGCAAAGGACTTCATTGCGGGTCGAGTGCACTTGCAATTTGCTTCTTCATCGGCTGCCGTTGCGCTGGCGAAATCAGGCGAGCTGCGTTTGCTGGCGGTCGTTGCGCCACAGCGAAGCAGCTTATTTCCTGATCTTGCGACCATG
The DNA here is from genome assembly GCA_947373105.1 of Comamonadaceae bacterium. Taxonomy (GTDB): domain Bacteria; phylum Pseudomonadota; class Gammaproteobacteria; order Burkholderiales; family Burkholderiaceae_C; genus Limnohabitans_A. The sequence continues at coordinate 93,848 of CANBWK010000001.1, read as the reverse complement.
ACTGAACAGGGCATTAAAGGTATTGACATCGACAGTTGGATTGGTTTTGTCGGTCCGGCGGGTATGGCCCCCGCAACGGTGAGTCGATTGTCAGAAGCTTTGGCTCAAATTTTGAAGTCACAAGGGATACAGGACGCATTTAGGGCAGGGGGGGTAGAGGCCAAGTGGGCCGGTCCCGAAGAGTTTGCAGCCATTATCCGAGGGTCTTATCGTCAATGGGGTCAACCCTTAGGACAGCTTGGATACAAAAAAGAGTGAGCAATTTGGATTTTTTTATAAACTTCAAATCTCAATGTGTCTTATGTACGACTGACCGATTTCTTTGGGCATGCCAGAATTCGCTGGTCTTTCTTTTTATGGCTAGGATTATTTCATGCACCCCTACAAGATTGTGAATTTCAAAGCCATTTGTAAAATGGGTGTCTGCTTATTTGTTTCAGTCAATTTAATCAGCACAGCCGCAGCCCAATCCGCAGCACTTGTTTTCCCCAGCAAACCCGTTCGCATCATCGTTCCACAAACTCCCGGTGGCGCCTCTGATGCGCTGGCGCGCATCGTCGGACAAAAATTGTCTGAGAAATGGGGTCAGCCTGTCGTCGTTGAAAACCGGCCTGGTGCCGGTGGCAACATCGGCATGGACGCCGTTGCTAAAGCTCCAGGCGATGGTTACACCTTATTGATGTCTTATGTGGGTTCGCATGCGATCAACCCCAGTATCTACAGCAAACTGCCATTTGACCCTGAGGCCGATTTTGTGGCTGTTGCGACTTTGGCCAACGTTCCCTTTGTGGCTGCCGTGAATTCGGCCGTGCCGGTTACCAACATGAAAAGTCTGGCTGCATATGCCGCACAGAAACCGGTTGCTTTTGGCTCAGCAGGGAATGGCTCCGTGAATCACTTATTGGGTGAAATGTTCAATACGGCAAGCGGCGCCAAGATGCAGCACGTGCCATACAAAGGAGCTGCGCCGGCTTTGACCGATTTGATTTCAGGTCAAATTCAAGTGGTCTTTACCAGTTTGCCTTCTGTCGCCCAACACATTCGGGGTGGCACTGTGAAAGGCCTGAGCGTGACAGGCTCCAAGCGTGCTGCAGCTTTCAAAGACATTCCGACCATTGCTGAGTCTGGATTTCCGGGTTTTGTCATCAACCCTTGGTTTGGCTTGTTTGCTTCCAAGGGAACCCCTGCAACTGTTGCTAAGCAGATCAATGCCGATGTGAAAAAGGTCATGGAAGACAAAGATCTTTTAGACAAGTTTGCTGCCCTGGGTGCTGAACCTTTTGAAACGACACCCCAAGAATTTCAAAGCATGCTGCACGCCGATATCAAAACTTGGGCAGCAGTTGTGAAAAGTTCGGGTGCAACGGCAGATTGATGCAAGAAAGTCAACGATGAAAATCAAAAGGTTGTCGGGGACCCTAGGGGCAGAGATTTCGGATGTGGATTTGAGTCAACCCATCTCAAGCGCTATGGCCGCAGAAATTCGGTCTGTATTTTTACAGTACAGCGTGATTTTTTTGCGCCAGCAGCCACTGAGCTCCAAGCAGTTTTTTGATTTTGCGCTGGCCATGGGCGAACCCATCGAGTACCCCTTTGTCAAAGGATTTGAGGATTTCCCACAAATTATCGAAGTCAAAAAACTAGAACACGAGAAGATGAATTTTGGTGGAATCTGGCATTCGGACACCACTTATCTGGAGGCTCCACCCATGGGTTCTATGTTGCTCGCCAAAGAAATCCCCCCATTTGGCGGCGATACGCTGTTCGCTTCCCAATATGCTGCTTATGAAGCTTTGTCCGACACCATGCAGAGAATGCTTGAGGGTTTAAAAGGCATCAGCAAGTCGGCCAAAGCAGATGTTTCCAAAACACGAGAAGACCGCATTCAATCGGATGGCAAGGCATCAGCGCCTCAAAGCTTTACAAGTGCTCACCCCGTGATTCGAACGCACCCTGAAACGGGGCGTAAAGCCTTGTTCGTGAATGTGGCACACACCGACGGAATTGAAGGATTGACGGATGCAGAAAGTGTTTCTTTGTTGGCATTTTTGTTTCAGCATCAAGTCAAACCTGAGTTCACATGTCGCTGGACTTGGGAGACGAATGCTTTGGCCTTTTGGGACAACCGTTGTACACAACACAATCCCATCAATGATTACCATGGTTTTCGGCGGATCTTGCACCGTATCACACTCAAAGGTGATAAGCCTGTGTGATGGCTTTTGGTGTTAGATCAAGATTATTCGACTTTGATGTTGGCTGCTTTGACGACCGGGCCATAACGAGCAAGGTCTCGCTGCATGTCTTGTCCGAATTTTTCTGCCGATCCCGGTGTTGCAGAAATGCCCATGCCGTTCAAACGTTCGCGAACAGCAGGATCCGATAAAACGGCATTGAGCTCAGTGTTGAGCTTGTCAAGAATGAGCTTGGGCGTTTTGGCCGGCGCCAGTAATGCAACCCATGAGTTGATATCAAAATCTGTCACGCCATTTTCAATGAAGGTGGCAACTTCAGGTAAGGAGTTTGCACGCTGCGAACTCGACACTGCCACCGCATGCAATTTGCCCGATTTGACGTGTTGAATGGCACCTGCAATGGCGGTGTAAACCAGCGGAATGTTGCCGCCCAACACGTCCGTCATGGCCTGACCGCCACCTTTGTAAGGAATGTGCGTCAAATTAGCGCCCGTGCGTAACTTGAGAAGCTCACCCGCAATGTGCGGCGTGCCTCCCGTGCCTGATGTGCCGTAGGACAAACCATTGGGTTGTGATTTCGACAAGGAGATAATTTCTTTGAGCGTTTTGGCCGGAACTGCTGGGTGCGATACCAGAATCAAAACCGCATCACCAATCTTGCCAATGGGCGCCAAATCCTTTATGGGATCAAAACCCACTTTGGGAAAGACATGGGGATTAATGACCAACGTGCCATCAAAGCCTAACAGCAAGGTATAGCCATCGGGTTCAGAAGCCGCCACCATTTGAGTGCCGATGTTCCCTGATGCGCCAGGCTTGTTATCAACAACAACGTTCTGTCCCAACCGCTTTGAGAGTTGCTCCGCAATCAGTCGGCCACTGGTGTCGGTGACACCTCCGGTCGTAAATGGGACAACCAACCGAATAGGCTTTACGGGATAGGAGGCTTGGGCCAATGCGCTCAAAGGCACGGTAACCAAGCCACTCAAAAAAGCGCTGAGGAAGAACCGAACCGATGCGCGTTTTTGAATTAGGCCGGTGAAATTGGTTTGAAGGGACATGATGGTCTTCCTTTAAGATGAGTTTTGCGATTGCAAATACAATTTTGATTTCAGCAGAAAAGGTCACCATGGAACTTCACCTTCGCGACAAGCATGTTTTGATCACTGGCGGCAGCAAGGGCATTGGACTGGCCTGTGCGCAAGCCTTTTTAGAGGAGGGTGCTCGCGTTACTTTGGTTTCAAGGGATGTTGCTAATCTGAATGCTGCCCAACAAAAATTATTATTGTTTTTTGCTGCTGAACGCATCCATCTTTTGGCGGCTAATTTACGCGACCCTTCTGCGGCGCTGGCGGCCTTAGACTCTGCCGAGTCTGCTTTGGGATCGGTGGATGTTCTTGTCAATTCGGCAGGCGCTGCTAAGCGCACACCCGCACCTGAATTGACGCCAGAGGCATGGGCCGATGCGATGCAAGCCAAATACTTTACCTACATCCACATGATCAATCCTGTGATTCAACGCATGGCGAACAGGGGCTGTCAAGGCGCAATCATCAATGTGGTGGGCAATGGCGGCAAAGTGGCGAGCCCGATTCACTTGCCTGGCGGTGCGGCCAATGCGGCATTGATGCTGGTCAGTGCAGGGTTGGCCTCGGCTTATGGTGACAAGGGGATTCGCGTGAATGCGGTTAACCCTGGTTTAACCTACACAGATCGACTGCAGGAGGGATTTGCGGCCGAGGCACGGCAGAAGGGCATCCCTGTAGAGCAGGTCATGCAGCAGTCCGTCAGCAAAATTCCTTTGGGCAGAATGGCCATGCCTGAAGAAATAGCCAATGCTGTGGTGTTTTTGGCTTCCAGTAAAGCCAGTTACATCACTGGCATTTGCATGAGCATGGACGGCGCGCTGAATCCGATTGTGGTCTGACCCATTTAGGAATGCGTTTCAAGACTCAAACTTTCAAAAACCCGAATGGCTGCGTAGGCGTCGTTAGCTGCATAAATCAATTGCGCTGAACTTAAATGGGTATTCGCCCAGTTGCTCGTGGCAGCTTTTTTAGACTTGATGAAGCGTTTGTCAAATAAAACGGCGACAGCCCCTTTGACCCCCATGTCTTTGCGATAACCTCTTTCGCGAAATACGGTGTTGAGTTCCAGTATTCCCATGGGATCTATCTTCAATTTATGGATGATTCTTTTACGGTCATCCCCTAACCCGAAACCTGCTTTGACAACGCCTTCTAAGGCCAGCAATTGGGCGGCCGTTGCTTGACATGCGGGATCATTCAATTGAAATACCCAGGCATGTTCTGCCGTCGCTAATTGCAAAATATGGGGCCCATCAGAAATTTCACCGACTTTGAAAGTCGGCTTGGACTCGGTATCAAAGCCCCAGGCTGGAAATTGACTCAATTGCGCGTAGGCTTGAGCGGCCTGAACTGCGTTGCTGACCAAGGTGATGCTGTCTAGCCCCAGTCGTTCAAAAGGTTCTAGCAGTGCAATCGCGTCTTTGTCTGGCGTTGGCTTAAGAGTCTGCATCAGTCCAGCTTAATGCCTAAATCGACGGCCAACTTGATCCATACAGGAACATCTCGCTCCCAGTCGCGACGGGTGTCAACCAAATTTTTGGGTTTGTTGGGGATGGAAAATGCTTCGCGCAATTTGGCGGCTCGTTCTGAGTTAGCCCCTTCGACTACGATGCTGGAAAGCAATTTCAGAACGGCTTCCGGTGTACCCGTCGGTGCCATGAGTGGCAAACCACCTTCAAGGGCAACCAAGGGGTCCGCCATCCCTTGTTCAACCAAAGTCGGAACATTTGGTAATTTGGGTGAACGATAAGACCCAGTCACACCAATCGGGCGAACACCCCGACCTGCAACGGTATTGAAGGCTTGGTAACTGCCAATGGCTATTTGCAGTTGACTGGAGGCCACATCAATCCACATAGGGGATTCACCTTTGTAATGAATCGAAAGAATTTTGGTGCCGTGGTTACGGTTGATTTGATCTGCCACCATGTGGGGGTAAGAGCCTGGGGCGTAAGTACCCATCGAGGTTTGATTGTTTTTGGCAAATTCAATGAACTCTTGAATAGTCTTTGCCGGTACTTTCTCGGAGATGCCGACAACCAAAGGTCCGGATGGAAAGTTGGCCACAGGGGTCAGGTCCTTGTCCAAGTTGTAAGGCAATTTGCTATAGAGCACACGGTTTTGCCATACAGTTCCTGATGTCGTCATGAGCAGTGTGTAACCATCAGCGGGTGATTTGGCTACGGTATCAATGCCAATAATGGCCCCAGCGCCTGGTTTATTGTCGACAACCGCAGGCACACCCAATTTTGCCGTGAGTTGTTCCGCATACATGCGCGCATAGGCGTCAGTCAGCCCGCCTGGCGGAAAGGCAACTACGATGCGAATTGGCTTGTTGGGCCATTTACCAGACTGCGCAAAGGATTGCGGCAAGATCAATCCAGCACTTGTTCCCGCGATCAGCGAGAGCGCTTGGCGTCGATTCGGTGTTGTAAAGTCGGTCATAGGTTGAAGATTTGATTTAAGTATTCTGAGTCTATCTCGAGCCAAGACCATCGCAGTGGGTGAAAACCCTGTTTATATAATTGAAGCGTACAAACGGATTTTCCATGACAGTTCCCTTTATTCGAGCCGATGCTCTGAAAGCATTGGCACTGCATCAGCAGCAAAAAGTGAGTCAGAACTGTGATTGCGCCGTCGGCGCATGCATGGGCTGGGACAGCGTAAGTGATGCCCGTTGGCCGAAAGCACAAATGCAGGTTGTAGCGACTTTGCGCGATCCTGAAATCGCTCATGGGCAAGAACCTGGTTTTGAAGAGTACCACCCAGATGGCACGCGCTATGACTCACCTGATGCACCTGTGGCCACCACCTATTTTCCCTACAACCGGTGTGATGTTTATGGGTGCTCTCAATGTCAGAGATTGGTGTTGAAATACACAGAATACGGTGGGTATTACATAGACCCGCGAGTACGTGTCCTGCGTTCGGAATTTATTACCCCAGAGATCTGATAGAAAGCCCTTATGCGTATACCTGACTGGAATCCAGAAACCCATCCACATCCACCCGAGTTGTTGCAAACCGTTTTGGCCCGACGAGGGGGTGAGTTGTTTAATTTGGACAAGGCACTTCTTTGGAGTGGGCCGGTGGCCACTGGATGGCATGCCTATTTTCAGCATGTGCGCGCTAACTTGACGGCCCCGCGCAAATTATGCGAGTTGGGTATTTGCACCGTGGCCCTCATGACTGGCGCCGATTATGAGTACCACCACCATGCCCCTGATTTTCTTAAAGCCGGTGGGAGCGAAGACGAATTAACCGCCCTTGGCAAAGCGCTTAGCCAAAATCCCGTACAAGGCGTGACAGAGGCTGCTCTTGGTCCTTTAGAGCGACTGGTGGTGCAGTACGCAGCGCAAATGACGCAAAATATCCAAGTAGACGACGCCTTGTTCCAGTCTTTGCAAGCTCATATGGATACAACGGCTTTGGTTGAATTGACAACCATGATTGCCAGTTACAACATGGTTTCGCGTATTTTGATTGCATTGCAAATTCGGCCAGAAGTCAGCTAATCTGAAAATGACATGAAGACGTGCTTATGGGTATTAACCCTTGGCATTGATGTGCGTGACTAACTGTGCATGGAAACTGGCATTCGATAAAATACCTGATTACTTATCGTTGAGGAATATCCCCATGCCCGCATTGCTGCCGCACATTGATCCAGATGGTTTGCTTGAGTTTTCAGTGGTTTATACCGACCGTGCGCTCAACCATATGTCGCAAAAATTTCAAGGTGTGATGCGCGACATCTCGGCGATCTTGAAAGATGTCTACGCCGCGGATGCTGTGGCATTGGTGCCTGGCAGCGGCACCTTTGGCATGGAGGCAGTTGCCCGTCAGTTTGCGCACGGTCAAAAAGTGATGGTTATCCGTAACGGTTGGTTCAGCTACCGGTGGACGCAAATTTTCGATATGGGATCAATCCCCCGTGAAAGCATTGTGCTCAAAGCACGTCAACAAAGTGCGAACACAAAGTCGGCTTGGGAGCCTTGCCCTATTGAAGAAGTAGAGCGCCAGATTGCCGCCGAACGGCCTGCCGTTGTGTTTGCACCGCATGTGGAAACCTCATCGGGCATGATTTTGAGTGATGCTTATTTATCGCGCTTAGCGAATGCCGTTCACCAAGTGGGTGGCTTGTTGGTTCTGGATTGCATCGCTTCAGGCGCCATGTGGGTCAACATGAAATCCACCGGTGTCGATGTATTGATCAGTGCGCCGCAAAAGGGATGGAGCGGTTCTCCTTGCTGTGCCATGGTCATGATGAGTGCGAGAGCACGGCAAGCCATTGAGTCCACCCAAAGCTCCAGCTTTGCGTGTGACTTGAAGAAGTGGTTGCACATCATGGAGGCTTACGAGTCGGGTACCCACATGTACCACACCACCATGCCAACAGATGCCTTGGCCAAGGTGCGTGATGTCATGCAAGAAACACAAGCCTATGGTTTTGCAAAAGTACGCGAAGAACAAATTGAGTTGGGCCGACAGGTTCGCTTGTTGCTGGAGTCGCGAGGCTTTCAAAGCGTAGCGGCCCCTGGTTATCAAGCGCCCGGTGTGGTGGTGAGTTATACCCAGGATTCAGACATCCACAACAGCAAAAAGTTTCTCTCGCTGGGTTTGCAAACTGCTGCGGGTGTTCCACTGCAATGCGATGAACCTAAAGACTTCATGACCTTTCGCATTGGCTTGTTCGGCTTGGAAAAGCTTCATGATCCCGCTCGCAGCGTTCAGCATTTAACCCGCGCTTTAGATGAAATGGGTTATGCCATTGTTGAAAAACGTGAAGCCGCAACAGTGTGATTTTAAAAACGTTGAGAAGTTGTGAACGCAAACTAACTGCACAAGCCTTGCGCATGAGTGGATGGGCATTTTGAATTGGCGTGATCCATTTCAGGTTCGCAGTTTCCGTTTCCAATGGCCGGCTGATTTGGCCACGTCCTGGGCCTTCGAGATGGAAACCATCCTTTTAGGATGGTTCATTTTGATCGAGTCCGGCTCCGTCATGATGCTTGTAGCCTATGGCTCTTTGCAATTTGTGGGGTCCTTGGTGTCCCCTTTATTTGGTGTGGCTTGTGATCGAATGGGCTACCGCCAAATGATGTGGGGTACAAGAGCTGTTTATGCATTTTTGGCGGCCAGTGTGATGACACTTTCCATGCTGAATGCACTCACACCCGACAAAGTCTTATGCATTGCAGCTCTTTGTGGCATGTTGAGACCTTCAGATCAAATGATGCGCAATGCCTTGATCGCGCAGACTTTGCCTGCTGAGCAACTTATGGGCGCATTAGGTATTTCGCGGATGACGTCGGATTCTGCTCGCATTGCCGGTGCTTTAGCCGGTGCGGGCCTGGTTGCCAGTCTGGGTATGACGTGGGCCTATGCCGTGGTCACCTGCTTGTATGCCATCAGTTCGTTGTTATCTCGCGGTGTGCAGGACTTTTCTTTATCAGACAGTCCCCCAGCGATAAGCAGCCCGATGCAGGATTTGAAATCTGCTTTTAAATATGTTTGGCAAAAACCGGTGCTGATGGGGGCTATGTTGTTGGCATTTGGGGTCAACTTATTTGCATTTCCTTTTTCATTAGGTTTGTTGCCTTTTGTGGCCAAAAACATATTTCTGACTGATCAAACAGGTCTGGGCTTTTTGGGGGCGAGTTTCGCCTTGGGTGGCTTGTTGGCGTCGATGACTTTAAGCACCCATCGTTTCAAATTACGGGCTGCAAAAACCATGCTCATCGCCTCTTGTGCCTGGTTTATTCTGGACTTGATCTTTGCCTGGTGTACCAGCCTGCAAGTGGGAATGCTGATATTGATATTGGCGGGCTTTTCACAGAGTTTGTGTATGACGCCTCTGGCTGCCGTCATGCTCAGGGCCTCGGAGCCAGCTTACCGTGGCCGTGTGATGGGCATGCGAATGCTGGCCATCTGGGGTTTGCCTTTGGGTTTGTTTTTGAGTGGCCCCTTGGTGGAGTCTGTGGGTTACGCTGCAACAGCCGTGTTGTATTCGTTGTTGGGCTTGGCGCTGTGTTTGTTCATGGTTGTGTATTGGCGTCAGGCCTTATGGGATTCTCATTCGCCAGCAAATACATTTCTCTAACAACTCGAGGCCAGCATTGAAAATTCTAGTGACAGGTTTTGAACCTTTTGGTGGCGAAAAGTTAAACCCCTCCTGGGAGGTGGCACGGCTTTTGGATGCCCTGGACATTCCGTCTGCACAAATGACGGCGACAATTGTGGCCGTGAAGTTGCCATGTTCATTCAGTGCATCCTTGGCTGCATTGAATCTTGCCTTGAATACGCACCAACCTCAGGTGGTGTTGGCGCTGGGACAGGCCGATGGACGCAGCGACATTTCCGTGGAAAGGGTAGCGATCAATGTGTGTGATGCCCGCATCATGGACAACGATGGGCAGCAACCCATCGATGTACCTGTCATTGAGGGTGCGCCAGCAGCTTACTTCAGTACATTGCCTATTAAGACCATGGTTCAGGCAATGAAGGCCCAAGGCTTTGCAGCGGGAGTTTCTCAAACTGCGGGTACTTTTGTCTGTAACCAAGTCTTTTTTGGCTTGCAACACGCTCTGCTCGGTGAGCCCGTTTACAGTGGTTTTGTACACGTCCCTTTATTGCCAGAGCAGGCGGCCCAGAGATCGGGCCCCAGTTTACCCAGCATGTCCGCTGAAGTTTTGAGAGACGGCCTTGTCTGCGCTTTGAGGGCCGTGATGGAGTCCATTGAGAATGATCGAGCCGATCTGAAAATTTCTGGCGGCACTTTGAGTTGAATGTTTGCAGGGTGTTTTCAGTTTAAGCGTGACATAAATTCCCAGTATGAAGTTCTATGTCTACACCCTAGGGGTTACTCCTCTGGAGGCCTTTGTTCTGCTCAGGGATAGTCCTACACATGCATCACGAAACTGAACTGAACATCTTTACTGTCAAGTCCATCATTCACACTTTGCTGGCTTTTGTTTGCATGTGTCTTGGAATGGGATCAAGCTGGGCACAAAGTGCGATAGATTATCCAAACAAGCCTATTCGGATCGTGGCGCCCTCAGCGGCCGGAGGCGGCTTTGATTTGGTGGCCCGGGTTTTGGGCAGCAAGTTATCGGAACAAATGGGTCAGCAATTCGTCGTTGAAAACCGTTCGGGTGGTGGTACGTTGGCAGGTACCCAAGTGATCGCTAAAGCGCCAGCAGATGGTTATCATTTGATTGTGGGCGGCCTGTCCAACATGGCCCTGAACGCCGGCTTGTACAAAAACCCTGGCTATGACCCGCTGACGGACTTCATTCCCCTGAGGATCGTTGTGTCTCACTCCTACACCCTGGTGGGCCGTAAGGATTTACCTTTCAACACCATGAAAGACATGCTGACGTATGCCAAAGCCCATCCGGGGCAGCTCAACTTTGGCACCAGCGGTTCAGGCACGGGGCAATTCATTCTGGCCTCGTTGATCAAGGGCATGGGTAACGTCGACATCCAATTGGTGCCCTACAAAGGAGCTCAACCGGTGTACATGGATTTGCTTGGCGGTCGGATGGACTTGTTCTTTGATAACACCACTACGACGCGAACCTATTTGGAGTCGAATCAATTGAAGGCGCTGGCAGTCTCTAGTCGGCAGCGAGCGCCGGATGCACCGCAGATTCCTACATTGATCGAAACGGGCACACTGGAACTAGAGATGGAGACGTGGTTTGGTTTGTTTGCCCCGGCCAAAACGCCGCAAGCCGTAGTTGAAAAATTGCGTGCTGAAATTGACAAAGCCATGCTGTCTCCGGACATCCGTAAAAAACTGCAGCAGGGCAGTGGGCGCATCATCCAGATGAACAACGTTGAGACCGATGCCATGATGAAAGCGGAACTGCAAAAGTGGCCCAAACTTCTCAAGAGCGTAGGCATCGTGCAAGAGTGAGTACCCCTCAAAGCATGCATAAAGCTTGGCTTGAACGATTTGCGATCACCGAGCTGCTACAGAGTCGGGCGCTGTATCGCGACACAGCCGCGCAGTGGTTGAATAATTCTCACTCCAGTCCACCTAGAATCTAAACTCAAATTTATTGCGATCACACTTTATGTCCACCACCCCACCTATGCCCAATTCTCGGCAGGCCGATTACCCGGTTAACGTTCAATTCACTGCGCGTTGGTCGCCTCGTTCCTATACGGGTGAGCCCATCGATTCCGAGCAAGTCATGTGCATGTTGGAGGCTGCGCGATGGGCCCCATCCTCCAACAACGCTCAACCCTGGCGCTTCGCAGTGGTTTTGCGTCAAGACCCAGAATGGAATGCCTTGTTCGCCACGCTCAACGCCAACAACCAAGTTTGGGTCGCCAAAGCCAGTGCTCTGGTGGCCGTTGCGTCCAGCCATCTTGCGACCAAGGCAGGCTCTGCGGAGGCTGTTCACAATCCCATGCACGCTTTTGATGCGGGAGCCGCATGGGCCTACATGGCCATGCAAGCGCATCTGAATGGCTGGGACTTGCATGGGATTGGTGGGTTTAACAAAGACGCGGGTGCACAAGTTCTAAAATTACCAACTGAACATACTTTGCATATGCTGGCCGCTGTTGGTAAACGTGGTGACCCTTCTGCGTTGCCCGATGCATTGCGTGAGCGTGAGTCACCCAATGCCCGACGCTCCCTTCGGGAATTGGTCGGTCGCGGCTCGTTTTAAGATTCATATTTTTTGAAAGAAATTCCCAATGAAACTCATCAGCTTCATGCTCAACCACAGCGCTTGCTATGGTGCCGTACAAGGTGACAAGGTCTTGAATTTGTCGCCTATTTTGGGCCAGCAAGCCCCTGATTTGAAAACATTGATCGCCAAGAGGATGTTTGCGCAAGCTGCCCAAGCGCTGGCCACGCATTCGCCGGATTTATCGTTCGATCAATTGGAATTGTTACCCGTCATTCCCAACCCTGAAAAGATCATGTGTGTGGGCCTGAACTACCACGATCACGTCAAGGAAACGGGTCGCGACCTCACTGAAAAGCCCGCTATTTTTTCTCGCGTCAGCGCATCCCAAGTAGCGCATGGCCAAGCCATCATGCGCCCTTCAGAGTCGCATCGTTTGGACTATGAGGGTGAAATCGCTATCATCATTGGCGAAGGTGGTCGCCGTATTTCAGAGGCAGATGCCTGGAAACACATTGCTGGCTATTCTTGTTACAACGATGGCTCGGTGCGTGATTGGCAAAACTTCACCACGCAATGGACGGCTGGAAAAAACTTCTGGCGCACAGGCGGCTTTGGACCCTGGATGGTCACTTCGGACGAGATCAAGCCCGGCCAAACACTGACCCTGAGCACGCGACTGAATGGCCAAGTTTTGCAGCATGCTACGACGGACATGATGATCCACAGCATTCCACGCCAGATTGCCTATATTTCTACCTTCATTCCCCTTGAGCCTGGCGACGTGATTGTGACTGGTACACCTGGTGGAGTGGGCAATAAGCGCACGCCACAGCTTTTCATGAAGCCTGGTGATGTTGTGGAAATTGAAGTCGATGCAGTGGGTATTTTGCGCAATACGATTCAAGACGATGGCGTTTGATGCACGCAATAACTCTTCAGCCAATCGCAAGCCTTTTATGACCACTTGGCGTCCTAATATTGCGTGCTTACTGGGAGCTGCCTTGTGTGCTATATCCCTGTCAGTGCAAGCCCAAGAACCCTGGCCGCAAAAGCCCATTCGATTGCTGTTGGGTTTCCCGGCGGGCGGGGGGTCTGACATTGTGGCCCGTCTGATCGCCAAGCCCTTGGGCGATCGATTGGGACAAAGCGTGGTCGTGGACAACAAACCCGGCGCGGGCGGGAACATTGCCACCGAAATGTTGGTACGTGCCCCAGCAGATGGTTACACCTTGCTGCTGGTGCCCAGTGGCCACGCGAGTGGGGCCGCCATGAAGAAGTCACTGCCCTTTGACCCCGTCAAGGACTTGGCTTGGGTATCGACCATCACCACCTACCCCTTGGCGTTTACTGTGGCGCCTCAGTCGAGCATCAAATCGTACGTCGATTTGATTCAGAAGGCCAAATCAGAGCCGCAAAAATACACCTACTCTTCTGTAGGCGTCGGTACGGCCATGCACCTGGTGGCCGAGTGGGCCTTTGGTGAGGCTGGGGTACAGATCACACATATTCCCTTCAAAGGCGGCACCGGGCCTCTGACCGAGTTGTTGGCTGGCCGCGTCGATGTGATGGTCGACACCATGACCTTGACGGCCTCTCTTCTTAAGGATCAGCGCGTCAGGGCAATTGCCGTGACCTCGCCGCCAGGTATCAGTCCCGTTTCCGGCGTACCCGCCATTTCGGATCAGTACCCGAACATGGTGTTTGAGTCCTGGCTGGGCATTGCAGCCCCGATCAATACACCGTCCGAGTTGATAGAGAAAATCAACAAAGAATTGCGTTTGGTGTTGGCGCAAGATGAGATTAAGCAAAAATTGATCGGCTTTGGGGGATCACCTGCTGCCAGTTCGCCTCAAGAATTCAAAGCGCGAGTAGAAAAAGACATCCGCAATTTGAAAAAAGTTGTGCAAGACAAAAAGATTGACCTTGAGTAAAACTGATGACACATGAAATGACTGAGCAACTGAAAATTCGCCAATTGGTTGAGAACTGGGCCGTTTGGCGGGACGCCGGACTGTGGGACCGTTTTCGCACTGTCTGGCATGACGACGGCGTGATGATGGCTACTTGGTTTCAAGGGCCCTATGAAGAGTTCATCCGAGTCACTATTGAAGGATGGAACAAAGGCGTCAGCATTCTTCACTTCCTTGGTGGATCGGCCATCGATGTCAACGGTTCTCGTGCGATTGCGCAGACCAAAATGACCATTTCACAGCGTGGCATGGTTGAAGATGTTTTGTGCGACGTGGTGTGCACGGGCCGTTTCTATGATTTTTTTGAATGCCGCAATGATGTCTGGGGTTTGGTGCATCGCCAACCCATTTACGAAAAAGACAGAATCGATCCGGTTGATCCTTCGGCTTTATTGAAGTTAGATGCAGCTGCACTCGCAAATTTTCCTGAAGGTTATCGCCATCTGGCTTACATTCAGACCCGCATTGGTTACAACGTCAAGATGGACATGCCCATGCTCAAAGGTCAAGCGGTTCAGGACCTGTACGTTCGTGGGGCCGATTGGCTGGCAGGAAAACCCCTCGTAAGGTAATTTCTGCGTGCTCTTCTAACGGTTCTAGACGTATCAGAAGCCCGTATCATCTTGTTTTATACCAGTAGTGTCCGGTTAAGCCGGGTTAATTTGTAGAGAAAGCCAATACTGGCGTGGCCTAGCGGCCAATTTTATTTGGTGCCGATTTGAAACTCGTTTTCCCATTCCTGTGTAATTTCCAAGGCTCAAGCCCCTTGGAGATTTCCTATGAATGTCGGCAAGACCTTGTTTGCTCAGATCATGGAATTCGTTCCATGGACAAGCTTTTCTCGAATCGTTCAGCGCTACAGCGGCGACGCGGGCGTTCGCCGCTTGACTTGCTCCGAGCAGTTTCGCGTTATGGCCTTTGCCCAACTGACCTGGCGCGAGAGCCTTCGCGACATCGAAGTGACGCTGGGCGCCAACTCCAGCAAGCTGTACGCCATGGGCTTTCGCCACAGCGTTCACCGCTCCACCCTGGCCGATGCCAACGAGTCGCGCGACTGGCGCATTTGGTCCGACTTGGCAGCGGTTCTTATCCGGCGCGCTCGCAAACTTTATTTGGACGAGGACTTGGGGCTCGAACTCAAGAACACGGTCTACGCGCTGGACGCCACCACCATCGATTTGTGTCTCAGCCTGTTCGACTGGGCCCCGTTTCGCAAAGCCAAGGCTGCCGTCAAGCTCCATACCCTGCTGGACCTGCGAGGCTGTATCCCAGCATTCATCCATATCAGCGATGGCAAGATGCACGAGGTCAATGTGCTGGACATCTTGGTTCTGGAGCCCGGCGCGTTCTACGTCATGGACCGAGGCTATTTGGACTTTGCTCGCCTGTTTCAAATGCATCAGGCCGGTGCCTTCTTTGTGACTCGAGCCAAAAGCAATATGAACGCCAGGCGCGTTTACTCGGCCAAGGTGGACAGAACCAGCGGCATCATCTGCGATCAGGCCATTGCATTGAACGGACACTATGCAGCCCAAGACTACCCCGAGCACTTGAGGCGTATTCGATTCAAAGACCCCCAAACCCAAAAGATCTTGGTCTTCTTGACCAACAACACGGCCTTGCCGCCCTTGACCATTGCCACTTTGTACAAGCGCCGCTGGCAGGTCGAGTTGTTCTTCAAATGGATCAAGCAACACCTGCGCATCAAGAAGTTTTTGGGCAACAGCGAGAACGCGGTCAAGACGCAAATTTGGTGCGCCGTGTCCACCTACGTGCTCATCGCTATTGTTAAAAAAGAACTTCAATTGAACGCCTCGCTCTACACTTTGCTACAGATCTTGTCGGTCTCGGTATTCGAGAAAACCGAGATTTCAAGCGCCTTGCAGCTCGATAGCAACACAATCGATAGTGCAGGCGACGGTAACCAGTTGAATTTATTTACTTTTTAACCGGACACTACTGGTTTTATACATAATTTGAATCGGATGTTTCATGAAGAGCTACAAAATAGGAATGATTGGCATTGGCCTGATGGGTCACGGTATTGCGAGCAATTTGCTGAAGCATGGTCACTCACTTTCAGTGCTTGAGCATGCAGGCAATCAGTCCTTGAATGCATTACTGGCGGGTGGTGCGCAAACATTCCAAACCCCTCATGAATTGGCCAAGCAGTCGGAGGTGATTATTTTGTGTGTCACCGGGACTCCTCAGGTCGAAGATGTGTTGCTGGGTGAAAACGGTGTTTTACAGGGCATGAATCCAGGATGCATCGTTATCGATTGCTCCACGGCTGTTCCCACTTCCACGGAACGTGTGGCCCAGTTGGTGATCGAAAAGGGCGGAGCCTTTATGGATGCACCAATGACCAGAACCCCTAAAGAGGCTGCTGAGGGGCGACTCAATTTGTTGGTTGGCGCCGATGCGCATTTGTTTGAAATTTGCAAACCAATTCTTGCATGCTTTTCAGAAAACATTGTTCATGCTGGCCCCATTGGTGCTGGTCACCGGATGAAATTACTGCATAACTATGTCTCTCTCGGGACGGTCACGCTGATTGCCGAAGCAGCAGCCTGCGCCCAATCCGCAGGCGTTGATGCGCAGACCTTTGTGGATGTATTGGCGATGGGAGGAGGATGGGGCGCTGCATTAGATCGATTGAAGCCCTTTCTTGCCAGTGGCGACACCTCCGGCTTGCGTTTTAGTGTGGCCAACAGCTTGAAAGATCTGACCTATTACAACCAGATGGCATCCGACATGCAGGCGGACCGAACGGTTGCAGCTGCTGTCCAAAACACACTCAATCAAGCTTGCAAAGAGGGGGATCCGCAAGCGCTGTTGCCGTCTATCATTCCTCTTATTGCCAATCGCCGGTTCCATAAAATCTAAACAATGACAGGCAGAATTTACGCACGCTATTGGTTGGAGACGGGGGACGATCCTTATCGTGCAGCTGAAGTCATTGCAGGAGAGCAATCGAGCGGCACCTTTTTGAAACTGGCCACTGAAACAACCGCATTAAAGCAGCGTTCGGGTGCACGCTTGGAGTCGCTCCACGTATTAGAAACGGTGACTCAACCTGGTTTGCCGGGTGGCATGGTCTCTGCAAAATACACGCGATGTGTATTGGAGTTATCTTGGCCCCTTGAAAATACAGGGCCTTGTCTTCCATCGCTATTGTCAACGGTTGCTGGTAATTTATTCGAACTGGCACAAGTTTCCGGATTACGGATATTGGATATTCGGCTCCCTGATGCTTTTGCTGCGGCGTATCCAGGGCCTGCATTTGGCATGGAGGGAACCCGAAGATTGAGTGGTGTCAAATCGGGCCCTTTGATTGGAACCATCATCAAGCCCAGTGTCGGTTTGAATGCCACTGAAACCGCTGAACAAGTTCAATTGCTGGTCGATGGTGGAATAGACTTCATCAAAGACGATGAGTTGCAGGCAGATGGCTACTATTGTCCTTTCAATGAACGACTTGAAAAAGTCATGCGTGTGGTCAATCAAGCTTCCCAAAAAATGGGCAGACAAGTGATGGTTGCTTTCAATATCACCGGTGAATTAGATCAAATGCGCCGTCGCCATGATTCGGTTTTAGCGCATCAGGGTACTTGCGTGATGGTTTGTTTGAATTCAATTGGATTGACTGGGTTGACCGCCTTTAGACGGCATAGTGCTTTGCCCATTCATGCACATCGCGCTGGGTGGGGTTATTTGAGCCGCAGCCCCAGTCTAGGATGGGATTTTGCCGCTTGGCAAAAAATTTGGCGACTTGCAGGGGTTGATCATTTGCATGTGAATGGTTTGCGCAACAAATTCAGTGAGCCGGACGACGTCGTGATCGCCGCTGCTCGTTCAGTGGTGACCCCACTCTTTGATTCGTCACCTATGAAGGTCGTGCCTGTTTTCAGTTCGGCCCAAACAGGCTTGCAAGCGCATGAAACCTACCGTGCATTGGGGCACTCTGATTTGATTGTTACAGCGGGTGGCGGCATCTTTGGTCATCCCGATGGTGTGGCCTCTGGCGTAGCGGCTTTTCGTCAGGCCTGGCAGGCTGCTGAAACAGGTGTGCCGCTGTCAATCTATGCAAAGCAACACACCGAATTGCAACGCGCATTGACTTTTTGGTAAGCCCTATGAAGCCGATCCAATCACTGTGGCCCGAAGGACTTTTGTTGAGCTACTACGGAGATGACTTCACCGGGTCTACAGATGTTATGGAGGCTTTTACGGCCGCCGGCGTGCCCACCGTTCTATTTTTAGAAATGCCTCGTGATGGTGATTTGGAGCGTTTCAAAGATGTGCGTTGTATCGGATTGGCAGGGCAATCGCGCGGGAAAAGTCCGCAATGGATGCGTCAAGAGTTACCAGTCCTGTTTCAACGGTTGAAAGAATTGGGTGCGCCCCTCTTGCAATACAAAGTCTGCTCTACTTTCGATTCGTCACCCAGTGTGGGCTCTATAGGGCAAGCGATTGATTTGGCTCTGCAAAATTTTCAATCCACTTGGTCTCCCATGGTGGTTGGCGCACCCAGGTTAAAACGATTTCAAATATTCGGACATTTGTTTGCGGCAGACAATGGGGTTGTGCATCGGATTGATCGTCACCCTACGATGTCCCGTCATCCTGTGACGCCAATGCTGGAAGCTGACTTGAGGGCGCATTTAGCAAAGCAAACACACCGACGGATTGCACTCATCGATTTGGCTCAGATTGCTGAAGGTCAAGGACAAGCCAAACTCGATTCAAGCCAAGGACAAGACCAACCTGTGATCATGATTGATATTGCCGATGACCGATCTCAAGTTGAAGCAGGACGTTTGATTTGGGAAAACAGAGGAGAAGGGCTGTTCACTGCTTCATCTTCTGGCCTGCAATATGCCCTGACCGCTTTTTGGCGATCCCAAGGGCAGATTCCCGAGACTGCCACATTGCCAGTGGCCACTGCCGTCGAATGTATTGCGGTTGTCAGTGGCAGTTGCTCACCCATGAGTGGTGAACAAATTCAATGGGCACGAAACCATGGTTTTGTGACATCACGTTTGGATATTTCAAGCTGCCTTGACTTGACCAGACAACAGTCTGAAGTGACGCGTTTGGTGAATATTGCCGTCACCGCCATTAAGCACGGTGTATCTCCACTTGTATTTTCTGCCGAGGGACCAGACGATCCTGCAGTTCAGCGCTTTGGTGAGTTAGCCACTTCTGCAAAGCTGAGCAGGTCAGATGCTTCAGAACTTGTAGGCGGTGCCTTGGCCGAAGTCATGCGTCAAGTCCTGGACCAAACGCGCATTAGCCGTATTGTTGTTGCAGGTGGTGACAGTTCAGGAAGAGTCGCTGCTCATTTGGGGATAAGCGCTTTAACGGTTTCTGCGGGTTTGGTGCCCGGTGTGCCGCTTTGTCGGGCATGGTCAGATGACCCGCTTCGTGACGGTTTGGAGGTGGTTTTGAAGGGCGGGCAACTGGGTGGCGCCAATTTTTATGGGTTGGTCAGGGGTTAACAGACAGTGAATGTTGAGCTTCATTTCACCAGCCCAATGCTGTGCAGTCGGTGTTCTTTTCTAAATGCGGGCTTTTTGATTTCACCAAAATAGCCGCTCGTTGTGAGGGTTTTTCCGAGGGCATCAAGCCCCGCAGTGGATGCGATACTGATTCGCTATGTTCTTGGCTTTGTTAATTTGGAAAGTCTGTCATGCCCTCTGCGCATTTGCTTGATCGCTTCATCGGTGCCAGTCTCCCGCGCTTTCGCAGTGATGAGGATATTGCTGGCTTTGAGGCCATACCTTATTCCCAACGGATTGCGGCTCAAAGTACATATGCGGCATTGCAGGCGGGTGCTTCCTTGGACCCTCAAGCAACGGCGATTCATTTTTTGCCCAAAGCCGATCCCGATCAAGAACCGGTGTTGATTTCGCATGCCCAGTTTATGGCCCGGGTCACCCAGGCTGCTAATTTGTTTCATGATTTAGGGGTCGGCCCCCAAGATGTGGTGAGTTTTTTACTCCCTTTACTGCCGCAGAGTTTTTATGCCTTGTTCGGCGCTCAAGCGGTGGGAATAGCCAATCCCGTTAACCCTTTGTTGGCCCCGCATCAACTGGCAGAAATTCTTAGAGCCGCCAAGACCAAAGTGTTGGTCGTGTTGGGGCCGGTGCCGGGCAGCGACATTTGGGACAAAGTCCAGCAAATCAAGGCTCAATTACCCGATCTCACATCCATTCTGGTGGTCCAGGGTGACGCCGATGAATCCAATAAAGTATTCAACTTTGATGAACGTTTAGCGCACTATGCCGATGACCGATTGGTTTGTAGTCGCGTCATTCAATCTTCCGAGACCGCAGGTTTTTTCCATACCGGTGGGACGACGGGGACGCCCAAGCTGGTCAGGCATACCCATGGGAATCAGATTTATCAAGCGTGGGCCTTGCGATTGACCATGCCCATCGAACCTGGTCGAGCCGTGTTGTTTGGCCTGCCCCTTTTTCACGTGGGTGGAGCGCTGACACAAGGTCTTGCCATATTGGCCAATGGCGGCTCTTTGGTTGTCCTCAGCCCTGCGGGTTGGCGTGATCCTGCTGCAGTTCAAAATGTGTGGCGTTTGGTGGCGCGTTATAAACCGACTATTTTCGGTGGTGTGCCCACCGTGCTGGCTGCGGCAGTGTCAGTACCTATTGGACAAGCCGATGTCAGCAGCATTCAAATTGCATCCGGTGGGGGATCAGCCATTCCGGTTGCCGTCTGCAAATCTTATTCTGAGATGTTGAACGTCCCTGTATTGGAGGTTTATGGGATGACCGAAACCTCCAGTGTTCATGTGATGAGTTACCCTGATCGGCTTGTTCGCTTGGGCTCCGTGGGACATGCTTTGCCCTATAGCCGGGTTCGTGTTGTTAAGGTCGACGCGCAGTCACGTTTAGTCGGTGAATGTGCTGTTAATGAGATTGGTGTTGTGGCCATGGCAGGGCCAGGTGTTTTCAGTGGCTACCTGAGCGACAGTCATAACCAAGACGCTTTTGTCGAACCGGGGTGGGTCAACTCAGGTGATTTGGGTCGCTTAGATGAACAAGGTTATTTGTGGATCACAGGTCGTGCCAAAGATCTTATTATTCGGGGTGGTCACAACATTGATCCAATGGCCATTGAGGAGGTTTTCTTCCAACACCCGTCGGTGGCTTTAGCCGCCGTTGTGGGGCAACCCGATGCCTATGCCGGAGAGTTGCCGGTAGCCTACGTGCAATTGAAAACGGGTGTGACGATAGACGGTGACGAATTACTGGACTTCGTCAGGCAACGAACACCAGAGCGCGCTGCAGTTCCAGTTAGATTGACTTTCATTGACGTCATGCCGTTAACAGGTGTTGGCAAAATTTTCAAACCCACTTTGCGAATGGATGCTGCACAGCGGATGGTGAGTGACTTACTGTCTGATTTGGTTCATGATGGGGGTTCATTTGACGTCGTCGTGGCGTCCCATGAGGTCCATGGCCAGTTGATTACCGTGACCATCCACGGCGTGTCGGGCTTGCATAAGGAAGCGATTCAGACTCAGATCCATTCACGCTTATCACCTTTGGTGATGAAACACCAACTGGTTTGGCAAACCACAAAAAAATGAACATTGCAAACACCTTGACTGTGAAAGAACCCCATGCGCCTGTTAATTGCCATGATGATGCACGAGACCAATACATTCTCACCTGTACCCACGGATTTGCAACGATTTGCGCTGGGCCTTGGTCAGTTGCCACCGCAAGGTGCTGAAGCAATTCAAGCATATCGAAATACGGGTACCGCCACCGGTGCATTCATTGATCTGGCAGAGGCCGCTGGGGCAGATTTTGAATTGGTCATCGCTGCCCATGCGGCGCCAAGTGGGCCTGTGTACGACGAGGCTTATGAAGCCATGACTTCAATTATTGTCGAGGCCGTTGTGAAGGGCGGATACGACGGTATCTTGCTGGATTTGCATGGCGCCATGGTGACGCAAAGTTTTGAGGATGGTGAAGGTGAATTACTGCGCCGAATTCGCGCGGTGGACAGTCTTACGCCCATTGGCATTGCATATGACATGCATGCCAACGTTTATGCCGATATGGTGGAGTTGGCACAGGTCGTTGCGGGATATCACACCTATCCACATGTGGACATGTTTGAGACGGGACTTCGTGCAGGCAGGGCATTGCTGGGACTCATTTCAGGCGAGGTCCGTCCCAGCACGTCGTGGGCGCGCTTGCCCATGATCCCGCACATCATGAGACAGAGTTCATTGGATGAACCCAATCGCTCGATTCAGGCGCGTGCACTTCAAATGGAGGAAGAGGGTGCTTTGAGCGCAAGTGTCTTCACTGGCTTTCCGCATGCAGACATCGAAAATGCAGGATTGTCAGTGGTTGTGGTGACAGACAATAATCCTGAATTGTCCGAAAAGTTCAGAGATGAATTGTTGCAAATGGCATGGCTCAGTCGTTCGCAATGGGTTTATCCGGTCGAGCCTCTTGCCGAGTCCGTTGCGCGTGCCAAGACATTGACAGAAGGCCCAGTTGTTTTATTGGACCATTACGACAATGCCGCATCCGGCGGCACCATGGATACCACTGCCGTTTTGGCCGAAGTTATGCGTCAGGGTTTGCGGAATGTCGCCTTTTTCGCCATATTTGATCCTCTGGCGGTTCAACAAGCCATCCAAGCGGGCGTTGGCCAAACTGTGTCTTTGAGTGTGGGTGGCAAGTTAAAGATGCCCCTCATGCCCCACCGCAGTGAGCCTGTCTTGCTCAACGGTCTTGTCAAGTCGATATCCAGCGGCAAGTACATTGCTAAAGGCCCCATGAGCAAGGGGGCTAGGCAAGACATGGGGGCATCTGTTGTCATTGATACTGGCCATGTCGAGGTCGCCTTGATTTCAAGGCACGTAGAACCCTTTGATGTGAATGCCTTGATCAGTCTTGGCATCGATCCGACTCAAAAGCAATATGTTGTGCTGAAAAGTCGAGTGCATTGGCGAGCCGGAATGGGTCATCTGGCCAAGGCTGTTGTAGAGTGTGCAGGTGCAGGCGCCTGCACATCGGATTACAGTGAGCTCGATTTCAAGCTTTTGCGCCGACCCATATACCCCTTGGACTTAGACCTCCAACATTGAAATTGGAAATTGAATGATGAGTTTGCTTAAAACGGACAAAATGGTGGCTCGCAAAGACAAGCATATTGGCTGGATTGTCTTTAATAATCCGGCCCGTCACAATGCTGTGTCCTTGGAAATGTGGGAAGGATTGGCATCTATCGCCAATGATTTCGCTGCAGATCCTGAAATTCGTGTTGTGATCGTTCATGGCGCAGGGGAAAAGGCCTTTGTATCGGGTGCGGATATTTCTGAATTTGCAGATCAGCGTGATTCGGCTCAGGCCACACATCACTATGACGCTATAGCAGCCAAAGGCATGCAAGCCCTCAAGTGCCTGAATAAACCCACGATTGCCATGATTCAAGGCTACTGCATTGGCGGCGGGGTTGCCGTAGCGTTGAATTGCGATATTCGCATTGCGGCGGATCATTCTAAATTTGCAGTCCCTGCAGCCAAGTTGGGTTTGGGCTATGAATTTGATGGCGTTCGCAAGTTGATTGATGTGGTAGGCCCCTCTTTTGCCAAAGAAATTTTCTTCACTGCCAGGCTATTCACTGCGCAAGAGGCGCTGACCATGGGACTGATCAATCGGATGATGCCTGCAGAAGAACTGCTTTCTTATGTTCAAAACTACGCCGAAATGATCTCGGTCAATGCACCCATGACAGTGGCCTCGATCAAAACCATTGTGGGCGAAATTGTGAAAGACGAATCAATGCGAAATGTCGCTTTGTGTGAAGAGGTTGTAGACGCCTGTTTCAACAGTGAAGATTTTAAAGAAGGCAGAACTGCCTTCATGGCCAAGCGCAAACCTGTATTTCAGGGCCGTTGATTTTTGTCGATTTACGACTTCCAAAGAAAGAACATTGCATGCCTCTACCCCTTTCTGGTATTCGCGTCCTGGATCTGACCAATGTGTTAGCGGGTCCTTATTGCAGCATGGTGTTGGGTGACATGGGGGCGGATGTTATCAAGCTGGAAAATGCCGACAAGGGTGATACATCTCGAAACTTCGAGCCCCAGGTGAACGGCGAATCTTATTGCTTTGCCGTGCTCAACCGCAATAAGAAAAGCATTGCTTTGAATTTAAAAGACCCTGCGGCACTAGAAGTGGCGCTGAAATTGGCAGCACAAGCCGACATCGTGATGGAAAACTTCCGCCCTGGTGTGGTCAAGCGCATGGGCTTGGGTTACGAGGCCATCAAGGGTCTCAATCCAGGGGTTATTTATGCCTCCATGTCAGGATTCGGTCAAACGGGTCCTTACGGAAAAAAAGGCGGATTTGACATCATTGCGCAAGGCATGTCTGGCATCATGATGATGACAGGAGAGCCTGGTGGCAGGCCTGCAAAGGTGGGTATTGCCATGAATGACATTGCCAGTGGTGTCACTGCTTTGTCTGGCATTTTGGGGGCTTTGATTGGAAAGCTGCGGTTCGGTCATGGCCAATACTTAGAGACCTCTTTGCTGGAAGCCGGTTTGGCTTGGACGCCTTGGGAGTTTGGGGCTTATTTTGGATCTGGAGAAATTCCAACGGCAACAGGAACACGCCATCGACGATCGGCTCCGTATCAAGCCTACCGAAGTTCGGATGGCTATGTGACTGTTGGTGCGGGCTCGGCAAAGTTATGGGGGGCTTTTTGTGAGCAAGTGATTGATCAACCCGCATGGCCTTTGAATCCCGACTACAAAACTCAAGCACTGCGCACTAAAAATGCCGATGCACTTGAGCGCGATATCGAAGCCATTTTGACGCTCAATACAACCGCCCATTGGGTTGAAAAATTGGATGCTGCGGGTGTACCCGGCGGGCCGGTTTTTGGCTATGAGCAAATCATGCACGATCCGCACATTCACTCGCGCAAGATGGTTCACGACATTGAGCACCCCATCATTGGCAATATGAAAACATTGGGTTTGCCCATCAAGTCGAGCGGAGAGCTCACTACCATTCGGATGCCTGCGCCTTGGTTAGGTCAACACTCAGATGAAGTGCTGCTGCAATTGGGTTATTCAAGTGAGCAGGTGGAAGCTATGTTTTCTCAAGGTGCGGTGTTTGACCAATACCGTGATAAACACCTGCGCTAGATGATTTATCTTATGGTTTCTTTTTAGCTGTCATCGCTACTTCGAGTTGAGCCCATTTATTCAATTCTTCTTGGATGAATTTACCGAACTGATCTGCACTGAATTTTCCTGGTTCGGCACCGGCAGCCAGCATGGTTTTTTCGACCTGAGGATCTGCCAGTGCAGTGTTGATGTCATTGTTCAATTTGTTGATCACTGCTTTGGGTGTTGCCGCAGGTACCAATAATCCAAACCATCCGACGGCTGCATAGTTGGGGGTGCTGGCTTCAGCAATGGTAGGCAACTCGGGGTTTGATTTTGCGCGCTCAGCGCTTGTGACTGCTAAGGCCAATAACTTCCCCGCTTTGACATGGGGTGACACTGTTTGTCCTGGCGCGAACATCAGATCAATGGTGCCACCTAATAAATCTGTGACCGCTTGTCCAGTGCCCTTGTAAGGAACGTGAAGCATATTCACGCCCGTGACTTGCATGAATAGTTCTACGGTGAGGTGTGACGCCGAACCCTCACCCGAGGAGCCAAACCCTAATTTACCTGGCTCGGCTTTGGCTTTACTGACCAATTCACGCATATTCTTGACATTCAGTTTAGGACTGACGGTGACTACATAGGGCGCAGCGGATACCAAGGCGACAGGTGCAAATTGATGTGCGTTTTCTTTGGTCAAAGATGCCGTTGAACTCATCATCAGGGTGTACCCCTCTGGCGGGGCTTTGGCTACGTAAGCCGCGCCAATGTGCCCGCTTGCACCGGGTCGATTTTCAACAATAACTTGCTGCTTCCAAACAGTACTCAAATGAGAAGCTAGGATGCGAGCCAAAGTATCCGCGCCTCCCGCAGGTGGAAACGGCACAACGAATGTGACTGGCTTGGTAGGAAAATCGCTGGCCGTAGAAGACGAAGATTGAGCTAAGGATTCAAGGGTGGTGAATAAACCAAATGCAAATATGAGAGCGTTAAGTTTAGCCATGACATACAAAAAATTGTGTTAATCAGGTGCAACTATTTTGTTGCGCAATACCATTTCAGGATTTTCGAAGGCGCACTCAACGATATCGCCATACTTTAAATACAGTTCGGAGGCGTTAGGTTTCCCAACGGCTACACCTCCAGGTGCACCTGTAGAAAACATATCCCCAGGCATCAAAGGCACCAGACGAGAAAAGTGTTCAATGATTCGAGGTAATTTCCAAATTTGATCGCTGGTATTGACGCGCATTCGCTGCTCACCATTGACGCTGCAAGTGACCCAGATGTTGTAGGGGTCTGGGACCTCGTCCATCGTAATGATGTAGGGTCCGAGTGGGCCAAAACCAGGGGCATTCTTGGCCGTCCAAAAACGCGATCCTGAGGCAACCTCTCTTTTTTGAGTATCGCGGCATGTCAGATCGTTCAGGATGGTAATGCCGGCCACATGATCAAATGCATTTTCAGCACTGACTTGGTAGGCCGCTTTGCCAATGACAAATACAAGTTCGGGCTCGTAGTCGAGGTTAGTGACTGAAGAAGGACGCACAACATCTGTGTTGTGACCTGTGAGGCAATCATTTAACTTGATGAATCCTGTGGGCTCTTCTGGGAGTTCTTTAATGAGGTCCGTTCGTTTTAATTCTTCGAGATGGGTGCGGTAGTTTTTGCCAACGCATAAAAATTTATGCGCATCCTGAATAGGCGGTAAAAAATCAATACTTGACAATTCGTAGAGGGCTTCAAGAAGTTCTTGCTTATTGTTTAAGGCCTGCGCCAAAAGGCTGCGCGTTCTAGCGAGACCCTCCGGGCCAGCAGCCAGCAAATCCTTCATAGAACCTGGGAAAGTTGTCGCTTGTGGCTCTAGTAGGTGGGCCGCTACCTGAAGGTCTAATAACTGGGAACCACACAAGACACCTGTCCGTTTCAGATGAGGCTTGGAGTGTGCCGAAAAAGATGCCAAACGCATGGATGATTCCTATAGTAAAAACGCCAAATTTTAATTGGCATGGCGATTGAGTTGAATGGTTTAATGCAAGTTCTAGCTCGCGTTCGATTTAGAACGAGGAGCTCATACAGATGCAGCGAAAGGGTTTTTAGATTAACTGTCCATGGTGATTTTCGCTCGCCGAATCACCTCGCCCCATTTGATGTAATCCAAGCGCATCTGCTCTCCAATCTGTGCGAGTGGCATGGTGCCGATTTCTTCGACGCCTGTTTTTCGCAAAGCAGCAAGAACTTCGGGGTCATCCAAGGTAGTCCGAAAGACCGCCCGCAGTCTGTCTAAAACTTCGGCGGGAACGCCTGTGTTTGTCACAAAACAGTTCCAAGGCTTTTCATCGAAACCTTCAAATCCTTGCTCAGCAATGGTTGGAACGTCAGGTAGGGCGCTTGAACGTTTTGAAGTGGAAACGCCTAAAGCACGAATGCGGCCGGTTTGAAGGTGAGGCACGGCGGGCCCCAAGGTCGATACCGCCAAATCCACCTGGCCGCCAACCAAGTCGGCCATGTACTGTGAGGCACCTTTGTAGGGGACGTGATTGATAGAAATGCCTGCACGCATTTTAAAAAATTCCGCAATCAAGTGATGGGGTGATCCCACGCCAGCGCTTGCGCAGTTGAGTTTGCCTGGATTGGCTTTTGCGTAGGCCACTAGCTCCTGCAGGTTTTTAACAGGAACCGAAGGATGGGCCACCAATGCCATAGGCAAGGCCCCTAAATGAACCAGGGGTGTGAACGATTTGATGGGGTCATAACTTACCTTGCGCATATTGGGAACATAGGCGAATGCAGTGCTGTCGATCAAGTGAATGGTGTAACCATCGGCGGGGGCCCTGGCTGCCGCATCTGCTCCTATGGTGGTACTTCCGCCCGGCTTGTAATCAAAAACGATGGGTTGGCCCAAAATTTTCTCGGCTTTACCGCACACAATGCGCCCCCACTGATCTGCACCACCACCCGTGGGGTAAGGCATGACCAATTTGATGGGTTTTTCGGGGAAGCCTGCCGCCCAGGTTGATTGGCCTGAACTGAAGCTCAGGCCTAAACCCGAAAGTTGTAATAGTTGTCTTCTTTGGATCATTTGAAGGTTCCGAGCAATTTGGTTTGAGCCATGTTGAAGCTTGCGTGACTTTGATGGTGTAACCAAGATGACTTCGTGAGAGCCTGGCTCCGACGGTGTTCCACAGTTTTTCTGTTTGTCGTTATTATTGATGACAACATAGACGACAAACCCCTTCATCTGGATCCTTCATGCTAAGTCTTCGCCTGTTTTTGCTTTGTTTGGTTCCGCTGCACATTGCAGCCCAACCGGTGGGGTCGCGCGATTACCCCAATCGTCCTATCAAAATGGTGATACCTTATGCTGCGGGAGGGCCCATGGATTTCATTGGCCGAACAATCAATTTGCGGCTTTCCTCAGTATTAGGGCAACCCATTGTGATTGACAACCGCGCGGGAGCAGGGGGCGCAATAGGCACCGACATTGTCGCCAAGGCTGCACCTGATGGCTACACTTTACTGAACACTTCTTCAAGTCATGCCAGCTTACCCGTGATCAGCTCGACGCTACCCTACGACCCCATCAAAGACTTTGCACCCGTGACGCTGGTCGCCAATAGCGTAGGCTTTATCGTGGCTGCGCGACCAGATTTACCTGCTAAAAACCTCAAGGAATTACTGACTGACGCGAAAGCCAATCCAGGTAAATACACATTTGGCTCGGGCGGTGTCGGCAATGTGATGCACTTTGCGGGCGAATTTTTAAGCAGCACTGCCGACGTCAAAATGACCCATGTCCCCTTTAAAGGCGTCAGTCAATCTCTCAATGATTTGGTCGCGGGGCGTATCGACTTTGTGATCGGGGCACCTACAGCGGTGTTGCCTTTAATCAAAGCCGGTAAGCTCAAAGCCTTGGCCATTACTGCCCGTAAACGATGGAGCGAATTGCCTGATGTGCCGACTGTCGATGAAGCCGCTATCAAAGGATTCGCCTATACCCCTTGGTACGGATTCTGGTTTCCAGTGGGTGTGCCCTTAGAGTTCGTTAATCGTCTGCGCAACGAAGTTGCCAAAATATTAGAAGAACCTGAGGTCAAGCGCGCTTTTGCAGAACAAGGGTTTGCGGTAGCAGGCTCTTCTCCTATTGAGTTTGCCAAGACGGTCGCAGAAGAAATTGCGATGAATAAAAAATTAGCCCAACGTGTCGATTTCACCCAATGAAAGGCCTTGTCATGACTTTGAAACTATTGCTTCTTTCCTTATTTTTGATGTCTGGGGTCGGCGCACAACAACTGTCTGCTTCTTCAGTTGAACCAGTCGCATTGCGTGTCCATGTGTTTCGAGGTGCGAGCAATGTTCCGCTTTATATGGGTATTGAAAAAGGCTATTTTGCACGCCAAGGAATCAAGCCTGTATTGAGCTTCACGCCAAATTCGGATGTACTTAGGGCCGGATTGGCTGATGGAAAATTTGAAATCGCCCATGGCGGCGTCGATAACGCCGTCGCGATGGTTGAAGTCGCTCAAAAGGATGTGGTCATTTTGATGGGAGGCGAGGGCGGCATGATGGAGCTTTTGGTCAGACCCGAGATTGAAAAAATAAGCGACTTGAAAGGTCGCAATTTCGTCGTTGATGCGCCAGGAACAGCCTACTCGGTCTTAGGCCAAAAAATCTTCAAAGATGCCGGACTAATCGCTGGCAAGGATTACAAAATTGTGCCATTGGGTGGCTCTGAGTCGCGTACTAATGCGTTATCAACACCTGAAGGCTCATCCACTATGAACTTCGCCCCTTGGGCCGTGATTGCGAAAGACCGGGGTGCCAAAAGTCTGGGACGCACCATTGATTTGTATGGACCTTATCAAGGAACAGGCATGTGGACTATGCGTGCTTGGGCGCAACAAAACTCAGTCTTGGTTCAGCGTTACATCACAGCCTACGTTGAAGCTTGCAGGGCAGTTTTTGACCCGGCTCAAAAGGAATTAACCATCAAAGTGTTGCAACGTGAGCTCAATGTGGACAACCGCATGGCTACAACAACGTATGACGAGTTGCTTGTGCCGGGAAGTGGCTTGAGTCGAGATTGCGCTTTCAATATGCAGGGTTTCAAGAATTTACTGTCCATACGCGCAGAGATACTGGGCATGTGGGGTGGCCAAGCGCCAGCGCCAGACAAATACCTGGATTTGAGCTACTACCAACGCGCTTTGGAAATGACAAGACCCTAAGCCTTTCAGCGCCAAAGCTGCAAGGCAGGTGGCACTCAGTCTGCTTTGGCGCCTGAGCTCTTGACGACAGCTGCCCATTTAGGAACTTCTGATTTTAAAAAGTTACCAAATTCGGTGGCATTGTTGTGCGTACTGGACATGCCCAGTTGGGCAAATTTCTCAACGATATCGGGCGACTCCATTGCGCGGTTCAATGCCGCATTCAGCTTTTCTATCACCGCGGCAGGGGTTCCTGCAGGCGCAAAGAATCCGAACCAAGTGTAGTCATCAAACTCTTTGTAGCCGAACTCGGTGATGGAAGGAACATCAGGAAGCAAGGGGGAGCGGGTGGCACTGGTGACGGCGAGTGCTTTGAGTCTGCCCGCTTTGATCATCGGAACCGCAGGGGGCATCGAGGTCGATGCAATTTGAGTGTGTCCGGCCACAACCGCATTAATCGCTGCCGCAGGTTGGTAAGGCACATGCACAATGTCAATTTTAGCTGCCGACTTGAGTCGCTCCATCGATAAATGGGTCGTGGTGCCGATGCCAGAAGATGCGTAATTAAAAGGGGCTTTTTTGGCGGCTTCGACCAATTCAGGCAAAGATTTAACGGGCACGCTGGGGTTGACTGTGAAAATATTGGGCGTCTTTGGACCCAGCGCAACCGGTGAGAAATCTTTCACGGCATCGTAGCCGGCATCTGCATAAAGAGAGGGGTTCACGGCAAATGCCACACTGTGAACCAATATAGTGTAGCCATCGGGTGCGGACCGTTTGACCTGGGTTGATGCAATATTGCCGCCTGCACCGCCCTTGTTTTCTACAATGAAGTTACCACCGGTTAATTCGGATAGTTTTTGTGTCAATGACCGGGCAACAATATCCGTAGAGGCGCCAGGCGCAAATGCAACCAGCAAAGTCACGGGTTTGACCTTAGGCCAGTCGGTTTGGGCGCGGGCATCCAATCCGATAAATGCCGTCACCATCGCGGCGAGCCCTAGTGCTTTGATCCCATTAAATTTCTTCATGATTTTGTCTCTTGTGATGGAGTCTGTCTAATTTAATCAGGTCTGCTTGACCAATTTGAAGTCGAATTTCACTTCGTAAAACGGGGCATCAAGGTCATAACGGTTTGCGATTTCTACATTACTGGATTTGACAAAAGGCACGATCAAACCTTCACGTACGCCAAACACAGTGTCATTGTCGATGTAATCAGATTCTTGCGGAAACAGTTCCGTTACCAAGCCAATATAGCCGGGGGCACTGACGATGACATGGTAGTGAGCCGGTCGCCAGATGCTGCGATTGCTTGCGGCCAATAAGGCACCCACAGGGCCATCGGTCGGAACGGTGTAAGGATGAGGGCGAATGGTCAGTAAATTGAAACTGCCATCCGCTGCACATTTGATTTTGCACCTCAAGTTGTGTGGATCCTGGGCTGAGTCTTGGGCAGGGTACAAACCGTTGTCGGCGTTTTGCCAAAAGTCGATTTCGGCATTTTCAATGGCATGTCCTTCTTGATCTAAGACATACCCATGAAGCCAGGTTCTATCGCCGGGTTGGTCGCCTGTGAGGTCGACCCCATTGGGTTGCAGACGTGAGTCATGGCTGTGAAAAGGCCCCAAGACGCTGCTGGAGGTTCCCCCCACTGGCTGAGAAACAACATCCACAATAGATGAAATCCCCAAAATGTCAGACAGCAGACTGAATTCATTACGCTCTGAGTCGGTGATAGCGGCACTTTGCGTCAGAAACTCTAAGCCTTTCATCCATTCTTCTTTGGTGAGTTTGGATTCAGTGACAAATGCGTGAAGATGCTTAACCAAAAGAGCCATGACCTGTGCAAGGCGTGGGTCTGATGCGGATGCAAAACTGCCCATGGCAGCTTGCGTAACGGAAGGATTTGTCATCGTAATCGATAGTAGTTGGCGCGATGACACGCATATTAGGCGATTCCCGATGGATTTATGGAAAGAGGGTGCCGGCCGTCGGGTTTACCCTAATCAAATCAGAGACCTTTCGCAACCGCTTTCAGATTCATGAGGGCAAAGTCAAAATAGGACGGTACGCATTCCAAGTGGCCAGAAGGTGTTGCTGAACAATTCGTTAATGACACCGATGTTGCACCGCGACTTAGCATGGCTTGCAAGGTGCGGGTTGAGGACGAGTAGGGGACCGTTTGATCGTCTTTGCCGTGAAAGAGATCGACCCGCTTTAAAGGGGCCCAATCGTGTACGTTGCAATCCCTGTCCAAGGCTGCGGTATCGTCGGCTAAAAAATAGTCAATGAAGGTGGTGTTCAATGTGACATCTGCATCCGAGGGAATCAAGGCTTTGACAAGTTGACGGCGAACTTCATTTCGCACAGTCGCACCCAAATTTTTAAGCAGTCCTGGGCTGAGCAAACCACCAATCAAAGGGTTTTGGTCACGAACACGAAGCAACAGTACATTCAAAGTTTCGCCGACATGGTAGGGGCCAGCGCCAGGAATAACACCTGCTAGCTGGGGTAGGTGAACACTGTTGTCAGATTGCATTTTTCGATGTGCTGCGACCGTGGCGTAGCCACCTTCAGAATAGCCCATCAAGAACAACTGCCCGTTGCTTCCATAACCTTCGCGTTGACGCCAGATTCTTGTTGCAGTGAGTAAATCAATCACCGCATTGGCTGTGGGTGTGGCCATTAAATAGGGGTGTTCTTTGCCTTTGCTTGCGCCATAACCGACATAGTCAGGTGCCACGGCAATGTAGCCCATGGATGCCATTAATAAGGTGGGTTCAGTTGCAATTAGATTGTTACTAGGCGCCTGTGCATCTTTGAAAATGGTGCCGTGCTGATAGCTGACAACGGGGCTGAGTGATCCTTGGGATTTAACAGGAATTCCAATCAAGCCGGAAGCCTCCACAGCCAGTCCTTGGCCATTCAATGTCATGTAGCGAACTCGCCATGCTTTAACGTCATAAATGGGCTTGGCACTTGGAACAATGGCATTTTGAGCCGCCAGGCCATCGCGAAAAAATT
Organism: Comamonadaceae bacterium; assembly: GCA_947373105.1. Classification (GTDB taxonomy): domain Bacteria; phylum Pseudomonadota; class Gammaproteobacteria; order Burkholderiales; family Burkholderiaceae_C; genus Limnohabitans_A. The sequence goes on along the minus strand of CANBWK010000001.1, from coordinate 60,543 downwards.
GTGCGGAAAAAATAGGCAAAGCCTCCACACCCACCAAAGCACCTTGTCCCGTAACCTCCGGGATTTTGGGCTCGGCGAGTTCCAAGCTCCCTCCGCCGCCACAAGAGGCCAACAGTGCGCAAGAAAGCAAAACCGAGGCGAAGGAGCTAATAGAGCGTGTTGTCGAGTTCATTCGCAAAGCATATCGTGCTCTGGCATTGGATTTTATTGATAGAGTTTTAAAGTGTTACAAATGGTGCGTAAATTTGTTACTTATTAATCGCTGATGTTGCAATCGTTCCGCAACAAGACCAACGCATCATGCAACTTGTAATCGCGGTCACTTTGAAGTGTGGCTTGCGCATCCTCAAAAAAGCGCTCCCATAAATGGATGTAATCAGATTGATATTGAACTGGGGCTTGTTCCAGAATAAATTGAGTGACCAAAGGCGAATGCAAACCTGATTTGCGGATTTTGCGGATCAAAGCTGAAGCGGATTTTTCGGTCAACAGGGTTTTGCCCGAAACACCGGCTCCAATGCAAAGAAACATTGTCAGCAATGAGCTGTCGTCACTGTGTCCTTTGGTAACCTTGTTCCAAATGACACTTGCCTCACGGTCAAAATGATCGATCTGAGCAAGGCTGTCTTCGATCCAGAAATACCGGCCCACAAAAGCTGGGGTTTGATTGAATAACTTTTGTGGTGTGAGTGTGGCATCAAGAATTTTGGGTAAATCCATTTTCATGGTTTCAAGCACCTGTTCAACAATGAGTTTGTAATCAGAAGGCAAACCCTTTGGCAGAATCAAATGAATTGGTTTTGTGCCGTTTTTTTTCCGCAAAGACAATATCAATTGTTGAAAATTCAGCCAATCTGGAATCGTTTTTTGCGGGCAATGCTGCACCAATAACGCAGTACGAATAACGGCTTCGGCATCAGGCCCTGCATCCTCCAGATCGTCCGCGTCCATTCCTAAACTGTCAGCCAACCACTGAGCAGCATCGATGAGTTGTGCAACAGCCTGTCGTTTGACCAGCTCGGATTGGTATTCGGCTAAATTAGACAAGGTCCATTTTGCCAATTGCGGAATGTGCTTGTCGCTGAAACTGCCGTGTTCATTCATTCCAAAATGGCTGTTTTGCGGCATGGCAATCAAGGCCTTGAGCATGTCTGAAGCGGCTTTGGAGCGGGACATGAAACTGTTCTCGCGGAGAATTTTTGCAGCGACAGCCAAATCGCCACCACTTTCATGCTCCAAATTCATACTCACCAAATTGATAATGCGGTCCCGGGCTTTTTCCAATTCAGGGCGCAGAAATTCACTTCCAAAATACCTTGCAATCTGAACCATGCCTTTGGGAGCGTCGTTTTGGATGCTGTCCAGTTTGGCTTGATCCAGGATGCCGTGTTGAACTCCGAAGAAAAATACTTTTTCAAAAAAAGGACTGGCATCAAAAAGCGCCACCGAAGTGGAAGGCTCCGCTCTTGAGGTTTCTGATTGAACGCTCATAAGTTTTAAATGGCCGACTCTTCGTCTGGATCTATCGCGGCCTGTGTGATCTTGCCTCGATCTGTGGCGCTGGTTTCTATTTTTCCATCGTCTTCGGATGGATCTTCTTCATTCAAAAGTCCAAGGTCGTGTGCCCTGGCTTTAGCGCGTAAGACCAAAAGCATTTCTACAAATAAATCAGGACATTTGTAGCGCAGTGTCCATGCCATTTGCATCCAGTCTTGGTCAGCGACCTCATCTTCATCCAATTTAGGTCTGACGTGAGCCGAAGAGAAGAGTGCATTTTCAGAAAGCATGCGGCCATCATCTTCCACCGCGTCGAAGAGGCCTGTACATGCAAAAGCTTCGATACGGCTCCATTTTTCAGAAAAGTAGTCTGCCAAAGCTTCGGCGCCCCCTTCGAGGTCACCAATGTGCGTCAAGAACTCTACAGGGTCAGCATCATCTCTGAAAATGATCGCATTCATCATGCCGCGCAAATGCGTTCGGGACAGGTCTTTGTATTGCTTCTCGATAACAACTGCCCGTGCGAATTGAGCGGGGGTCACCAACAAATTAATGACAGACTCTTTAGAGTTGTCATATTCCCGAATAACGGCCAGCATGTCCTTGGCGGGAAGTTGTTCAAGGACGACCATCAAAGCGTTGTCACCTTGCTCGTCAGCCAGTTCGACCAGGGCCGCTTCAGCGGCCACAATGTCGCCAGATGCGATCAAGCTTTGCGTTTTAGCGATCAATGCGACCGCGCTGGAATTCGAATCACTTTTCATGATCTATCCTTGCGGTCAAAGCCTTGTCCAGCCAGCCAGTCATTTCCAGCCTCTTCACGGGCACGCTCATCAGCTTCTTCTCCGTCTTCAGCGGTGGCTTCGCGGTGATCATCACTGCCTTCGTGTCGCGATGAGGTTTCTTCATGCCCATCTTTATCAGCATCTTCTTGGCTGACAACAGGTCGGTTGTCTGCGCTAAGGGGTTTGCTGTGCATGTATTCAAGTGCTGCAGCCACACTCATAAACCATTCGCCCATAGGCTCGAGCAAAATTTGGTCCACAATGGGCTGAGCCCATACTTCTATTTTCAAGGCATGCTTCAATTTGCCCCAAGCCAATAACTCATCATCGTGATGGGTTAAAAAATGGTCCATCACGGTGGGCACTGTGAACGTGAAAGCCTGGTGCAGGACGACAGCCACCATTTCAGGGTGCAAATCCATTAACTGAAATAAGAAACCCAGCTCCTGCCGTTTTTCAGTCAATCGTTTACGCAAAACATTGCGGCCCTCGGAGTCGAAAGTCAGGTCGTCCAGTTCGGCTTGATAAGCACTGCGAAGTTCAAGAAAAAAAGAAGAAATATGCATCGGTTCAAATCTTTGGCGGGTTGGTTTTTGACCGCAGAGGGGCGAAGTATGTTTGCCAGATCTCAAGCGCTGTGAGAGCTGGGTCATCCAATAAATTACGCCGACGGTTGTCGTCGTAGGCTTGCCGCTTGGCATCATCCGAAAGCACGTCATAGGCCTCTTGAACTTCGCGAAATCGCGCAGGTGCTTCATCGGCTGTGTTGCGGTCAGGGTGAAATTGCGATGCTTTTTGGCGAAACGCTTTTTTAATATCAGCAAGGCTTGCATCGCTCTTGAGCCCGAGTGCTGCGTAGTGTTCAGTCTTGTGCTCTGTCATTCACGGTCTTTCAATCCCATCTATTTTAGTCGGGTTCGGACCTTGTCACGCTCAGGTCAGCATGTTCGGTCTTGGCATGACCTTTAAATTGCATGACGCCATCGTCCAAGCGGCCCCAGCGCAGGCTGAGCATATCGGCCAGGTAGTTTTGATGCACTCGCCAAGGCGCGCGGTCTCCCTGCATGGGCAGAACAGACGTTGCGCGCTGCACATAGCTTGATGAAAAATCAAAATAAGGCTGCGCCTTCACAAGAGGGTCTTTGCGCGGCACGGCCTGTGAATAGCTATGGTGTTCCATGTGTTTCAAAAGTCGGCAGACATAGCTCGCAGTCAAATCGGCTTTGAGCGTCCATGATGCGTTGGTATACCCCATGGCCATGAACACATTGGGCAGGTCAGACAACATCATTCCTTTGTAGGCCATGGCCTGTGCGGGGTTGTAGGTTTGCCCATCCACGCTGAAGGCAATATCGCCCAAAGCGTTAAGTTGCAAACCTGTAGCGCTGATGATGATATCGGCCGCTAGGTGCTCGCCGCTGGCCAATTCAATGCCGTTCGGTGTGATGCGCACAATGGTGTCTGTGACGACCGATGCATGCCCAGCGCGAACTTCGCGAAAAAGATCGCCATCCGGCACTAAGCAAATGCGTTGGTCCCAAGGGCTGTAGCGTGGTGTGAAGTGCTTGGCCGTATCAAAGTCAGTACCCAGTTGCTGTTGTGTCAGGCCAATCAAATGGTTTTTAACCTTGTCTGGGTAACGGCGTGACAGACGAAAGAAATACATACCCAGCAAAATGTTTTTCCAGCGCGTCAGGTTGTGCGCCAAGCGCTCGGGCAAGAATCGCTGGAGATTCAAGGCCATGGCGTCTTCAGTTGGGCGCGAAACCATATACGTCGGAGAGCGCTGCAGCATAGTCACATGTGCTGCCTTGGCGGCCATGGCCGGCACCAGCGTGGCGGCTGTGGCGCCACTGCCAATCACCACCACCCTTTTGCCGCTGTAGTCCAGGTCTTGTGGCCAAAACTGCGGGTGCACCCACTTTCCCTGAAATGTGGCTTGGCCTTCAAATGCGGGTTGGTGCGCCTGGGTATAGCTGTAATATCCGCTGCAAAGGTACAAAAATCGGGTTGTCACTAACTCCTGAGAGCCGTTTGCTTGTGACAAAGTGACGCACCAACAGGAGCGGGCAGTTGACCAATCTGCGCGCATCACTTTTCGGCCAAATTGAATTTGCCCTGTGATGCCTGATTCGTCAGCGGTGCTTTGGATGTAGCGCAGGATGGACGGCCCATCGGCTATGGCTTTGCGATCTGTCCAAGGTTTGAAGTCATAACCCAACGTGTGCATATCAGAGTCTGAGCGTACGCCGGGGTAGCGGAACAAGTCCCATGTGCCGCCCAAGCTTGCTCGTGCTTCTACCATGGCCCAGCGGGTATGGGGGCTGTGGGCTTGAAGATGGCGCGCCGCGCCGATGCCCGACAGGCCTGCGCCCACAATCAGCAGGTCTGAATCGAGGCTGTCAAAGCCGGGTCCGCTATTGGGGGTTGCGGTAGTTTTTGATTTGTGCATGCTGATTCCTGTGGTCTGGCTGAACTTTACAGGAGCCCATGTGGGTTGATTGTTCAAAAGCATCAGGTCAAGATGGGTCAAAATGGCCCATCCCTTCACTTTCACAGAAAAGCAAGCTTTGACCGAAGACAACCCGCTGATTCAAGAACCCCGCGTTTGGCAAGACGAGCTCTGGACGGCCCGCGTCGTCAAAAATGAAGACGACGATGGCTGGGCGGTGGCGATGTTCAAAACTGGGCAGACGGAGCCCGCCTTGGTCGGCCCGTGGACCATGGGGCGCGACAAAAAAAATCCGAAGCCGCTGGACGGTAATGCTTTCATCACCCTGGTGAAAACAGCCGGCGAATTTGTACGCCGCTCTGAGCAGCAATTGCATGCCAGCCTCCACCAGAGCCTTTCGGTGGAGGGGCCTGCAGGACGGGTGACGGTCATGCTGGACATTGAGCCGGACGAAGACAACCCGTCCGCTTCCTTGCGTGCGCAAGACGAAGGTGGCGAGTTGCTGGCGCAGTGGAAGGTTGACCCGTCTTTCAAGTTCAACCGTCATATTGTGAAAGCCTGGGTGGACGCAGGCATGAAACAACCTGCGCGTGCGGGGCAGTTTTAAGCACTCTATGGCTGAACCACGCGACTCGCTTCAACCCTGGCAAGTTCTGACGGGCGGCATTTGCGGTTTGGTGTTAACCATTGGCTTGGCACGTTTTGCCTACACCCCCTTGCTGCCCAGTTTGCAAGCCCAAACTGGTTTGACGGATGCCGCTGCTGGCGGATTGGCCGCCATCAATTACGCCGGGTACATCACCGGGGCGCTGGCCACTGCCTGGATCGATGATGTGCGCTGGCGGCACCGCCTTTACAGCACGGGCTTGTGGCTGGCGATTGTGACCACCGCCGCGATGGCTTTGACCGACTGGATGCCAGCCTGGGCGATATGGCGCTACCTGGGCGGTTTGTGTGGCGCTGGCGGCATGTTATTGGGCTCCGGATTGGTATTGGGATGGTTGATGCGGCAGGGCCGGCGTCCAGAACTCGGGACGTTTTTCATGGGCATTGGCCTGAGCATTATCGTCACCGCCTTAGGGTCTTGGGGCTTCGCGCAGTTGTGGCCCTTATGGTCCAACCAGTGGCTGGCCTTGGCAGCTTTGGGAGGGGTCTTTTTTATACCCGCCTGGCACTGGCGGCCTCCCGTGCCAGCGCAAGTTGCCGTTCAGTCTTTGGCCACACCGGTTGTGTCTCGCCGTTGGTTGCTGACCATGGGCGGCAGCTATTTTGCGGCGGGCTGGGGCTTTGTGATCAGTGCTACCTTCATTGTGGCTATGGTCGAGCGTGAACCCACATTGGCCGGGCATGGTGCCTGGGCATGGGCTTTGGTGGGGCTGGCGGCAATGCCTGCAGTTTTTGTGTGGGACCGTGTGGCCCGCCGAATTGGTGACACGCGTGCTTTGCTGTTGGCGTTTTGCTTGCAAACCTGCTCCATCTTGTTGCCTGCACTGTCGGGTTCATTGGCTGCCGCATTAGCAGGCGCTGTGGGCTATGGCGCCACCTTCATTGGCATTGTCAGCTTGACGCTGGCTTTGGTAGGACGCCGCTCACCGAACAATCCCGGCAAGGCCATGGCGCGTCTCACGCTGAGTTACGGCGCAGCGCAGATCATTGCCCCAGTGGTAGCCGGTGCCATGGCTCAAGTGACCGGTACGTTTCACGGGGCTTTATGGGTGACTGCGGGTGTCATGGCCATAGGCATGGCATTGCTGGCAAGCTTGCCTAAAGAAGTTTGAAAAAAAAGCACGCTTCAGTGAGTTGGCCTATCTTCCCTGACAATACAAGCACCGCAAAAGGCTTAGCCTATTGCTGGTGATTCTCGGTAGAGTTGTTTTCTGCCTTATTTTTTGTTTTTTCAAGGCAGCGTGCTGTGAGTTCACAAAGTTTCATCCCTGGCAAAGACGCTTCGCTGGAAGCTACGATCAACACCATGCAAACCCGCCTGCAGGCCCTGGGGTTTCACATTGAAGAAAAAAGCTGGCTCAATCCGGTTGAGGGCATTTGGTCGGTGCACATTCGGGATCGCGACTGCCCCATCTTGTTCACCAATGGCAAAGGCGCAACACGTTTGGCCTGTTTGGCCAGTGCGCTCGGTGAGTTTTTTGAGCGCTTGGCGACCAATTATTTCTGGACCCATTTTTACCTCGGCCCTGATGTCGCGAATCAAACTTTTGTGCATTACCCCCAAGAACGCTGGTTTGATATTCCTGAAAATGGCTCTTGGCCAGAGGGCGTTTTGAACCCTGAACTGCATGCGTTTTACAACCCTGAGAGCAACATCGACGCTCGAAATTTGGTCGAGTTCAACTCGGGCAATGAAGAGCGTGGCATTTGCGCAATCCCCTATACCCGCCAGAGTGACGGGGCCACGGCCTACATACCGGTCAATATCATTGGCAACTTGTATGTCAGCAACGGTATGTCCGCCGGCAACACAGCGGTAGAGGCAAGAACCCAAGCGCTGTCAGAAATATTTGAGCGTTACATCAAAGGCAAGATCATCAGCGAAGGCCTTTGCCTTCCCGATGTGCCTGAATCGGTGCTGCAGCGTTACCCACGCATTGCGGCAGGCATTACCGCTTTACGTGCTGCAGGATTCGGTATTTTGATCAAGGACGCATCGTTGGGCGGCCAGTATCCGGTCATGAACGTGACCTTGCTGCACCCCGAAGATCAAGGTTGCTTTGCCAGTTTTGGGGCCCATCCGCGCTTTGAAGTGGCCCTAGAGCGTGCTTTGACTGAGTTGCTACAGGGCAGGGCGCTGGATACGTTGGCGGGTTTCCCGCCGCCTACTTTCGATTTGGAAGAGGCATCCAGCGCGCCTAATATCGAGATCCATTTTGTCGATTCCAGCGGCGTGATTCATTGGCGCTTTTTGAGTGAAAGCCCCGACTATGTGTTTGTAGATTGGAATTTCGCCAGCACCACTGCGCAAGACTACGCGTGGTCGCTGAACCGCATTCATCAAGACGGTTTTGAGGTCTACATCGCAGATTTTGAGCACTTAGGTGTGTACGCTTGCCGTGTGTTGGTGCCCGGTATGTCGGAAATTTACCCAGTCGACGACCTTGACTTTGAGAACAACAGCATCGCTAATCCTTGGCGGGAAGCCGTGCTGAACTTACCCGATCTGGACAACGAAGAGTGCGCGGATTTGTTGGCCACACTCAACGAATCCAGCCTGGCTGATCAACGTCCCATCTCGACCGTGATCGGCATGGTGGCCGATGCAGGCTCTTTTTGGTCCGACTTGCGTGTTGGCGAATTGAAAACGCTGTTGGCATTGGCCTGCGGCGATGAAGCCGCCACCATCGAGGGCTGCGAATGGTTGCGCCATTTTGACCAACTCAAGCCGCAACGCCGCGCGGTCTATGCCTGTGTTGAAAGCCTGATTCAACTCACCGATTTAGGTGACACCGCGCCTTACTTGGCGTCGCTTCGGCAGCTTTACGGTGCTGGTGTCGTGGCCCAGGCGCGTGCCCTGATTGCACAAACTGATCGGTTCATGGGCATTTCAGCGCCGGGTTTGCAAATGGAGGGCTGCGAGATGCACCACAAACTGTGGGCCGCTTACGCCAAGGTGCAGGCTCGCAAAGTGGCCTGACGCGCAACTCTGAAAACGTTCATATCCCGTGGCTTTGCAAATTCACCAAGCCCTTGGGTGTATTCAAAGTGGCGGTGATATTGGCAGCGCCTTCTGTCACTTCAACTTGGCTCAGGCCGATAGCCACAAAAGCGGCTTGTAGCATGTCGATACTCGGGTGCTGCACCGATAAACTGTGCAGCGTGACCCCCGAGCGGGGCAGGCTATTGCGAGGATGCAGGCGCAGCGGATCGGCGGCCACGGGTTTGCCCCACTGGATCAGGCTGGGTAGGGCGCCGTTGAACAGGCGTTGCCCGTCGGCGCGCACAGAAATTTGCCAATTCAAAACACCCTTGGACGTGCGGCGGCTGGCGTGAATGGCCGGCCCCCGGTCGATCCCGACCATACGCAACGCCATGCGTGCTGCCAACAAATCCGGCGTGCTGGCAACAAAGTGCATTAAGCGGGGTTCTTGGGCCACGTCTGCGCGAAGGGTTTCATCGTCCATGTCAAACCAGCGCGTGGGCTGCTTCTTTTTTGGGCGTACCGCATGCGTGTTGATGGCAATGATTTCTAAATATGCCAACGGGTTCTCGGGTGTGGCAATTTTGAATAAACGGTTGTGGGTGCCGTACAACTCGTGTTCGCCGCCAGGTCCAGGCGTGATGCCGAGTGTGGCTTCACACCATTGAACCCCGGCTTCCAAATTGGCCGCCATCACCACCAAATGATCAATTTCTGTTTTCATGGCCCCGACCTTACCACTGACAAGCTTGTGCGTAGTCTGACCGATGAAGGGCGTCTATTCGTGCTAAACCCTATGCCCGGGGTGACAGCTCATTGCATTATTTTCGAGTGAAATTACCCGTAAGTCTTGAACGTTGTTGTTCAAGTTATTGTATGAAGGAGACTCCTCATGAATTTGTTTGATCTCAGCGGTAAAGTGGCCATCATCACCGGCTCATCTCGGGGTATTGGCCGCTCGATTGCAGAGCGCATGGCCCAACACGGCGCCAAGGTGGTTATTTCTTCGCGCAAAAAAGAAGCGTGTGAAGAGGTGGTTCGGGCCATCCAAGCGCAATATGGTAAAGACAGCGCGATTGCGGTGCCCGCCAATATCTCGTCGAAAGATGAGTTGCAAAACTTGGTGGATCAGACCCTGTCGCATTGGGGTCGCGTGGATGTGTTGGTATGTAATGCCGCGAGCAACCCCTATTACGGGCCTCAAGCCGGAATTGCCGATGCCCAATTTCGCAAAATTTTGGACAATAACATCATTGCCAATCACTGGTTGATCAGCATGGCTGCGCCGCAGATGGTGGAGCGCCGAGAGGGCTCAATCATCATTGTTTCTTCGATTGGGGGCTTGCGCGGTTCAGCGGTCATTGGCGCTTACTGCATCAGCAAGGCAGCCGATATGCAAATGGCTCGAAATTTAGCTGTTGAGTACGGACCAAACAACATCCGAGTCAACTGTATTGCGCCGGGCTTAATCAAAACTGATTTTGCCCGCGCGTTGTGGGAAGACGAAGCCATGCTGAATAAACGCACGGCCACCACCCCTTTGCGTCGGATAGGTGAACCCGACGAGATCGCAGGGGCTGCGGTGTTTTTGGCCGCAGCGGCCGGGTCCTTCATGACTGGTCAGAGCTTGGTTGTGGATGGCGGTGTGACCATTTAACCGACGGCTATGTCGTCCATTCACTCAACAGAGGACTTGAGGCTGTTGTCTTCAGCGTTGTTTTTCGGCTTCGACGCTTTCAACACGCCTCGCACCCGTGAACCGCTTGTTCCAATAGGCTTCACGCATATCGTCCACCCTCACTGAGGATCCGGTGTGTGGCGAATGGATGAATTTACCGTCTCCCAAGTAAATGCCCACGTGGCTAAAGGTTCGGCGCATGGTATTGAAAAATACCAAGTCCCCGGGTTTGAGTTCGTTGCGGTCGATGGACTGGGTCGCTTTGGCCTGCTCATCTGCGCGACGAGGCAGCACCAAACCAATCGATTGCTCGTACAAGTGACGGACAAAGCCACTGCAATCGAAGCCGGTGTTCTCATTGGCGCCGCCACGACGGTAAGGCACGCCTAACAGGCCCATGGCCTGCACCACCAAATCGGAGGCTTTGCCGCTCATGGACTGGCGCGCTTGCGAGAAGTGGTCGCCAAGTTGAGCGACCAAGCCTTTCTCCAAGGCCTGCCGGTCCAACTCGTCGTCGGTGGGCGCGGCCCACGCGGTCACGCAGGTCCAAATCATCATTAGGAATAAAAAACGCATAGTTTTTGATCATAACCTGATCTGCTGCTCGCGTCAATAATCTTAAAGATTAAGCTAAAGATGTTCTTGTATCGTATTGATTTAATTGGAATTTTTTGTTTAAAATTTAATGCTGATGTTATGCCTTTAAGCCTGCGACAATGATGCCTCATGCACTTATTGGATTGTTAAATGCTTTTGGAATTGTCTGAATCACAGCTGGTGTTGGTGGATTACCAAGACCGTTTGTTGCCTGCGATGTTCGATGGGCCAAAAACCTGGGCCAACGCCACTTTAATTGCGCAACTGGCCGACCGATTGGCGGTTCCGGTGTGGGGAACCACGCAAAACCCTTCTGGATTGGGTGAGATGTGCCCAGAGATCAGTGCATTTTGCCGAAAAGTGTTGGCCAAAATGCAGTTCAGTGCCATGGAAGAGGGTTTGGGCGAATGGCTTAAGCCCGAGCCCGAGGCCCCCAAGGGCAACGCGCGCAGTTTGCCGCGCCACTTGCAAAAGAATCAAAACGCCAGTCCCGAGCGCAACACGATCGTGATTGCCGGTTGCGAGGCCCATGTGTGTTTACTGCAAACCGCCTTGGACTTGCTAGAAGATGAATTTGATGTCTGGGTGGTGACCGATGCCTGCACGTCACGAAACGAACGCAACCGTGACGCGGCGTTTGACCGCTTGGCAGGTGCCGGTGCCGAATTGGTGACCACAGAAATGGTGGGTTTTGAATGGCTACGCAGCGCAGAGCATCCGGAGTTTAGATATTGGCAAAGCCTGATCAAATAAGTTTCTGATCCTCTCATTTCCAGTTTTTATGCGTTTGGTCGTTGTTGAATGTGGACTGGGTTTTACTTTTAAAAAGTCAGTTTCTAGCAAGTCCCTCATGAATAATTATGAATTCAGAAGGGTTGCATGCCGGTAGGGCCATGGAGTCCCGAAATGATTCATATTTTGAGGAGACATTCATGGCCAGATTTGCTGACTTTCACGCGCGTTCGATCAATGACCGTGAAGCCTTTTGGGCAGAGCAATCCAAGTTGGTGGACTGGAAGGTGGCCCCTAAGCAGATCTGCGATTACAGCACCCCCCCATTTGCCAAATGGTTTGTGGGTGGTGAGACCAATTTGTGCCACAACGCGGTCGATAGGCACCTCACAGACCGTGCCGATCAAGCTGCTTTGATATTCGTGTCGACTGAAACCGACCAAGAAAAAATCTACACCTACCGCGATCTGCATTCTGAAGTCCAGCGCATGGCTGCCATATTGCGGGATCTGGGCGTGGTCAAAGGTGATCGCGTATTGATTTACATGCCTATGGTTGCTGAGGCAGCTTTCGCCATGTTGGCTTGCGCCCGTTTAGGTGCCATCCATTCGGTTGTATTCGGAGGTTTTGCTTCTCACTCCTTGGCGACGCGCATAGAAGATGCAACCCCTAAAGTCATCATCAGTGCAGACGCCGGTTCTCGGGGAGGCAAATGCGTACCCTACAAGCCCTTGCTGGATGAGGCGATCAAGCTCTCGGCCCATAAGCCGACAAACGTAATCATGGTGGACCGAAAACTGGCTGAATTCATTCCTGTGCAAGGTCGCGATGTGGATTACGCGACCCAACGGGCCAAGCATATAGATGCTGTGGTGCCTTGCGAATGGGTCGAATCCACTCATCCCAGCTACACACTCTATACATCAGGTACGACCGGTAAGCCCAAAGGTGTTCAGCGCGATACGGGTGGATACACCGTAGCTTTGGCTTCTAGCATCCCGCACATTTTTGAGGGTAAACCTGGAGGCACTTTCTTTTGCACAAGCGACATTGGCTGGGTGGTAGGGCACAGTTACATCATTTATGGCCCCTTGATTGGCGGCATGGCCACCATTCTCTATGAGGGCTTACCTATCAGACCTGACGGCGGAATCTGGTGGAGCCTGGTCGAAAAGTACAAGGTCAATGTCATGTTCAGTGCCCCCACAGCCATCCGTGTGTTGAAAAAACAAGATCCTGCGCTTCTTACAAAGTACGACCTGTCCAGCTTGCAAGCCTTGTTTCTGGCAGGGGAGCCGTTGGACGAGCCCACTGCCAAATGGATTTCTGAAGGGCTCAATGGCAAGGCCATCATTGATAACTACTGGCAGACTGAAACGGGTTGGCCCATTTTGAGCATTTGCAATGGCGTGGAAAAAGCACCCAGTAAGTTTGGCTCGCCAGGCAAAGCGATTTATGGCTACAACGTAAAACTGGTCGATGATCAGACTGGAGAGGAACTGCTGGGAGCGAACCAGAAGGGAGTGTTGACCATTGAAGGTCCACTTCCTCCTGGCAATCTCCAAACTATATGGGGCGATGACGATCGATTTGTCACAACCTATTGGAAGACGGTTCCTGGAAAATTGGTTTACAGCACATTTGACTGGGCAGTCCGTGACGAAGACGGTTATTACTTTATTCTGGGTCGAACCGACGACGTGATCAATGTAGCGGGGCACCGTTTGGGTACACGCGAAATAGAAGAAAGTATTTCCAGTCATCCCAACATTGCGGAAGTCGCAGTCGTTGGCGTCGCTGATCAGCTCAAAGGGCAGGTTGCCATGGCTTTTGCCATTGCCAAAGACACTTCAGGCCTGACCGAATTGGCGGCACGCTTAAAGCTGGAGGGAGAGGTCATGAAGGTGGTGGACTCGCAGTTGGGTGCTGTTGCCCGTCCGTCACGTGTGTTTTTTGTCACGGCATTGCCCAAGACACGCAGCGGCAAATTGCTGAGGCGTGCCATACAAGCCGTTGCTGAAGGTCGTGATCCAGGTGATTTGACGACCATGGATGATCCGACCGCATTGCAGCAGATTCTTGAGCTGATCAAAGGTTAACTTAAGGACTCGCGAGTTCAATGTTTCTCCGCTAATGTGATTTGATTTTATTAATCTGTAAGTTATATATTGGTGTTCCCATGGCACAATGACAGGGTAACTCCGGCCCTTCCCATGCCACAGTCGCATCCGCCAATCGGTTCAGCCGTGTCGCGGAAGGTACATATCAACCAACTAATGTTTCCTCCAGGGAAACGAAGGTCAGCGAAAAATGAGCGAGACTAATTCCGTCTATGCTGCCTACCAAGGCAACACGTATTTGTTCGGCGGCAATGCCCCGTATGTCGAAGAGATGTACGAAAACTACCTGGCCAATCCTGGCAGTGTTCCCGATTCTTGGCGCGAATATTTTGACGCCTTGCAGCATGTGCCCGCTGTCGATGGCTCCAATGCCAAAGATGTACCCCATTTACCCGTGATCAATGCCTTCGCTGAGCGTGCCAAATCCGGTGGCACCAAAGTTGTTATGGCCAGCGAAAATGTCGAAATGGGTCGCAAGCGCACAGCGGTTCAGCAGTTGATCGCAGCTTACAGGAATGTTGGTCAGCGCTGGGCTGACTTGGATCCGTTGAAACGCACCGAACGCCCCAGTATTCCTGACTTAGAGCCTTCTTTCTATGGCTTTACTGATGCAGATCAAGAAACTGTTTTTGACACAAGCAACACATTTTTCGGCAAGAAGAACATGTCGTTGCGCGAACTGCTCAATGCCCTGCGTGAAACTTATTGTGGAACTTTGGGTGCTGAGTACATGTATGCAACTGACCAAGGTGAAAAGCGTTGGTGGCAAGAGAAGTTGGAAAGCATTCGCAGTAAACCCAATTTCAATGCCGATAAGAAGAAGACTATTCTTGAGCGTTTAACTGCTGCAGAAGGTCTGGAGCGCTATCTTCACACCAAATATGTAGGTCAAAAGCGATTCTCGCTTGAGGGTGGTGAGAGTTTCATTGCGGCCATGGATGAGCTTATTCATTCTGCAGGCCTCACAGGAATTCAAGAGGTTGTGATCGGTATGGCCCACCGTGGTCGCTTGAATGTGTTGGTCAACACTATGCGCAAGTTGCCTGCTGATCTGTTTGCGGAATTCGACCATACCGCGCCTGAAGAGTTAACGGCTGGCGACGTGAAATACCACCAAGGTTTCAGTTCGGACGTGTCTACAGCGGGTGGCCCGGTGCATTTGTCTTTGGCATTCAACCCTTCGCACTTGGAGATCGTCAACCCCGTGGTGGAGGGCTCTGTTCGTGCACGTATGGACCGCCGCGCAGACCCGACTGGCAGTCAAGTATTGCCTGTATTGGTCCATGGTGATGCTGCTTTTGGCGGCCAAGGTGTGAATCAGGAAACCCTGGCGTTGGCCCAAACGCGTGGGTATGCCACTGGCGGCACGGTGCATATCATTGTGAACAACCAAATTGGTTTCACTACCTCTGACCCCCGTGATATGCGCTCGAGCGTTTTCTGCACGGATATCGTCAAGATGGTCGAGGCCCCTGTGTTGCACGTCAACGGTGACGATCCGGAAGCTGTGGTTTTGGCCACTCAACTGTCTCTCGAATACCGCATGACGTTCCGCAAAGATGTCGTGCTCGACATCGTGTGTTTCCGCAAACTGGGCCACAACGAGCAAGACACCCCTGCTCTGACCCAGCCTCTGATGTACAAAAAGATCGCAGCGCACCCCGGCACACGCAAGTTGTTCGCAGACAAGTTGACCGCACAAGGGTTAGGTGAGACTTTGGGCGACGACATGGTTAAAACCTACCGCGCGGCCTTGGAGGCTGGTAAGCATACTGATGATCCTATATTGACCAACTTCAAGACCAAGTTCACTGTGGACTGGTCTCCCTTTATGGGCAAAAAGTGGACAGATGCTGGTGATACCGCTATTCCTATGGCGGAGTGGAAGCGGTTAGCAACCAAAATCACGACCATTCCCGATTCTGTGACGCCACACCAGTTGGTCAAAAAAGTTTACGACGACCGCGCTGCCATGGGTCGTGGCGATATTCCTGTCGACTGGGGCATGGGTGAACACATGGCGTTTGCTTCGCTGGTCGCCAGTGGCTACCCCGTCAGATTGTCTGGCGAAGATTGCGGCCGTGGCACGTTCACACACCGTCACGCTGTGATTCATGACCAAAAACGTGAAAAGTGGGATATCGGCACCTACGTCGCTTTGCAAAACGTGGCGGAGAACCAAGCGCCCTTCACCGTGATCGATTCGATCTTGTCTGAAGAAGCGGTGCTCGGTTTTGAATATGGCTATGCCTCCAACGATCCCAACACGATGGTCATTTGGGAAGCTCAGTTCGGCGACTTCGCCAACGGCGCCCAAGTGGTGATCGATCAGTTCATCGCCTCGGGTGAAGTCAAGTGGGGCCGCGTCAACGGCTTGACCTTGATGTTGCCCCATGGCTACGAAGGTCAAGGCCCAGAGCACAGCTCTGCACGTCTCGAGCGGTTCATGCAATTGGCGGCTGACACCAACATGCAGATCGTCCAGCCCACCACAGCCAGCCAGATCTTCCACGTTTTGCGCCGTCAAATGGTTCGCGACTTGCGTAAGCCTTTGATCATCTTTACACCCAAGTCACTGTTGCGTAACAAGGACGCCACGTCGCCAGTGTCTGAATTCACCAAGGGTTCATTCCAAACCATCATTCCTGAGAACAAAGCGCTGAAAGCCGACAAGGTCAAACGTGTATTGGTTTGCTCAGGCAAGGTGTACTACGACTTGGTCAAAAAGCGTGAAGAGTTGGGTGCCGATGATGTCGCTATCTTGCGCGCCGAACAACTCTACCCCTTCCCGCACAAAGCATTCGCGGCTGAACTTAAAAAATACCCGAATGCCACTGAATTGGTGTGGACGCAAGACGAACCACAAAACCAGGGCGCATGGTTCTTCGTGCAGCACTATATCCACGAAAACATGCTGCCTAACCAAAAGCTCGGTTACTCCGGTCGCGCCGCATCTGCTTCGCCGGCCGTGGGTTACTCGCACCTGCACCAAGAACAGCAAAAATCGCTGGTAGAAGGTGCTTTCGTCAAGATCAAGGGCTTCGTGCTGACCAAATAAGTCGTTGAATCGAACACAGAAATACAGAAATACAGAAATACAGAAAGAATTGTTATGGCTATCGTAGAAGTTAAAGTCCCGCAGCTGTCTGAATCCGTGGCTGAAGCCACCATGCTGGTGTGGAAAAAGAAGGTCGGTGAGTCTGTCGCTGCTGACGAAATTTTGATCGACATCGAGACCGATAAAGTCGTGCTTGAAGTGCCAGCACCTGCGGCGGGCGTGTTGTGCGAAATTCTGATTGCCGATGGTGGCACGGTGGCGGCCGAACAGCTCATTGCCCGCATTGATACAGATGGCAAATCATCTGCTGTTGCTGCGACACCTACAGCCCAAGCCGCTGCTACCCCTGTTGCTTCCGCAGCGGCCTCCAGCAGCAAAGCCGGTGTGGCTATGCCTGCAGCTGCCAAGATAATGGCTGACAACCACCTGGCTGTAGGCGCTGTGTCTGGAACCGGCAAAGACGGCCGTGTCACCAAAGGTGATGTGCTGTCCGCTGTGGCGGGTGGTGTTCAATCTACTGCCGCTGTGATCCCCACTGGCGCGCCGACCCAGTCGTTGCCCCAAGTCGCTGCGCCTGCCGTGGTTTTGGGTGAACGTCCAGAGCAGCGCGTTCCCATGACGCGCCTACGCGCCCGTGTGGCCGAGCGGTTGCTTCAATCGCAATCGACCAACGCCATTCTGACCACCTTCAATGAAATCAACATGGCACCCGTCATGGACATGCGCAAGCGCATGCAAGAGCGTTTTGAGAAGGAACACGGCTGCAAGTTGGGCTTCATGAGTTTCTTCGTCAAGGCTGCTGTGCACGCCTTGAAAAAATTCCCCGTTTTAAATGCCTCGGTCGATGGCAACGACATCGTGTACCACGGGTACTTTGACATCGGCATCGCCGTCGGCTCTCCCCGTGGTCTGGTGGTGCCCATCTTGCGCAACGCCGACCAGATGAGCTTTGCTGACATTGAAAAGAAGATCGCTGAATTTGGCCAAAAAGCCAAAGATGGCAAGCTCGGCATGGAGGAGATGACCGGCGGTACGTTCTCCATCTCCAACGGTGGCACCTTCGGCTCCATGATGTCCACACCGATCATCAACCCACCACAATCGGCGATTTTGGGCGTGCACGCGACCAAAGACCGCGCCATGGTGGAAAACGGCCAGGTCGTGGTTCGTCCGATGAACTACTTCGCGATGTCGTATGACCACCGCATCATTGACGGCCGCGAAGCTGTGCTGGGACTGGTTGCCATGAAAGAAGCTCTGGAAGACCCCGCCCGACTGCTGTTCGACATTTAAAACGGATCGTAAAAAACATGAGCAAACAATTTGACGTCGTCGTCATCGGCGGGGGCCCTGGTGGCTACATCGCAGCCATCCGCGCTGCACAACTTGGTTTCCAAGTCGCTTGTATCGATGAATGGAAAAATGCAGCCGGTGGCCCCGCACCCGGCGGCACCTGCACCAACGTGGGTTGCATCCCGTCCAAGGCTTTGCTGCAGTCCAGCGAACACTTTGACCATGCCAACCACCATTTTGCAGACCATGGCATCAGCGCCAAGGATGTGAAGATGGACGTTGCCAAAATGCTGGCGCGCAAGGACACCGTGGTGAAACAAAACAACGACGGCATCTTGTACTTGTTGAAGAAAAACAAGGTCACCTTCTTTCACGGCCGCGGCTCTTTTGTTAAAACGACCGAAGCCGGCCACGACATCAACGTGGCAGGCAAAGCGGAAGAAGTCATCACGGGTAAGCACATCATCATCGCCACTGGATCGAACGCCCGTGCGTTGCCAGGCACGCCATTTGACGAAGTCAACGTGTTGTCCAACGACGGTGCGTTGCGTGTTGGTGCTGTGCCTAAGAAGCTGGTCCTGATTGGTTCGGGTGTGATCGGTTTGGAGATGGGTTCTGTCTGGCGTCGTCTGGGTGCTGACGTGACCATCCTCGAAGGTCTGCCCACCTTCCTCGGTGCTGTGGACGAGCAAATTGCCAAAGAAGCCAAAAAGGCTTTTGACAAGCAAGGCTTGAAGATCGAACTCGGCGTGAAAGTCGGCGACATCGTCAACGGCAAAAAGGACGTCACCGTCAATTACACCAATGCCAAAGGCGAAGCGATTGTCTTGGATGCTGACAAGCTCATCATCTCGATTGGTCGCGTTGCCAATACGATTGGTTTGAACCCAGAAGCTATTGGCCTGCAGCTCGACGAGCGCGGCGCAATTGTGGTGGACGGCGATTGCAAAACCAACGTGGCCGGCGTGTGGGCGGTGGGCGATGTGGTACGTGGCCCCATGCTCGCGCACAAAGCCGAAGAAGAAGGCGTTGCTGTGGCAGAGCGTATTGCGGGCCAACACGGACATGTGAACTTCAACACCATTCCTTGGGTCATCTACACCAGCCCCGAAATCGCTTGGGTGGGCCGCACCGAGCAGCAGCTCAAAGCCGATGGCGTGGCCTACAAAGCGGGCACATTCCCGTTCCTCGCGAACGGCCGTGCTCGCGCTTTGGGCGACACCACCGGCATGGTGAAGTTCTTGGCCGATGCCACGACCGACGAAATTTTGGGCGTGCATATTGTGGGCCCAATGGCTTCTGAGTTGATCTCAGAGGCTGTGGTTGCGATGGAATTCAAAGCCTCGTCTGAAGACATTGCGCGGATCTGTCACGCACATCCTTCATTGTCTGAAGCCATGAAAGAAGCCGCATTGGCAGTTGACAAGCGGACTCTGAATTTTTAAGTGCAACATGCCCTTGTGCATCGAAAGCCCGCTCTGATCAGTGGGCTTTTCCATTTGAAATATCAGAGACAATGCGTACTGTATGTCAGTCCTTAAAAATTATCAAAACGAGCTTGAAGTTCGAGGTTACCAAAGTGACCCCGCGCAATTGAAGGCTATTGAGGCCCTTCAACTCTGTGCTGATGAGTGGGCTACCTACAAGTCCAAGCGCTCCAATCCTTTAAAAAAATTAATTAATCGCCCGGTCATTCCCAAGGGTGTTTATATGTACGGAGGTGTGGGGCGTGGCAAAAGTTTTTTGATGGACTGCTTTTTCAATTCAGTGCCTATTGCCAAAAAAACACGGCTTCATTTCCATGAGTTCATGCGCGAAGTTCACCGGGAGCTCGCCTTGATGCAAGGGACTGTCAATCCTTTGGATTTGCTTGGAAAACGCATGGCCAAGCGGTATAGATTGATATGTTTTGATGAGTTTCACGTGGCGGATATCACCGATGCCATGATTTTGCATCGCTTGCTGGTTTCGCTTTTTGATAACGGTGTGGGTTTCGTAACGACATCCAACTTCATGCCTGATGGTTTGTATCCTGGCGGTATGCACCGAGACCGTATCATGCCAGCAATTGCCTTGTTAAATGATCGCATGGCTGTGGTCAATGTTGACAATGGTGTCGACTATCGGCAGCGCACATTGGAAATGCTTCGGCTTTACCATACCCCTTTGAGTGCCGCTGCGGACTTGGAAATGACGCAAGCTTTTGATCGACTTGCCAGTGGCCAAGATGAAGAACCTATTTTGCACATCGAGGCGCGCGAGATTCATGCAAAGCGCCGTTCAGGGGGCGTGGTCTGGTTCGATTTCAAGACTTTGTGCGGAGGGGCGAGATCGCAAAATGATTATTTGGAAATTGCATCTCAGTTCCATACTCTTTTCTTAAGTCATGTTCCCAGTATGCCTGCGCGTTTGGCCTCTGAGGCTCGTCGTTTTACCTGGTTAATTGATGTTCTATACGACCGGCATGTGAAATTGATCATGTCTGCCCAAGTGACACCCGAGTTACTTTACGTTGCCGGGCCCTTGGCTCATGAATTTCCTCGAACTGTTTCGCGGTTGAATGAAATGCAATCCGCTCAATTTTTGGCCTTAGAGCACAGAACAGTGGAAACGGATCTCACATGACTTGTGGAAAATCTCGTTTTACGCTTTTGATTCAAATCCTTATGTTTGTAATTTCTGGACAAGCGTCGGTAGCTGCAAATACGTTAGAGCCTGTTCAACAGCAGCAATTATTGCAAGAAAAGCGAGAATCTATTTTCCAACGTTATGACCATACGGCCAGACAATGCTGGCAGCTTTTTATGGTGAATGACTGCCTCCAGGAAGCCCGTCTAGAACGTCGCCGCGCACTGGTGCCAATTGAGCAGCAGGAGCATGCTTTACGGGCTACAAAAAGGGCGCAAGCTGTGTCCGATAGACTTGATCGACTGGATGCAAAAAAGTCACCGCTGGAAATTACCAATGACAGTCAACCTTGATTTGCAATCTCCACAGAGACTGTGCATTGCACTGCAAATAGATCATGCTGAGCTGAATGCATTGATTGATCAACTCAGCGTTCACCCGACGACTGACGATTTACAGATTCGGCGTTTGAAAAAACAAAAATTAATCCTACGTGATCGTATTGCGCAATTGCAGCAAATTCTCTTGCCGAAGGAACCTGCTTGAGCGCCTTGAGCGCAGCAGTGGCGCATACCTTTAGTGCGCAGGGTGCGCTGGCCGCTAGTTCTGCCGTTTTTCAACCGCGCGAAGGACAAACGGCCATGGCGATGGCGATAGCTGAAGTTGTTCAACTTGGTGGAGAATTGGTTGTAGAGGCAGGCACTGGTGTCGGGAAAACATATGCCTATTTGGTGCCTGTTTTATTGAGTGGAGAGCGAGCTTTGGTGTCCACTGCGACCAAAGCCTTGCAAGATCAACTTTTTTCACGAGATATTCCCAAGTTGGCGCAAGCACTGGGCTTGCCTGTCAAGGTGGCTTTACTCAAGGGACGAGGCAATTATCTATGCCTTCAAAGGTTAGAGCAATCTAGGCAAGGCCATGAATCGGCTGACCGTGTTTATGCACATGCTTTGGCCAAAATAGAAACGTGGTCTCATGCAACATTGACTGGGGATTTGTCCGAATTAACGGGGCTAGATGATCGTTCGCCGGTCATCCCATTGGTGACCTCAACCCGCGACAATTGTTTGGGCTCTCAGTGTCCTAAATTTCGCGCATGTCATGTGAATATGGCCCGCAAAGAAGCCTTGGCAGCCGATGTGGTCGTCATTAATCACCATTTGTTCTTTGCTGACTTGAACGTTCGTGAGTCAGGCATGGCCGAATTGTTGCCAACAGTGCGCGTGACAGTGTTTGATGAAGCGCATCAACTCAATGAAATTGGGGTTAATTTTCTCGGGCAACAATTGAGCACAGGCCAATTGATCGATCTGGGAAGAGATCTCCTGGGTCAAGGTTTGCAACTAGCCAGAGGTCTTGCGGATTGGTCTGCATTGGTCGGTGGCCTTGAAAAGACTGCACGCGATTTGAGATTGACTGCCTCCGAGTTCAGAGCTGGAAGCCGTTTGCGGTGGACGGATGTTGAGCCGTCAGGTCTCAACTCTCAACACTGGGAACAAGGATTAGCGGACGTTCAATCCGCTTGCAATGCATGTATGCAGTCACTTGAAACGGTGGCTGAATTGGCACCTGATTTTGTCAGGCTTTATGAGAGATTTTCATCAGTACTTCAAATTATTCGACGCTTTGAAAAACCGTGCCCAGAAGAGTCGGTTCGTTGGCTTGAAGTCGGTATGCAATTGCGCTTGGTAGAGTCACCTTTGGACATCGCAGAGGCCGTACAAACTCAGTTGTTAGGGAAACAACCCGTTGAGGATGCAGATAGCATTGAACAAGCATTTGAAGATGAGCCTTCTTCTCCGGGGGCCTATCGCAAAGCATTCGTGTTTACTTCCGCCACATTGGGTGATGACCCCCAAATGAAATGGTTCACTGAGCCATGCGGATTGATGCAAGCGCGTCTGCTACAGGTTTCTAGCCCGTTTGACTATGCTGGTCAAGCGGGGGTTTACGTGCCTCGCCAAATGCCAAGGCCGAACGACGCCTCGCACAGCCGTTGTGTGTCTGAATTGGTTGGCCCTGCAGCGCTTAAACTGAGAGGGCGTACCCTCGTCTTAACCACCACGTTAGCGGCAATGCGCAACATAGGGCAACTCTTGTCTGAAAACGCCAGTCTTTCAGGACAAGTTGAGGTGTTGGTTCAAGGTCAGGGCCCCAAAAGACGCTTGATGGAGCGATTCAGGCAAGGTGATCAGGACGGGCAACTCGGTTGTATTTTGGTGGCCTCGGCTTCTTTTTGGGAAGGTTTTGATGTCCCGGGGGAAGCACTTCAGTTGGTCGTCATAGACAAGCTCCCGTTTCCGCCTCCCAATGATCCCTTGGTCGAGGCGCGTTCCGCTCGTCTTGAGCGGGGAGGGCGTAGCGCCTTTGCTGAGTACTCCTTGCCAGAAGCGGCTGTCGCGCTGAAGCAAGGCGCTGGCAGATTGATTCGTAGCGAGTCAGATCAAGGCATCTTGGTCGTGTGCGATCCTCGCTTGGCCACCATGGGTTACGGCAAAAGATTACTGTCCAGTTTGCCAGCCATGCGGGTTTTACAAACCTCAGAAGAATTCGAAATAGCCTTAGAGCGCCTTACCAAAACTTCCACCAAGCTTTGACATCGTTACGGCCTTTGCCTTGCAACGCTGACTGTGGAAAACTTTGCTCAAGTACGCGTCGGCTGTCATTTCGTAATTCGATCAAGCCCAATGCATCGTAGGATTGAATCAAAATGCCCAATGCCTCTTCAACAGCGGGTACACCCTGAAAGTCAGAAATGGCCAACTGAGCACGGTTGATTGCGGCCACATAAGCACCTCGGCTGAAGTAATACCGGGCCACATGAACTTCGTATGATGCCAGCGAATTGACAATATAGGTCATGCGCTGACGGCCATCGGGGGTGTATTTGGATTCTGGGAATCGGCTCACCAATTCACGAAAGGCTTCATAGGAGTCCTTGGCCGCTTTTTGGTCTCGCTCAGAAAGGTCCTGTCGTGTGATGAATGAGAACAGGCCTAAGTTGTCATTGAAGTTGACCAGGCCTTTCAAGTACAGGGCGTAATCGATGGCAGGACTTGCAGGGTGCAGCTTCAGGAAGCGATCCAAAGTGGCGATCGCCTGAATTTTGTCACCGGTCTTGTACTGGGCAAACGCTTTTTCAAGTTGGGCTTGTTGTGACAGTGTGGTACCTGCAGCTCGGCCTTCTAACTTGTCAAATAAGCCAATGGCCTTGTCCCAAGCTCCTGCTTTGGTTTCATCTTTGGCTTCGTTATAAAGCTTATCTGTTGACCAACTGGCCGTGTTGTCTGTTGGCGTGGAAGAACATGCCGTCAACACTAGTGCGACCAAAAATGTCAAGCCTGTAGGGACCACCGATAATCTGAAACCACGCATCACTTAACCTTGTAGAAACTCAAGCCAATTGATTATATCGACCCCCATAGAAATAGATGATCCGCAAGGCCTTTTGGATGAGGGTGCCGGTGACGGTGACCCATCTCCGCCAGCTGAATGGCGTCATTTAACGGTTCCTACAGAGCGTCATGGTGATCGATTGGACCGTGTACTGGCGCAATGCGTTCCGGAGTTTTCGCGCAGTTACTTACAGCAACTGATTGAGCAAGGCGCTGTATTACTGGCCGGTTCGCCTGTGACCAAGTCCTCAGCCAAAGTCAAGGCTGGTGGTGCATTGTCAGTTGAACTGAGGGCGACTCCGCAGTCGCAAGCCTTCAAACCTGAAGCGATGGCACTCGATGTGGTTTTCCAAGACGAGCATCTTTTCATAGTCAATAAACCTGCGGGACTTGTCGTGCACCCCGCACCGGGTAACTGGAGTGGAACGCTGTTAAACGGCATTTTGGCGTTGGACAAGCAATCTGCCTTATTACCTAGGGCCGGGATTGTTCACAGATTGGACAAAGATACGAGCGGACTGATGGTCGTAGCGAGAACACGCCAAGGCATGGATGCTTTGGTTCAAAAAATCGCTGCACGTGAGGTTAAGCGGCAATATTGGGCGTTCGCATCCGGTCATTGGCGTTTCAATGCTGGCTACACTTTGGAGCAGGCCGTGGGAAGAGACCCTGCCAATCGTCTCAGAATGGCTGCGGTCGATCTTTCTCGTCAATCGGGTAAAACTGCATCCACAACATTCGACCTTGTGGTCCAGGCCGATCTGGGTTGTTGGGTCCAGTGCACGCTGCATACGGGGCGCACCCATCAAATTCGCGTGCATATGGCCCATCTGGGCTACCCGTTGCTAGCCGATGCAGTTTATGGCGGGCGTGCAGGCGCGGGCATGACGAGGCAAGCCTTGCATGCCTTTCATTTGGCATTTGCGCATCCCTTGACGGGTGAGCCTATGGAATTTCGAGCCCCATTGCCTGAAGATATGCAAAATGCCGCAACTATTTGGGCACTCAGTTACAATGGAATCTGATTGCAAACCTTGATCGATTGACTTATGGTCATCGTTTTTGCAGGATTGTTGATTCGCTAAGGGTTCAACCTGCGCGTTATTGCCACGATTGAATTTTCACATCCGTTGGTCACGCCTCAGGCGTATTTTTCACGGAAGAACGACACCATGAATACGGCGCAAGCCAAGCGTGTCCTTGAAACCGCCTTACTTTGTGCATCGCAACCAATCTCTGTGAGAGATTTAAGGGTTCTTTTTGGCGATGCGTTAGGCGCAGACACGGTCAAGCAAATTTTAGAAGAGCTCCAGCTGGAATGGGCGACCCGCGGGCTGGAGCTCGTCCATGTAGCCACGGGATGGCGCTTTCAAAGTCGGCCCGAGTTGCGCGAGTTCCTCGATAGGTTGCATCCTGAAAAGCCACCCAAATACACCCGTGCTGTCTTGGAAACACTGGCTATCATTGCCTACCGACAGCCTGTGACCCGAGGCGATATGGAAGATATCAGGGGCGTCACAATCAACACCCAGATTCTGAAGCAGCTTGAGGATCGCGGTTGGGTAGAAGTAATTGGACACCGCGAAACGGTTGGCCGCCCAGGTTTGTATGCCACAACCAAACAGTTTCTGGACGACTTGAGCCTGGTCTCTCTTGACCAGTTGCCCTTATTGCAATCTGTTGATGCCCAGGCCTCTTTGCTATCAAGCGTCATCGAAGATGAAAACGCACAGCCTTCACTCTCTCTTGATGAAGTGTTGTTCAGTGAGCTCGATTTGAGCGCCAGAGAAGAAGTTGAACTTTCCAATTCTTTTTTACCCATTGACGGCAATGCCGATACGCAAGCCGTCAAATCACCCCCAGAAGAAAAACGCCCTAGCCATGACTGAGTCCCCCAAAAATATCGAACCTTCAGGGGAGCCTGCTTCTTCAGCTGTCGAGCCAAATGCGTCGCATGTAGATCTGCCAGAGACGGCCAACTCAAAAGGATTGCGTGCGATTGGAATTGAAGATGTGGTTTCTGGGGACTTCGATGCGGAAATCGAAACGACCAGTCACCTCGATTTGAATAAACGGGTCTTACCCCCTCAGGCCGAATCGCCCAAGCTGCATAAAGTACTGGCACAAGCGGGTATGGGATCTCGCTTGGAGATGGAGCAGCTTATTCTGGAAGGGCGCATATCTGTCAATAACGAGCCTGCGCACATTGGCCAGCGTATTCAATATGGCGATCAGGTCAAGGTCAATGGCAGACTCATTCATGTACGCATTTCTCCACCACCTCCCCGCGTCATTGCTTATCACAAGCCTGCCGGTGAAATCGTCACACACGACGACCCCCAGAACCGGCCAACCGTGTTCCGTAAACTTCCCCGTCTGCAACACGGGAAATGGCAATCTGTCGGCCGCCTTGACTTGAATACAGAAGGCCTTTTGCTCTTTACCAGTTCGGGTGAGTTGGCCAATCAATTGATGCACCCTCGTTTTGGACTTGAACGCGAGTACGCGGTCCGTGTACTGGGCGCTTTGAGCAAAGAAGAAAAACAAAAGTTGTTGGACGGTGTCATGCTGGACGATGGGCCCGCATTGTTTGGTTCCATCGAAGATGGTGGCGGTGAAGGCTCGAACTGCTGGTACCGTGTCACCATCTCCGAAGGTCGTAACCGTGAAGTTCGTCGCATGATGGAAGCGGTGGGGCATGCTGTCAGCCGTTTGATCAGAATCCGATACGGCGCCATGGTTTTGCCTCACGGATTGCGCAGAAGCGGTTGGATGGAACTCGATGAGAACGACATTCGGGCACTTATGAAGGCTGCAGGTGGTGCCGAGCGCCTGGACCGAGCGCCTCCAGCGCGTGGTCGTGGCCCGGGTCAAGGTCGTGGCGACCGACGCCCTCGTCCAATGGGTCGGGGAATTCCAGGCACGGCCTTGCCAGCAGCCAGTGCTGGAAATAGAAAAACACGGCAAGAAAACGCTGCTCAACCTGACCCTTTGAAAACATCTCAAGGCTACATCGGAGCAGAAAGTTTCAGCAAGCAACGCCAAACCAAGGCCCCCGGTGGTCGTTCGGGTGGGCCGCGACGAAGTGGTAACGGAGGCGGCAGATCCCGTTGATGAACCCTTATGCCACAGAGGGGCTAGAGCAATGGCATTGCTATGAATCGACTGCGTCTCAGGTTAGAATAGGGGGCTTTGCCGTAGGGCAATAAAGATTCAATATCTCTTCATATCAGGAAAATTTCATGGCTATCGAACGCACTCTTTCTATCATCAAACCTGACGCAGTCGCTAAAAACGTGATTGGTCAAATTTACGCACGCTTTGAAGCTGCTGGCTTGAAGGTGATTGCAGCTCGCATGGCCCATTTGTCCCGCGGAGAAGCCGAAGCTTTTTACGCAGTTCACAAAGAGCGCCCTTTTTTTAAGGACTTGGTGGATTTCATGATTTCCGGTCCTGTCATGATTCAGGCCTTGGAAGGCGAGGGGGCAATTTTGAAAAATCGTGATTTGATGGGTGCTACAGACCCGAAGAAAGCAGCCCCTGGCACTATCCGCGCGGACTTTGCGGACAGTATTGATGCCAATGCTGTACACGGATCTGATGCTGCTGAGACTGCCGCTGTTGAAATCGGCTTTTTCTTCGCAGGCATGAACGTTTACGCGCATTAATTCAGTCGCGACTTTTTCGCGACCATTAAGCTATGACGGCCAACCTTCTTGATTTTGACTTGGAAGGCCTGGCCGTTTTTTGCGAGCGCTTGGGTGAGAAGCGTTTTCGTGCCACTCAACTGTTCCGTTGGATTCATCAAAAAGGTGCCAGTGAATTTGATGACATGAGCGATTTGGCAAAGTCTTTGAGGGAAAAGCTCAAAGCCCATGCGCACATTCAGTCCTTACCTGTCGTTTCCCAGCATTTGTCTGCAGATGGCACCATCAAATGGTTGTTTGATGTGGGTGCTGGCAATGCAGTTGAAGCTGTCTTTATCCCTGAGGATGATCGTGGCACCCTGTGTATTTCTTCTCAAGCGGGTTGTGCAGTAGGTTGTCGTTTTTGCTCAACCGGCCATCAAGGTTTCAGTCGAAACCTGACGACGGCAGAAATCCTGAGTCAATTGTGGTTTGCAGAACATTTTCTGCGAAAGCACCTGAAAGTCTCAGAGCGTGTCATTTCCAATGTGGTCATGATGGGAATGGGTGAGCCGCTGCAAAATTACAGCGCTTTAGTCCCTGCTTTGAAAGCGATGCTGGACGATCACGGTTATGGCTTGTCCCGGCGCAGAGTCACAGTGTCAACTTCGGGTGTGGTTCCCATGATGGATCGTCTCTCGATTGATTGCCCTGTCGCTTTAGCGGTTTCCTTGCACGCGCCGACTGATGCACTTCGCGATAGTTTAGTGCCATTAAATAAAAAGTATCCAATTGACGAGTTGTTGCAGACCTGCATTCGTTATTTGGCGCATGCGCCTCGGGACTTCATAACGTTTGAATATTGCATGCTCGATGGTGTAAATGATCAACCCGAACATGCTGAGTTATTGATTGGTTTGGTTCAATTTCATGCTCGACAGGGTCTTCGTTGCAAGTTCAATTTGATACCTTTCAATCCTTTTCCTGCGTCTGGTTTGTTGCGTTCGCCACAAGAGCGCGTTCAAGCCTTTGCCAAACAACTGCAGAATGCTGGTTTGGTAACCACGGTGCGTAAAACACGTGGTGATGATATTGACGCTGCTTGTGGTCAATTGGCCGGCGATGTGAAAGACCGGACCCAAGTTAAAGCGCGCATCGCTCAACAAAGAATGATCATGCTTCGTGCGGTGAATGAACATTGAAGGAGCGCTCTCAATGCCATCCCTGTGTTTAAATATTCAAGCTGTACGTGCATCAAAGTGCTGGTTAGTCGCATTGATTTCAATGTGCTTGTTCGGGTGTTCTTCGCCTTCATCTATTACGTCCTCACAAAACACAAATCCCCGTTTAGCTCTTGCTGCGGCGTATTATCAAAATGGACAATTACACATCGCTCTCGAGGAGAGTCGAAAGGTATTAGAAGCGTCTGCTAACGATCCACAAGCTCTAGGTCTGCAAGGCCTGATTTACATGAGATTGGACGAGCCTGCCTTGGCTCAAAAGAGCTTTTCACTTGCAGAAATGGCTGCGCCCTTGGATCCCGACATTGCCCACAACCATGCTGTTTTTTTGTGTGAACAAGGAAAATACAAAGATGCGTTTGGCCGTTTTGAATCCGCTCTGAACCTACCTCTTTACAGTGAAAAAGCCAAAACCATGTGGGTTTGGGGCGTTTGCTCCAATAAATCAGGGGACTTTCTTTCAGCGCAGACCCTTTGGGCGCAATCCTTGAGTAAAAAACCGAACGCTGAGACCGCGCTCGCGCTGGCCTTGAGTTATAAACACCATAATGACTATCGAGCCGCGGAGGTGTTGAGTCAATTCAATCGACTGGATGTTGCATCGGCAGAAACACTTTGGTTGGGAGCTCAATGGGCGCGTCAGTCTTCCGATTTTGTTGCTCTAAAGCGTTACGCCACGTTACTTCGCCAACGCTTTCCTAATTCGTCTCAGTGGGACGCTTTCCAGCGAGAGGCCTTTGATGACTGAATTCAATGACATTCAAACTTCCAGTGCCTTGAAGGGGGTTGCTTCTTCAGCGAGTTCAACACCAACAGCTGGCGGTCTGTTAAGACAAGCTCGGGAAAATGCTGGAATGCATCTTGGCATGTTATCTGTAGCACTCAAAGTGCCAGTTCGCAATCTAATTGCTTTGGAAGCTGATCATTATGCTTTACTGTCTGGGCCCGTATTTGTTCGCGCATTGGCAAACAGTGTTTGTCGGCATCTCAAGATCGATTCCAGCGCTATTCTCGCCTTATTACCACCCGCATCGAACCGACTGGAGCCAATGAATCCGGGTTTGGAGTCCAGCCAAACAGAATCTTTTCTTGCTTTGTGGCGCCGACATATTTCAATGAACCGAAAATTTTTGATTTTGGCTTTGGCCATGATTATTTTGATTTCCTTGGTCTCTTGGTTGCCCACTTTGCCCAGCACTTCAGTGCAAGCAGTCTTGCCGGTGACTGTCGTGACGCCCGCCCTTGATCCGGCTCCTCCTTCCGTCGCTTTAGTGCCTGTTGAACCTGCGGCTTTACCTGCAACAACGCTCGATTTGCCTATGCCGCCCAAGGTATCTGCTTCCGTAACTGCCTTGCCAATTAAGCAGGGCAATCAAGAAATTGACTTGATGATCAAAGGCAAGTCAAATGCTTGGGTTGAAATTAAAAACAGCACAGGCGCACTCGTTTTCAATCAATTGGTTAAGACGGGTGAAACACACCACATCAAGAGCGATCTGGTGTTGAACGTTGTTGTCGGTTACGCCGAAGGAGTGGAGATACAGGTCCGAGGGAAAGCCTTTGATTTGACGCCATTCAATCGCGGCTCAGTGGCTCGTTTTGAGGTGAAATGATGAGTATTTTTATGCCAATTCCAGCGGCATCCCCGCTACCCCGTAGAAGCCTACAAGCGCAAGTGAAATGGGGCTCTCATGTTCTGACAGTGGGAGGTAACGCGCCTGTTCGTGTTCAGTCTATGACCAATACCGATACGGTTGATGTCATAGGTACTGCAATCCAAATCAAAGAGCTAGCGCTTGCGGGTTCCGAGATGGTTCGCATCACAGTCAATACACCTGAAGCTGCTGCTGCCGTAGTGCATATTCGGGAGCAACTGGATCGAATGGGCATTGTTGTCCCTTTGATTGGTGACTTTCACTACAACGGCCACCGACTTTTAACGGATTTTCCAGATTGTGCGCAGGCACTCTCTAAGTACCGGATTAACCCCGGTAATGTGGGTAAGGGCGAGAAAAGGGATCGTCAATTTGGCCAAATGATAGAGGCGGCCATGAGGTGGGATAAGCCCGTCCGCATTGGTGTTAACTGGGGCAGTTTGGACCAAGAATTACTGGCCCATTTAATGGATGAGAACAGCCGCCGCTCAACGCCTTGGGAGTCACGTCAAGTCATGTACGAAGCGTTGATCACTTCAGCGATCAGTTCAGCACAAATGGCGCAAGAAATGGGCATGAAAGATTCCCAAATTTTGTTGTCATGCAAAGTGTCTGGTGTACAGGACTTGATAGCGGTTTATCGCGAATTGGCCAAGCGTTGTGATTACTCTCTTCATTTAGGTTTAACCGAAGCGGGTATGGGCACCAAGGGAACGGTGGCCTCAACAACGGCGTTGTCTGTTTTGCTTCAAGAAGGTATTGGTGACACGATTCGTGTTTCATTGACACCCCAGCCTGGTGAGTCGCGTACCCAAGAAGTGGTGATAGCCAATGAAATATTGCAAGCGCTGGGTTTGCGTGTTTTTGTGCCCAGTGTCACTGCCTGTCCGGGTTGCGGCCGAACAACCAGCAGCACTTTTCAAGAGCTCGCCAAACAGATCGATGACTTTCTTCGCGCCCAGATGCCCGTCTGGCGCAGTCGCTATCTTGGTGTAGAACATCTTAAGGTTGCGGTGATGGGTTGTATTGTCAATGGTCCCGGGGAAAGCAAACATGCCGATATTGGCATCAGCTTGCCGGGCACCGGTGAAGCGCCTGCTGCGCCGGTATTTATTGATGGCGAGAAAAAATTGACCTTACGCGGAGATGCCATTGCGCAAGAATTTCAAACGCTGGTTGAAAATTACATTGAGAACCGATTTGGTACTGCCAAAGTCGACTGATTGAACATGTCCGAGAAAATTCACGCTGCATCACCGAAGCCTACCAAAATGGTTGGTGTCAAAGGAATGAATGACATCTTGCCACCAGACTCAGCCCGATGGGAGTGGTTTGAGGACAAAGTGCGTCATTTAATGGCACGTTACGCCTATCGAAATATTCGTACCCCTATCGTGGAGCCGACGGCATTGTTCGTGCGTGGCTTAGGTGAAGTGACTGATATTGTTGAAAAAGAAATGTACTCTTTTGAGGATCGTCTCAATGGAGAGGCACTCACCTTGCGTCCGGAGTGCACCGCCGGCGTGGTTCGCGCTGTGGTCGAGCACAACTTGTTGTACGAAGGCGGCAAACGCTTGTATTACATAGGGCCTATGTTCCGTCATGAACGTCCGCAGCGAGGACGATATAGGCAGTTTCACCAGGTTGGGGCGGAAGTATTGGGTTTTGGTGGGCCCGAGGTCGACGCTGAGTTGATTTTGTTGGCATCGGCCTTGTTCAAAGAGCTGGGTTTGCGTGACATCCGTCTCGAGCTCAACAGTCTGGGGCAGCCGGTCGAGCGCTTGGCCCATCGGGCCGCATTGATTGTTCACTTTGAACAGCATCTGGATGTGCTGGACGAAGAAGCAAAACGCCGTTTGCACACCAATCCTTTGCGGATTTTGGACACCAAAAATCCGGCCATGAAGACGGTTGTGGCATCTGCCCCCCAATTATTGAGCTTTTTGGGTGAAGCGTCGATGGCGCACTTCAACGCCTTGCGCACTATTTTGGACGCCAATGGCTTGTCCTACACCATCAACCCACGACTGGTTCGTGGCATGGATTATTACAACCTGACTGTTTTCGAGTTCATTACTGAGAGTTTGGGGTCACAAGGAACCCTTTGTGGAGGAGGGCGCTATGACTATCTCATCGAACAGGTCGGCGGCAAACCTGCCCCAGCCGTTGGATGGGGCTTGGGCATAGAGCGTTTGCTCGAACTCATTCAGGAACAATGTGAACCGATGGCTGCTCTGTCTCCGGATGTATATGCCATCATTCCTGATGTGGCCAGTTTGTCTGCAGCCATCCGTGTTATTGAGGCTTTGCGTCAAGCAGGTGTTTCTGTGCAAATGCATGCGGGTGTAGGCGAGGGGATGGGCAGCATGAAATCGCAATTCAAGAAAGCAGACAGCAGCGGCGCTGCATATGGCCTGATTTTTGGCGGTGATGAGTTGGCTCTTGGCCAAGTCATTGTGAAATCTCTGCGTGACGGTGTTGGCGCTCAGCGACTAGAAGACTTGACATGTGTTGCCCAGTGGGCACACACCCTACAATCGACACATTGATATTTGAAAACAACATGGCAACACACCTCGACCTCGAAGAACAAGAGCAACTTGACCAACTCAAGCACTTTTGGAAAACCTACGGCAACTTTATTTCATGGGCATTGATCGTCGTGATGGGTGGCTTTGCCGCTTGGAACGGTTATGGTTACTGGCAGAGGACGCAATCGGCTAAGGCCTCTGCTTTGTTCGATGAAGTCGAACGCGCAGCGATGACGGGCGACATGAGTCGACTCGAACGCTCTTTGAGCGACATGAAAGACAAGTTTGGCTCGACTTTGTATGCTCAGCAAGCCGCATTGTTGGCGGCCAAGTCGTTTCAGGACAAAGACAAAATCGACCAAGCCAAAGCTGCTTTGACTTGGGTGTCTGAAAATGCTTCCGATGAGTCCTATTCGCAAATTGCAAGGCTGCGATTGGTGGCGCTTTTGTTGCAAGCCAAATCGTATGATGAAGCACTGAAACAACTTGCAAAACCAGTGGCTTTGCCATTAACGCCTTTAGCGTCTGATTTGCGTGGAGATGTCTTGCTGAGTCAAGGCAAGACGCAAGAAGCTGTGACTGCTTACAGTGAGTCATGGCAAAAAATGGATGAGGTCAATGAATATCGCCGCTTGATCGAGGCCAAGTTGAATGCATTGGGTGTAGATCCCAAATCCAGCGCAGGAGTGGCAAAGTGATTCGATTGTTTCGCTCACTCAGGGCCGGCGCAATTGCAACAGTTGGCATTTTGGCGTTGATCGCTTGTTCGAGTTCACCTGATAAGCCTAAAGCAAAAGAGTTGCCCTCTTTGAGTTCAGGATCCGCCTATACGCTTAACCCAGTATGGTCTAACCGTGTAGGCGTTGTCAGTACCCCCCTGAGTATCGCAGTACATGCTGACCAAGTTGCAGTTGCATCCAGTGACGGTAACTTGGCATTAATCAATGCCTCAACGGGTCGCGATGTATGGCGGGTAGCTTTGAATACGCCCTTGCAGGCGGGAGTGGGAACTGACGGTAATCGATTTGCGGTGGTGTCAGAATCAAATGAAGTGATGGCCATCGAGGCTGGTCAAGTGATTTGGCGTTTTCGTTTGAATGCATCGACTTACACCTCGCCACTGGTTGCTGGCGGCCGCGTTTTCGTTATGACCGCGGACCGAACAGTACTCGCTTTGGATGGGGCTACAGGCCAACGCTTGTGGTCTCAACAACGTTCCGGCGATCCATTGGTTTTGCGTCAGTCCGGGTTATTGATGGCCGTGGAAGACACCTTGGTGGCTGGCTTGTCAGGTCGTTTGGTCGGATTAAATCCCAATAATGGCAGCGTGCGTTGGGAGTCTATTGTGGGTGCTTCTCGGGGCACTAACGAGGTGGAGCGCTTGGTGGATATCGTGTCTGGCGTGAGTCGCCAAGGCAGTGTCGTTTGTGCAAGGTCTTTCCAGACTTCTGTCTCCTGCGTGGATGCAGCCAAAGGCAGCGCCTTGTGGAGTCGTCCTTCTAACGGACACCAAGGGCTTTCAGGTGACGAGGAGTTTCTCGTCGGGGTGGATTCAGACAGCAAAATCATGGCTTGGAATCGCCTCAACGGCCAAACGTCATGGGAAAGCGATGTGTTGCGTTTTCGTGGATTGACAGGACCCTTGGTTATCTCAAAATCGATTGTCTTTGGGGATGATGCTGGTGTGTTGCACAGACTTTCAGTCGCGGATGGCAAAGTCCAAAATCGCATAGGCACGGATGGCTCCGCCATTGCGACTCGACCCGTCACAGCTGCGGGTTTGGTGATCGCGTTAACACGCAACGGTGGCGTGTACGGTTACCGCTTGGATTGATCGAACGGAATATTCAGTGATACCTGTTTTGGCCTTGGTTGGCCGCCCCAATGTGGGCAAGTCCACTCTTTTTAACCGGCTGACCAAAAGCCGGGATGCTATCGTTGCCGACTTTGCTGGACTGACCCGTGACCGACACTATGGGCAGGGTCGCTTAGGTAAGCATGAATACATTGTGATCGACACGGGGGGCTTTGAGCCCGATGCCAATTCAGGTATTTACAAAGAAATGGCCAAGCAAACTCAGCAGGCTGTTGCCGAAGCTGACGTCGTGCTATTTGTTGTCGATGCACGCGCAGGTTTGTCATCACAGGATCACGACATTGCCAATTACCTTCGCCGACTTGGAAAGCCCTGCTTGCTGGTCGCTAATAAGGCTGAGGGCATGCGAGAAGGAATGCAGCTGAGTGAATTTTATGAGCTCGGGTTAGGTGAGGTCTTGGCAGTGTCAGCGGCTCACGGACAAGGCATTCACAGCTTGACAGAGTTGGCGCTTGAACCTTTGAATCTGCCCGAAGATGAAGAAGAAGTTGAAACGGATGCCAGCATTATCAAGCTGGCAGTTGCTGGGCGGCCCAATGTCGGCAAATCCACGTTGATCAATACATGGCTTGGGGAAGAAAGATTGGTCGCATTTGACATGCCCGGCACGACCCGGGATGCCATCACTGTACCATTTGAAAGAGACGGGCAAAAGTTCGAATTAATTGACACTGCCGGGCTGCGCCGCAAAGGCAAAGTATTTGAAGCCATTGAGAAGTTTTCAGTGGTCAAAACGCTCCAAGCCATTGAATCGGCAAACGTCGTACTGTTGCTGCTTGACGCTGAGCAGGGTGTGACAGACCAAGACGCGCATATTGCTGGCTTTATCCTTGAAAGTGGTCGCGCTGTAGTCGTGGCAATTAATAAATGGGATGCAGTCGACGAATACCAGCGGCAACTGGTGACACGCTCGATTGAGACTCGGTTGCCTTTTCTGAAATTTGCCAATTTGCATTACATTTCAGCCAAAAAACGCCAAGGCTTGGGGCCTGTATGGTCATCGATAGCACAGGCCCATCGTGCAGCAATGTGCAAAATGACCACGCCTGTTTTGACTCGTTTGCTCCTTGAGGCTGTGCAGTTTCAGAGCCCTCAGCGCGGTGGTATGTTCAGACCTAAGCTGCGTTATGCTCACCAAGGCGGTATGAATCCCCCTGTCATCATCATCCACGGTAACTCTCTTGAACATGTGACGGACACGTACAAGCGGTTTTTGGAAGGACGTTTTCGCAAGGCTTTTAATTTAGCGGGTACGCCTTTACGTATCGAGATGAAAACGTCCACCAATCCATTCGCCGACAGAGACGCTTGATGGGCTTGAATAATTACGGGATTTTCATAATGCCCGTAATCAATAGGTTAAGCCTGTGTTATTGTTAACACCCTTATAACAATTTTTGAACACGGAGCATATCGTGAGCAACAAAGGTCAACTTTTGCAAGATCCCTTTCTCAATGCTTTGCGCAGAGAGCATGTCCCTGTGTCTATTTACCTGGTCAATGGCATTAAATTGCAAGGTCAAATCGAATCCTTTGATCAATACGTAGTGCTTTTGCGTAATACGGTTACGCAAATGGTTTATAAGCATGCTATTTCAACCATTGTGCCTGGCCGTGCCGTGAATTTGAATGCAACTGACGCTACCGAAGACGCTCAGGCGACCTGATTCCATTTGTCTGATTCCGCGTTGAGAGATACAGCGCCGGCCCTGTTGGTCGGCGTTGATTTTGGTGATCCTCATTTTGATGGCGAACTCCAAGAACTAGGCCTTCTTGCCGAAACGGCGGGCCTGCTTCCCGTTGCCCGATTGACCTGTAAGCGACGTGCCCCTGATGCTGCTTTGTTCGTAGGCAGTGGAAAAGCGGATGAAATTAAATTCATGGCGCAACAATACGGTGCCACTGAAGTCTTGTTTGACCAATCTCTCAGCCCCGCGCAGCAGAGAAATTTGGAGCGTCATATTGGGCTTCCAGTCAATGACCGCACCTTGATTATTCTGGAAATATTTGGTCAGCGTGCACGCAGTCACGAGGGTAAATTGCAGGTTGAACTGGCTCGGCTGCAATATGTGAGTACCCGATTGGTCAGACGATGGTCCCATTTGGAGCGGCAACGTGGCGGTATTGGTACCCGTGGAGGTCCTGGAGAAACGCAGATTGAGCTAGACCGACGCATGATCAGTGATTCGATCAAACGAACCAAAGATCGCTTGCAAAAACTCAAAAAACAACGCCAAACTCAACGCAAACAGCGCCACAGACGGAATGCTTTCACCATCTCGTTGGTAGGTTACACCAACGCGGGAAAGTCTACTCTGTTCAATGCTTTGGTCAAAGCGAGGACCTATGTGGCCGACCAATTATTTGCCACATTGGATACGACCACAAGGCAACTGTATTTGGGGGACTCCGCTCGATCCGTGTCATTGTCCGACACTGTGGGGTTCATTCGCGATTTGCCACATGGTTTGATCGACGCCTTTGAGGCAACCTTGCAAGAGGCCGCGGATGCCGACTTGCTCCTGCACGTCGTGGATGCCTCGAATATCGATTTCCCCGAACAGATGGCTGAAGTACAGCGTGTTTTGAGTGAAATCGGTGCTAGCGATGTGCCACAAATCTTGATATTCAACAAGCTAGATGCTGTACCCCCTGAAAGACGACCTGTCACCCTGAAGGATCAGTATGATGAGGACGGAGTCATTATGGATCGCCTTTTTGTAAGTGCTCAAACTGGAGAGGGTTTGGCTCAGTTGCGGCAGTTGCTGTCGGCAAGAGCGACGACCGCTAATCCCTTGAATGAGCAGGATGATTTAATGTCAGGCGAATTTACAGCACAATTACCCAATGGTGCAGACTGAGTCTGCGCAATAACCTCCTCTGTTTTCTAAAGACCCCTGCGAATGACCATTCATCTACGCGCATTTCGATGGAATGAACTGCTGCCCCGTGTGCGCGGCATGTTCAATCTCAATGACCCCCGTTGGGGAAGAGGCGATGACAAGCCTCAGGACAACGCATCACCTAAAGAACCAGAGACCCCCCCTGTGTCGCCCGGTGCAGAGGGAGAGCGACCTGCTGATCGACCAAATCGACAGGGTCCGACCCAAGGTCCTCCGGATTTGGATGAACTGTGGCGTGACTTCAATAAAAAAATTGGTCGTTTGTTGGGCGGCAAAGGAGGCTCTCCTGTCGGGGGCTCCGGTGGTGGTGGTGGAAATGGATTGCCCAGTCTGCCGCCATTTTTAACAGGCATTGGATTAGGTGCGATTGCCTTAGTCGCATTGCTTATTTGGATGGGAACAGGATTTTTCATTGTTCAAGAAGGGCAGCAAGCCGTCATCACCCAATTTGGTCGCTACAAGGTCACAGTGGGTGCCGGTTTTAACTGGAGAATGCCTTATCCAATTCAACGGCATGAGTTGGTGTTTGTGACCCAAATTCGATCCGTAGATATTGGCCGTGACAACGTGATCAAAGCCACGGGCTTGCGTGAATCCGCCATGCTGACTGAAGACGAAAATATCGTTGAAATCAAATTCGCTGTGCAGTACCGTTTGAACGATGCGCGAGCTTATTTATTTGAGAGTAAAAACCCCACTGAAGCCGTTGTGCAAGCTGCTGAAACTGCCGTTCGTGAAGTCGTCGGGAAAATGAAGATGGACGCAGCGCTGTCTGATGAGCGCGATCAAATTGCGCCTCGTGTACGTGCTTTGATGCAGCATATTTTGGACAGATACAAAGTTGGCATTGAAGTTGTCGGTATCAACTTGCAACAAGGCGGGGTTCGTCCTCCTGAGCAGGTGCAAACTGCATTTGACGATGTCTTGAAAGCCGGACAGGAGCGTGAACGGTCTAAAAATGAAGCCCAAGCATATGCCAATGATGTAGTGCCCCGTGCCGTGGGTGCAGCATCACGTCTGAAAGAGGAGTCTTCAGCATATCGTGAAAGAATCGTGGCCCAAGCAGAAGGTGATGCTCAACGGTTCAAGTCCATCTTGCCTGAGTATCAAAAGGCACCTCAGGTGACTCGAGATCGCATGTACATTGACGCCATGCAGCAAATTTACAGCAATGTCACCAAGGTTGTGGTGGACAGTAAACAAGGTTCTAACCTGCTTTATTTGCCGCTCGACAAAATCATGCAATTGAATGCAGGCGTTACCAATCCTGCCCCTGTAGCAGACGCATCATCTTCGAATGCGCCTGCGTCAAATGTGCAACCCGTTATTTCGCCGCCTGTGCCCGCTGATGCGCGTTCGCGGGACAGTTCACGCTCGCGTGACCGTGATGTTCGCTGAGCGAAGGAGTCATAAATGAACCGTATTGGTTTTTGGATAACATCGTTGATCATCGTGCTGGGCATGCTCAGCTCCATGGTTTTTGTGGTCGACCAGCGTCAGTTTGGTGTGGTCTATGCACTGGGTCAAATCAAAGAAGTGATTACCGAGCCTGGATTGAATATCAAGCTGCCGCCTCCGCTTCAAAATGTGACCTACATCGACAAGCGATTGCTGACTTTGGACAGCCCTGATACAGAACCCATGTTGACCGCAGAAAAGCAACGTGTGGTGATTGATTGGTTTGTACGCTGGCGTATTACTGACCCGATGGCTTACATTCGAAATGTGGGGCTGGATGAAAAGTCTGGTGCCAACCAACTCAATCGCGTTGTCCGCAATGCCTTCCAAGAAGAGATCAATAAACGAACTGTCAAAGAATTACTTTCATTGCAACGTGAAACCTTGATGGCCGATGTGAAGCGAGAGGTTCTTGAAAAAGTTCGGGGTGAAAAGCCCTGGGGTGTGGATGTTGTGGATGTGCGGATCACTCGTGCTGACTATGTAGATGCCATTACCGAGTCCGTTTACCGCCGAATGGAAGCTGAGCGAAAACGTGTAGCCAACGAATTGCGATCGACCGGTGGTGCTGAGGGCGAAAAAATTCGTGCCGATGCCGACCGTCAACGCGAAGTCACTATTGCCAATGCATACCGAGAAGCACAAAAAATTAAAGGCGCCGGTGATGCGCAAGCCGCTCGCATTTATTCAGAGGCTTTTGGTAAAGACCCGCAATTCGCACAGTTTTACCGCAGCTTGGATGCTTACAAAGCGACATTTGCTAAAAAATCTGATGTGATGGTTTTGGATCCCAGTTCTTCTGATTTTTTCAAGTCAATGAAGGGCAATATGAATCCAGTGCCCGCCAAAAAGTAGTCTGTGCTTGAGCAACTGCTTATCGCCTTGGCCCTCATGCTGATTATTGAGGGTATTCTGCCTATGGCATCTCCCATGCGATGGCGAAAAATGTTTGAGCAACTTTTGCGACTTGAGGATGGTCAAATTCGATTTTTTGGCCTGTGCAGTGCACTCGTCGGACTCATTCTCTTGCTGTGTGTCTCGTGAATAGCCTTTTCAAAAGGTAAAATCACGGTTTTTACAGCTGCAATAATCTTATGTCCGCTTGGGTCCTCCCGGATCACATTGCCGATGTCTTGCCTTCTGAGGCCCGGCACATTGAAGAACTCCGACGCTTGTTACTCGACACCGCATGTGGCTATGGCTATGAGCTGGTGATGCCTCCCATGCTTGAGCATCTTGAGTCGCTGCTGACAGGCACTGGCGAAGCGCTTGATTTGCAAACCTTTAAATTGGTAGACCAACTCTCGGGGAGGATGATGGGTTTGCGGGCAGATACAACACCTCAAGTTGCACGTATTGACGCCCACTTGTTGAACCGGGCGGGAGTGACGCGGCTTTCGTATTGTGGGCCCGTGCTACACACGCAACCCGATCGGCCACATGGCACCCGTGAGCCCTTGCAACTGGGGGCTGAAATATACGGGCATTCGGGTCTTGAAGCCGATTTGGAAATATTGCAGTTGGCTTTGGATCAACTTAAAGCGGCTCGGGTGTCACAACCTCAAGTCGATTTGGGTGATTCCCGTATCGTTGCGTGTTTACTTGAAGATTTGCATTTGGCTGCAGAAGTCGAACAACAAATTCATGCCTGTCTGGCCTCCAAAAATGGCAGCGAGCTGGTGAAATTGACGGTTGACTTTGAGTCATCCACCCAGAATGCCTTACTGTCTTTGATTGATTTATATGGGGACGCATCTGTCCTTGATCTTGCAGAAAAAATTCTGCCTGCAAAACCTGCCATTCATGATGCATTGAAACAATTGCGTTGGTTGGCTGGCCATATTGCGCCCGTCAAGGTCAGTTTCGATTTGGCTGATGCCCGCGGTTATGCCTATTACAGCGGCTTGCGATTTTCAATCTATGCCCAAAATGCCTCAGATGCTTTAGTCCGTGGCGGTCGCTATGACGGCGTAGGTGCTGTTTTCGGTCATCAAATTGACCGTGAACGGCCGGCAGTTGGTTTTAGTATGGATTTAAAGCAATTGGTTGAGTCAGTTCCCGCGTTGCCTCTCAAAGCGGCCATACGTGCGCCATGGGGTGACGCGTCTGAATTACGCAACGCCATCGCTCGCCTTCGCAGTCAAGGTGAAACCGTGGTTTGTGTGTTGCCGGGCCATGAAAGTGAAGTCGATGAATTCCATTGTGATCGTGCGCTTATTGAAGCTGCAGGCCAATGGGTAATACAAGCTCTTTGAAGTTAGATTAATCAGCATGAACATGATCAAAGGACGCAACGTCGTCGTTGTAGGTACCCAATGGGGTGATGAAGGTAAAGGCAAGTTGGTCGATTGGCTGACCGAAAGCGCCCAGGGCGTTGTTCGTTTTCAAGGGGGACACAACGCAGGCCATACCTTGGTGATCAATGGCGTTAAAACCGCTTTGCACCTGATTCCCAGCGGCATCATGCGTCCAGGTGTGAAGTGCTATATCGGCAACGGGGTGGTGTTGTCAGCAGGCAAACTGTTCGAGGAAATTGAGGGTCTCGAGAAGGTGGGAGTCGAAGTACGCTCCAGATTGCGAATCAGTGAAGCTTGTCCTTTAATTTTGCCTTTTCATGCCGCGTTGGATGTTGCCCGTGAAGCGGCTCGCGAGCAAAGTGGTACTGAAAAAATAGGCACGACAGGTCGCGGCATTGGTCCCGCCTATGAAGACAAAATTGCGCGCCGCGCATTGCGCGTGCAAGACTTGAAGTATCCAGATCGTTTTTCCCTCAAATTGCGTGAATTGCTCGACCTGCATAACCATGTTCTGACAACATTTTTGGGTTCTGCCAAGTTCAACTTTGGACCTGCACTATCGCCTTACATTGTGGATGGTCAAGTTCAATTCAATGTTGTTTATGAAGAGGCAATGCGACATGCAGCCTTACTCAAACCCATGATGGCGGATGTGTCGCGAGAATTAAATGATGCACACCGTGCCGGTGCCAATTTATTGTTCGAAGGCGCCCAGGGCACATTGCTTGATGTCGATCACGGCACCTACCCCTATGTGACCTCCAGTAACTGCGTGGCTGGCAATGCTGCTGCTGGGGCAGGCGTTGGACCAGGTCTTTTGCATTACGTGCTTGGCATCACCAAGGCCTATTGCACGCGTGTGGGGGGAGGGCCTTTCCCAACCGAGCTGGATTGGGAAAAAGAAGGCACGCCAGGCTGGCACATGAGCACCGTCGGAGCCGAAAAGGGTGTAACCACGGGTCGCAGTCGACGCTGCGGTTGGTTTGATGCGGCCTTACTCAAGCGAAGTGCCCAAGTCAATGGCTTGACTGGCTTGTGTATCACGAAGTTGGACGTGTTGGATGGTCTTAAAGAACTGCTCTTGTGTACCGGCTATGAGTTAGATGGTGAGATTGTTGATATTTTGCCTATGGGTGCTGAAGACATTGCACGTTGCAAGCCCATTTATGAAAGCATCGATGGCTGGACTGATAACACCGTGGGCATCACTGAGTTTGATAAATTGCCGGTCAATGCGCGTTTGTATTTGCAACGAATTGAACAAGTCACGGGTGTCCCCATTCATGTCGTTTCTACGAGCCCAGACCGTGAGCACACCATCATGATGCGTCACCCCTTTATGGCCGACTGAATTTACAGTCAATGGCTTCCTGTGGTGTCCCAAATTGGGCCACCTGCACTCATTCTCTTGGAGATTTTGATGTTAACTGAAGACGGCAAACACCTGTATGTGAGCTATGACGAATACCATAATTTGGTAGAAAAGCTGGCCATTAAGATTCATCAGTCCGGCTGGGAGTTTGACACTATTTTGTGTTTAGCCCGCGGCGGTATGCGACCTGGTGACATTTTGTCCCGTGTTTTTGACAAACCTTTGGCCATCATGTCGACCAGTTCCTACCGTGCAGACTCTGGCACAGTTCAAGGGCATTTAGACATTGCACGTTTCATCACCACACCCAAAGGTGAAATCGCTGGTCGAGTTTTGCTGGTTGACGACTTGGCAGATACGGGGCATACGCTTAAAGCTGTTGTGAACATGCTCAAAACCAATTACACGCCCATTACCGAATTGCGCACGGCTGTGCTTTGGACCAAAGGTGTTTCAGATTTCAAGGCTGATTACTCGGTAGAATTTTTAGCAACCAACCCTTGGATTCATCAACCTTTTGAAGGGTATGACTCGACACGTCCGGAAAAATTGCTGGAGAAGTGGAAGGTCTGACGCTAACATGGCGGACATGAAAAAAAATATCCCCGCCCATTCCGTCACGCACCTTATTCACCACCCTTATCAGCCTCCCGGTGAATTTGATTCTCCGCAGCCAGGTGTTTTCAAAGCGTCTACGGTTTATTTTCCCAATGTTGCGGCCATGCGCCAGCGCGAATGGAAAAACAAATCTGGTTACACCTATGGCTTGCATGGCACACCAACGTCTTACCTGCTAGAGGAACGTTTGTGTGCCCTTGAGGGCGGTCTGCAGTGTGTACTGGCACCCAGTGGGCTTGCGGCACTCTCTACGGTAGCCCTCGCACTTTTGAAGGTTGGCGATGAAATTTTGTTGCCTGACAACGCTTACGGCCCTAACAAGGCATTGGCCGAGGGCGAGCTGAAGTCCTTTGGCATCACTCACCAGTTTTATGATCCACTGAACGCTGCTGAATTGGCCGACCGTATCAATCTCCGTACCCGATTGGTTTGGCTTGAAGCGCCTGGTTCTGTGAGCATGGAGTTCCCCGATTTGTTGGCATTGACCCGCATTTGCCGGGATAAAAATGTGCTCTGCGCTCTGGACAATACGTGGGGAGCAGGATTGGCTTTTAAACCGTTTGATTTGTTGGGAGATGGGACTTTAGGGGTTGACATCAGTGCGCATGCTTTGACAAAGTACCCCAGCGGGGGCGGTGATGTCTTGATGGGCAGTGTCATAACGCGCGACCCCGAACTCCATCTGAAAATAAAACTTTGTCATATGCGTTTAGGTTTGGGGGTTGCTGCAAATGATGTGGAATCCGTCATACGCTCATTGCCTAGCATTGGCATTCGCTATAAAGCTCAAGACGAAACAGCCCGTGCATTGGCCGCTTGGTTTCAAT
Source organism: Comamonadaceae bacterium (assembly GCA_947373105.1). Taxonomy (GTDB): domain Bacteria; phylum Pseudomonadota; class Gammaproteobacteria; order Burkholderiales; family Burkholderiaceae_C; genus Limnohabitans_A. Next base: position 16,255 of record CANBWK010000001.1, on the reverse strand, counting down.
TGCAGCCCCAATGCGCTCAAGTACTTCACCCCGCTTTTCCTGAGTCGCCTGGGCATGGACATTGGAAATCGCTTTGTGAAATTTCAGGCAAGACAGGTTTGGCGGCAGGATTGTTCAGCGTGATGATGTCACCTCAGTTCAGCCTGTCACAAGTGGATGCATTTTGCGATCATTTGAAATTGTTCAAAATTGGCTACAGTTGGGGCGGTCCTGTTTCACTGGTCGTGCCTTACGACATTCGCGCCATGCGACAAGCGTGGCCCTCCCATTTAAAGTCAGGTACATTGGTACGTTTTTCCACGGGCTTAGAAGCGGCTGCAGATCTGATTGAGGATCTACAACATTCACTCCTAGCAACGTTGCCGTTGTAATTCATTTTTGCGATACCCACCATTGCGGGCATAAGCGTCTTGTTGGGCTTGTCACAATGGGCCTTGGGCATATTTATTTTGACGCCTTGGCTGGGCTAACCAAGCTGTTGTGCTGACAGGGATTGCGTGAAATGACCGGACCCTAACGCAAGCTGATACAGTCGAGCTACATCTAAAGAGAGAATAACCTTGGCAACACCCAACTACGGATACGAAAAGCGTCAGAAAGAACTGGCTAAAAAGCGTAAAAAAGAAGACAAACTCAAAGCCAAGGCCGAGCGTAAGCTGGGTGACCCTGGCTATGACCCAGAAATAGACGGGGTTGCCGAAGAGCCCGAATCTGATGCGGCTGCAATTCCCGAGAATTTACCGCCAGCGGCAACTTGATACAGCGACAAACACAATCTAGACAAACCGGCTGAGGCCGGTTTTTTCATTATCTCCAAAAACCTTGGAATTTGAATGCGGCCTTCCTTGTGCCGAGTGGCGTGTTATTGAATCATTTTTTTAATTTCTGGCCAAACGTTTGCAAGCAACTGTGGGTGGGCGGCAGCATTGGGATGGATACGGTCTGACTGAAACCATTTAAGCGGATCAGGATCGTCACCAACGCCTTTGAGGAAAAAGGGGATCAAATGGGCTTGTGTTTTTTGAGCGCTTTGTCGGTAGACATTTTCAAATTGCTTTGCATAGTCAAGTCCATAATTAGGAGGCATCTGCATGCCCAACAGCAGGACTTTCGCGCCATTCGATTTGGCCGAATGGGCCATTGCAATCAGATTGTCTTGTGTTTGTGTCAAGGCCAAGCCTCGCAAGGCGTCATTTGCACCCAACTCGATGACCACAAGATCAGGCTGGTGCTGCTTGAGCAGGGTAGACATCCTCGAGCGACCGCCGGAAGTCGTCTCTCCGCTGATGCTGGCATTCACAACTTGGACAGTTATTTTTTCCGTTGTCAGTTTCTGCACCAGTAAGGCAACCCAGCCTTGACCGCGCTGCAAGCCGTATTCGGCACTGATAGAGTCACCCAAGACCAAAATGGAGTGAACTGATTTTGCCTGAATGGCCACATAAAAGCCTGTAGCCAAAACGGAAAGGGTTATCGCGTTAAAGTGTCGTCGTTGCCATAAGGTTTTGTTCATGCCGGATTCCATCATTTCTGTCGCCCATGTATTCAAGTCGGTCACCGACTCGACGGGAACCTTGACTATTTTGCGTGATATTGATTTCACTTTGGCAAGAGGGGAAACTATGGCCATTGTGGGCGCCTCCGGATCTGGCAAAAGCACCTTGTTATCCATCATGGCGGGTTTGGATACACCCTCGCAAGGCTCGGTCTTGCTGGCAGGTCATGATTTGTTCACTTTGAGTGAGGACGAGCGTGCTCACGTGCGAGCGCAGTACATGGGCTTTGTTTTTCAAAGTTTTCAGTTGATGGCCAATTTAACGGCACTTGAAAACGTGATGCTTCCATTGGAATTAGCGGGTCGCAAAAATAGCGTTCATACAGCGACTGCCATGCTTGATCGGGTTGGGCTTGGCCAACGACTCAAACATTACCCTAAAGTTCTGAGCGGTGGAGAGCAGCAACGTGTCGCATTGGCCCGAGCCTTCGTGATGCGTCCCCAGATATTGCTGGCCGACGAGCCAACGGGCAGTCTGGACCATGCCACGGGGGAAACTATCCTGAACCTGATGTTCGAGCTTAACCAAGAACAAGGAACGACCTTGGTTCTGGTCACGCACGATCCCCGGGTGGCTGAGCGATGCCAGCAGCGTTTGGTGATTGAGGCCGGACAACAACGATAATCAGGGAATGTCATCACCCAAAGTTTTATTCGGCTTTCATGCCGTCGGCGTTCGATTGAAAACCGCGCCGCAGTCGATCATTGAAATTTATTACGAATCCACGCGACGTGACGCCAGAATGCGCCAGTTTCTGGAGCGCGCCAATGAGGCTGGTGCACGGTTGATTGAGGCCGACAATCTGCGTTTGGCCAAGCTCTGCGGCAGCCATGGCCATCAAGGGGTTGCAGCCCGCGTCGAACCTGTAGCGCAAATCCATTCTTTAGACGATTTACTGGACGCAGTCACTGGCCCCCCCTTGTTGTTGGTGCTGGACGGCATTACTGACCCCCACAACTTGGGTGCCTGTTTGCGGGTAGCTGACGGGGCAGGGGCGCATGCAGTGATTGCCCCCAAGGACCATGCTGCAGGCATCAATGCCACGGTGGCAAAAGTGGCGAGCGGCGCGGCTGAAACCATGCCGTATTTCATGGTCACCAATTTGGCACGTACTTTGGGTGAACTGAAAGAACGCAGCATCTGGATCACAGGTACCAGTGACGATGCAGCGAAAACTTTGTACCAAGTGGAATTCACGGGTCCGACGGCAATCGTACTGGGCGCCGAAGGCGCAGGGATGCGTCAATTAACCCGTAAAACCTGCGATGAGTTGGTGAGTATTCCGATGCATGGGGCTGTAGAAAGCCTGAACGTCTCGGTGGCCAGTGGGGTATGTTTGTACGAAGCGCTCCGACAACGGGGCTTGTGATTTTTAAAGGAGTGAAAAATGAAAATAGCTTTGAAATTTGCCACCGCAGCTTTGGCTGTACCTGCTTTATTGTTGGTAGGCTGTACCCAAGAGCAGCAAAATAAAATCAGCCGCGATATTCAGAACTGGACTGGCACCAACGGTGTGCTGGAGATCTATGCGGGTGACAAGGTGGTTCGCCGATTTTTGAAAGTCGACAAACTCAGTACGGCCTTGGGCACTGATGACGGTAAACCCCGCAATTACCGTTATGGCTACGGTGTGCTCGATGAAAACCTCAATATGCAAGTAGACCCAACTGAAAAGAAAGTTTATTTCGAATTCAGTGATTACTCGAACATTGTTTTCTTCGAGAATCCACACTGATCCTTTTTGGCATCAAATGATCCCGAGCCCCCCCAAAAGGGCTCCAGCGCCAAGCATCCAAAGCATGTGCAACTTGGTGCGCCAAACCAACAATGCGGCACCAGCCGTCAATAACCACAATGGCCAGTCCCGGCCGGGTTGATTGTGCGCAGCAGTCAGTAACCAGCCTGTGCAGATCAAAAGCGCTATCACAATGGGTGCCATCCCCGCTTTGAAGGCTTTGACCGCTTGCAAATCTCTGTTGCGATGAGCCCAGCGTGTAGCACAGTAAGTCAGCACAGATGAAGGCAGCATGATGCCCACCATGGTTGCCAGAATTCCGAGCATGCCCAAAGCCCATGCCGTTGGTCCACCGACCAATCCTCCGCCGGCATTCAAGCCAACATTCCACCCCATCAAAGCCACAAACAAAATATTGGGGCCAGGGGATGCTTGTGCAATCGCAATCGAAGAGGTGAATTGCATGTCACTTAGCCAATGCGTTTCTTCTACCAAAAAGCGGTGCATGTCAGGTGCGCTGGTAATGGCGCCACCCACACCAAGCAAAGACAAAGATGCAAATTGCTGAAACAGATTCCAAAAATCCTGGGCGGTCATCTGGACCATCATGACTGCGGTCCTTTGGTGTTGGTCAAAGCCACTTGGTTCAGTTTGTAATAAGCAAATCCACAGGCTAACAAACCAAATCCCAGCAGTACCCACACCAGCGGCAAACGCAGCAAGCCGACACCAATGAAGGTCATTAAGGCAAACAAAATGCAAGCGCCTAAACCCATGGCGTTGAGGGGCAAGGCGTTGGTCAACTTCAAACCAGTGGCGGTGATTAAGCCAGCGGCTACAGCACCCATGCCACGCAAGGCGCCTTGTGCATAGGGGCTGTCCGATACGCCGCCAAACAATATGGCCAATCCAAGTACCAGCAACAGCGGAAAACAAATCAAACCTGCCAAAGCCGCCATGGCTCCCTGAACCCCAAAGTAGCGCCCGCCGATCATCAAACACAGGTTGACAACATTGGGGCCCGGCATAATTTGCGCCACTGACCATTCTTCAACGAATTGCGTCTGCGTCATCCAGCGCTTGCGGTCTACAAGGTCAGACTGCACCACGGCCAAGACGCCGCCAAAGCCTTTCAAGGCCATTTGCGAGAATGTGGTGAATAACTCGGTCTTGGAATGAGGTTTGGCCAACTCAGGGGCGGCCATTGTGGAATTCGGGGTTTCTGCCATGTCTCAATTATCCATGGCGTGGCTATTGATCCAGGCCAAGCGACCCATGCCCGCCTCGTTCAATCTTTTCGTTAGCTTGGGGACTGCGTTTTCCGGCAGTTCCAGGGTCAGCGTGACCACCGAACCGTGGCTGACCACAAGCAATGCGGCCTGCGCCAACTCCAATTCACGGCGCACCATGCCTTCAAGCGCATAGGGCACGCTACAAGTCATCTGAATCTTTTTGGTCAAGAGAATTTTTTCTGCGCTCAGAAGCGCCTGGGCGACCGCATCGGTATAAGCGCGCACCAGTCCACCGGTTCCCAACTTGATGCCGCCAAAATAACGGACAACTGAAGCCATAACCCCTTGCAAATCTTGGTGCCGCAACACCTCCAACATGGGCCGACCCGCCGTACCGCCGGGTTCACCATCGTCATTGGCGGCCGATTGCCCACCCGCCAGCAAGGCCCAACACACATGGGCTGCATCAGGGTGCTCGTCCTTGAGTTGCGCGATCCGGGCTAGCGCCTGTTCTCGACCAGGTATGGGCTCTACGCAGGCAATGAAGCGGCTCTTTTTGACAATCAGTTCGAACTGAGCGGGTGATGCAAGAGAAAATGGCATCAGCGTAGGATAACCAAGTCGATCCTAGTTTTTGAATTTTGAAGTGCTCAATACCCTCGTTGAGTGCAAGTCATCCTCTGACGCCCTACACTAGAGGGTTATCCCCTAAACCCAAGTCATGAACGCCTTCACCGACGTCTCTTTTTTTCCGCGCGACGCCAAACCACTGACCAGTTACCGTCAATACTGGGCAGCCCGCTTTGGTACGGCACCGTTTTTCCCTATGACGCGTGCGGAAATGGACAAACTCGGTTGGGACAGTTGCGACATCATCATCGTGACCGGGGACGCCTATGTTGACCACCCCAGTTTCGGCATGTCTGTGATCGGCCGTATGCTGGAAGGTCAAGGTTTTCGGGTGGGCATTATTGCCCAGCCTGATTGGCAAAGTGCCGATCCCTTTAAGGCGCTGGGCAAACCCAATTTGTTTTGGGGTGTGACCGCAGGCAACATGGATTCGATGATCAACCGCTATACGGCCGATCGAAAAATCCGCACCGATGATGCCTACACACCGGGCGATGTGGGGGGCAAGCGGCCTGACCGTGCCGCCATTGTCTATAGCCAGCGTTGTCGCGAGGCGTTCCCGGATGTGCCGATTGTGCTGGGCGGTATTGAAGGCTCTTTGCGACGCATTGCCCATTACGATTACTGGTCAGACAAGGTTCGCCGCTCTGTGGTGGTGGACAGCAAGTGTGACTTGCTCTTGTACGGGAACGCCGAGCGGGCGATTGTAGAGATCGCCCACCGCCTGGCTGCACGTGAATCGATTCAGAAAATCACGGATGTGCGCGGTACCGCTTTCGTGCGCCGCGAAACACCTGAAGGTTGGTTCGAGATCGACTCCACCAGCGTGGACTCGCCCGGCCATGTGGAAGCGCACATCAACCCGTATCTGATGATTTCGGACCAGGCACGGGAGCAGGGGGCTACCTGTGCGCGCGAGGAAGAAGCCAAGGAAGTGGCGGATGGCGAAAACCAGAAGGTACAGACCTTGAAGTTTGTGCCCAACGCCGCCAACAACAGCACGGCTGCCATCGCTGGCAGGCCAGTTCCCACAGAAAAGCCAGCGGATGAAGCAGCCAGCCTGCTGGCGATCAACTCTGGCGCATCACTCCTGCGCGGCAAAGGCACCCACAAAGTGCCCCCCCGCGACAAAAGCGTCATCCGCCTGCCCAGCTACGAGCAAGTCAAGCAAGACGCCGTGCTTTATGCCCACGCCAACCGCGTGCTGCATCTGGAGACCAACCCCGGCAACGCCCGCTGCCTGGTGCAAGCGCATGGCGAAGGCACCACCGCCCGCGACGTGTGGATCACGCCGCCGCCCATTCCTCTCACTACCGCCGAGATGGACCACGTTTTTGACCTGCCTTACGCCCGCAGCCCGCACCCCCGCTATGCAGACGAAAATGGCAGTCACGATCACGCTACCAAAATCCCTGCCTGGGAGATGATTCGCTTTAGCGTCAACATCATGAGAGGCTGCTTTGGTGGATGCACGTTTTGTTCGATCACCGAACACGAAGGCCGGATCATCCAAAGCCGCAGCGAAGAATCGGTCATCAAAGAGATTGAGGACATCCGCGACAAGGTCAAAGGCTTTACCGGCGTCATCTCTGACTTGGGCGGTCCGACAGCCAACATGTACCGTTTGGGCTGTAAGACACCGGCCATTGAAGCCGCGTGCCGTAAACCGAGTTGTGTGTTCCCCGGTATTTGCCAGAACCTGACAACTGACCATGACCCGCTCATCAAGATGTACCGACGAGCAAGGGCTTTGAAGGGTGTGAAAAAAATCTTGATCGGTTCTGGCTTGAGGTATGACCTGGCGATTCAGTCACCTGCTTACGTGAAAGAGCTGGTCACGCACCATGTGGGGGGCTACTTGAAGATTGCCCCTGAACACACCGAATCGGGTCCTCTGGACAAGATGATGAAGCCAGGGATTGGCTCTTACGACCGGTTCAAAAGCATGTTTGACAAGTTCAGTGCAGAGGCGGGTAAGAAGCAGTTCTTGGTGCCTTATTTCATCGCCGCACATCCGGGCACAAGCGATGAAGACATGATGCACCTGGCGGTGTGGCTTAAGAAAAATGGTTTTCGGGCTGACCAAGTTCAGACTTTTTACCCCAGCCCCATGGCCACGGCCACGGCGATGTACCACACCACCCGCAATCCTTTGCGCAAAATTACCCGCGAAAGCGAAAAGGTGGATGTTGTCAAGGGTGAGAGACGCCGCCGCCTGCACAAGGCGTTTTTGCGCTACCACGATGCCAACAATTGGCCCTTATTGCGTGAAGCCCTCAAGAGCATGGGCCGCTCGGACTTGATTGGAAATGGCAAGCACCATTTGATTCCGAGCTGGCAGCCGCTGGCCGAAGGGGGGTATCAAAGTGCACGTCGCAAGAACAGTACGCCCAATGCTTTGGCTCCTGCAAATGCAAAGACGACGTCTTACGCCAAACCAGCGCAACCGCGCAAAGGTCAAACGTTAACGCAGCATACCGGCTTGCCGCCACGGCTTAAAAATTGACGCCCTTCAGTTGGACTGCAAAACTTGTAGCAATTCCGTTTCGATCTCGATCTGAGCTTTGTTCTGCTGCAATGCGGGTCCACTGATCAAAAAGGTGTCTTCCACGCGCTCGCCCAGAGTGCTGATTTTGGCCAGTTGAAGGTTGATGCCGTGTTGTGCCAATACATTGGCGACGCTGTAAAGTAAACCCAAGCGGTCGCTTGCGGAAATGCTGAGTAACCAACTTTGTGCTTTATCGTCAGGCTCTAAAGTGACACGTGGCTTGATGGGGAAACTTTTGACCCGTCGTGATACGCGGCCTTTGACCGGCGTGGGTAAGGGGGCTTGGTTAGAAACGGTTTTGGCTAATTCTGACTCCACCATCGAAATCAATTCACGGTATTGTTCCGCCATAAGAGGCGTAATGACCTGAAACGTGTCCAAGGCATAACCATTGCGTGCCGTGTGGATTTTGGCATCCAAAATACTCAGACCGGATTGATCAAAGAAGCCGCAAATTCTTGCAAAAAGATCAGGCTGGTCAGGTGTGTAGACCACCACCTGCATGCCTTCACCCAAAGGTGAAATACGCGCACGCACAATCGTTTTCCGCGGGCTTTCGAGCTCACCAGTCACCGTGGCCAAAGCCACATGACGCGACAATTGGCGGGCATGCCAAGCAATATCACTGGCGTCGTGGCGCATAAAGTAGCCGACATCCAGCGTATCCCACAAGGCCCTATGTCCCTGGTGCGGTTCCGCATGCAAGGCCAACTCAACCAAGGCTTCACGTTTACGTGATTCGATTTCGGCATTGGCATCTGGCGCGCGACCGCCGAGCACACGCAAGGTCAGTTTGTACAAGTCTTCGAGTAGTTTGCCTTTCCATGCGTTCCAAACTTTGGGGCTAGTGCCTCGAATGTCGGCCACGGTCAGCAAGTAAAGGGCCGTCAATTGCCGCTCAGTGCCCACCCGTTTGGCAAAGGCATAAATGACATCGGGATCACTCAAATCTTCTTTTTGGGCAACATGGCTCATGGTGAGGTGCTCGCCCACCAAAAATGCGATCAACTGGCTGTCTTGCTTGTCAATTTGATGTTGTTTACAAAAGGTGAGTGCTTCAGTAATGCCCAGTTTCGAGTGGTCCCCCCCACGGCCTTTGGCAATGTCGTGAAACAGTGCAGCAATGTACAAAATCCACGGCTTGTCCCAGCCTGCGGCCAGTTGCGAGCAAAACGGGTATTCATGTGCATGCTCTGCCATGAAAAAACGGCGGGCATTGCGCAACACCATCAAGATGTGCTGATCGACCGTATAAGCATGAAACAAATCATGCTGCATCTGACCCACAATGCGGCGAAAAACCCACAAATAGCGGCCCAATACCGAGGTCTGGTTCATCAGACGAATGGCGTGAGTGAGACCTTGTGGCTGCTGCAAAATCCGCAAGAACGTTTGCCTATTCACGGGATCGCTCCGAAATTGACCATTCATGATCGGGCGCACGTTGTAGAGTGCGCGCAGTGTTCTTGCAGACAATCCCTTGATACCTATTGTGGTTTGGTACAACTCGAAAGTCTCGAGAATCGCGTGGGGATGTCGTTGGTACAAATCGTCGCTGGCAACTTCAATCAGTCCCGATTTTTCAAAAAACCGATCATTCAACGGTTGCAGATCCGATGCGTTATCTCCAAGTTCGGATTTAAGACGATCTTCAATGTTAAGCAGTAAGATTTGGTTCAGTTGAGTGACCGCTTTGGCCGCCCAATAGTATTCGCGCATTAACTTTTCGCTGGCACGCTGGGCTAATCGGCCGTCAGGTGTTTGTTCTGCGCTAAAGCCAAATGATTCGGCTACCGCCGTTTGCAAATCAAATACCAAGCGGTCTTCGCGACGTTTCGAAATCAAATGAAGCCTTGCCCGAATTAATCCGAGCAGAGATTCATTCCGTTTAATTTGCCGGGCTTCCAGGGGAGTCGCCAGTCCTTTGCGCGCTAACTCATCCCAGCTTTGTCCTAAGCCCGCTGCGCGGGCCACCCATAAAATGATTTGCAAATCACGCAACCCGCCGGGTGACTCTTTGCAGTTGGGCTCCAATGAATAAGGTGTATCTTCAAATTTGGTATGCCGCTGACTCAATTCCAATGTTTTGGCCACATAAAAGGCCTGCGGGTCCATGGCTGCTTGGTACTGTTTTTCAAAGTAAGCGAACAAATTTTGAGGACCCGTTATTCTGCGCGCCTCAAGCAGAGAAGTTTGTACCGTGATGTCTTTGACAGATTCGGCAAGGCACTCAGTCACAGTCCTCACGCTGGAGCCAATTTCAAGGCCCACGTCCCAGCAACTGCCAATAAAGCGTTCCAATTGGGCTTGCAACGCGGGGGAATGCTCTGGCGATTGGTCTTCAGGAAGAAGCACCAGAACATCTACATCGGAATGCGGAAACAGCTCACCCCGTCCAAAACCGCCAACAGCTACCAAACAAACATCTGAAGCAAGGCCTGATTGTCGCCACAGATCAACCAACACTTTGTCGACCAGCGAGGCCAACTTGTGCAATGTAGATGGCAGACTGCGCGTGTTCGCCTTGCAGTCAGCTAAATTTTGCAGCAACACTGCTTTGTCGCGTTTGTACGCTTCGCGCAACGAGGCCAATGCAGTCATATCAGGTGGCTTGTGGGGTCATGAAATCCGGAATGGCCGGGCTTCCAGCAGAAAGGGTCAGTACTTCGTAGCCAGTCTCGGTTACGACCACGGTATGCTCCCATTGGGCTGATAACGAATGGTCTTTGGTCACGATGGTCCAGCCATCGCCCATTTCTTTGATCTCGCGTTTGCCAGCGTTGATCATCGGCTCAATGGTGAAGATCATGCCAGGCACAAGCTCCACCAAAGTGCCGGGCTTGCCGTAGTGCAAAACTTGGGGTTCTTCGTGAAAGCCACGACCAATGCCGTGACCACAAAATTCGCGCACCACCGAGAAGCCGTTACCTTCGGCAAACTTCTGGATTGCGTGACCTATATCACCCAAGTGGGCGCCAGGTTTGACCTGCTCAATCCCTTTCCACATGGCCTCATAGGTCAACTTGGCCAATCGCTTGGCCGCAATAGATGCCTCGCCGACCATGAACATTCGGCTGGTGTCACCATGCCAACCCTCCTTGATGGTGGTGATGTCGATATTGAGCGAGTCGCCTTTTTTGAGCGGCTTGTCGTTCGGGATACCGTGACAGACCTGGTGGTTGATCGAGGTGCAGATCGACTTGGGGTAAGGCTTGTAGCCTCCCGGCGCATAGTTCAGCGGAGCAGGGATGCACTTTTGTACATCCACCATGTAGTCATGGCAAAGTTTGTCGATTTCGTTTGTCGTGATTCCGGGCTTGATGAAGGGTTCGATGAAGTCCAGAACTTCAGCGGCCAGTCGGCAAGCCACACGCATGCCCTCAATATCTTCGGCGGTTTTGATGGTGATTGTCATGGGTAGGATTATCCCATTGGTCTTTTACCAAGAGAAATGTCAGGTTTTCCCCAGTTAAAATAGCAGTTTTCCGGTCAGCCCCAGTCAGCGGCCCCAGATCTGTTTTTCTTGTCTCTTCACAAGGCCACCTCGTGTCCCTTCACATTACGACTTTCGAAGGCGCTAGCGCCCTCAGCGACTTTCGCATTGCTCAACTTTTACCTCGACTAGTCCAGATTTCGCCTCACATTCAGGGGATTTCAGCCCGATTTGTGCATTTGGTCGCCACCACAGAGGCTTTGGCCGAGGATCAAAGGCAAACCCTTTCAGCCCTTTTGACTTATGGTGAACCTTATGTTGGCCCCCATGAGGGGCCAGTGATTGTGGTCAGCCCACGCATAGGCACCGTCTCGCCTTGGGCATCCAAAGCCACCGACATCGCCCACAACTGCGGTTTTGACGTTCGCCGCGTGGAACGTCTGACGGAATACCGTTTGATTCTTAAGTCGGGTTTGCTGGGAACGGCCAAACTGAGTGCCGAGCAATTGAGACTTGCCTCTGCGGCATTACACGATCGGATGACCGAGTCCGCTATGGCCAGCCGAAACGAGGCGGCAGCTTTATTTACGGTACTCAACCCTGCACCCATGGTGCATGTGGATGTGCTGGCAGGTGGCCCTGAAATGGGCAAAAAAGCTTTGGAGTCCGCCAACCTTCAGTTCGGTCTGGCCCTGGCGGAGGATGAGATTGAGTACCTGGTCAACGCCTTTCAAGGCCTCAAACGCAACCCTACTGATGTGGAGTTGATGATGTTTGCTCAAGCCAACAGCGAGCATTGCAGACACAAAATTTTCAACGCGCAGTTCACCATTGATGGTGTTCAGCAGGACATGAGCCTGTTCGGCATGATTCGGAATACGCACCAGGTCAATCCTCAGCATACGGTGGTGGCCTATTCAGACAATGCGTCCGTAATGGAAGGCCATACAGTGCAGCGCTTTGTTGCTCGAAGCAGTGCATCAGGCGCCGCCTATGAAGCAGAAAACGCCTTGCACCATGTCCTGATGAAGGTGGAAACCCATAATCACCCCACCGCCATTTCACCTTTTCCTGGTGCGTCAACTGGCGCTGGTGGAGAAATTCGCGACGAAGGCGCCACCGGACGTGGCTCCAAACCCAAAGCAGGTATGACTGGCTTCACGGTTTCCAAACTCTGGGGCGGGATGTCTGAAGTGGCAGGTGGCAAGCCCGAGCACATTGCCAGCCCTTTGCAGATCATGACCGAAGGACCCTTGGGTGGGGCGGCCTTCAACAACGAGTTTGGCCGGCCCAACTTGTTGGGCTATTTCCGCGAATACGAGCAAACAGTCGATGGCGTGGTGCGTGGCTACCACAAGCCGATCATGATTGCTGGCGGTTTGGGCGTGATCGACGCGGGCTTGACGCACAAGATTGAGTTTCCTGCAGGCAGTTTGCTGATCCAACTTGGGGGGCCAGGGATGCGCATTGGCATGGGCGGCAGTGCTGCAAGTTCAATGGCTACAGGCACGAACGCGGCCAACCTGGACTTTGATTCTGTCCAACGGGGCAACCCCGAGATCGAGCGCCGTGCGCAAGAGGTCATCAACCATTGCTGTGCGCAAGGCAAGGCCAACCCCATTCTGGCCATTCATGACGTGGGGGCAGGTGGCTTGTCCAATGCGTTTCCCGAGCTGACCAACGATGCCGGTCGTGGTGCTCGTTTCGAGCTTCGCGCAGTGCCCTTAGAAGAGTCCGGCTTAGCTCCTAAAGAGATTTGGTCCAACGAAAGCCAAGAGCGTTACGTATTGGCCATTGCGCCAGAATCCCTGCCTCAGTTCCAAGCCTTTTGTGAACGCGAGCGTTGTCCTTTTGCTGTGGTGGGCGTCGCAACTCAAGAGCGCCAATTGGTGTTGGATGATTTGCAAGCCCCAGACAATAGACCCGTCGACATGCCGATGGATGTGCTGCTGGGCAAACCACCCAAAATGCACCGCGATGTCACGACCGTAGCCCGCTTGTCGCCTCCCATGGATTTGACGGGTGTGACTTTGCAGGATGCCGTGGTGGGTGTTTTGAGTCACCCTAGCGTGGCCTCCAAACGCTTTTTGATCACCATTGGCGACCGCACTGTTGGAGGCATGACCCACCGCGACCAAATGGTCGGTCCGTGGCAAGTGCCGGTGGCCGACGTGGCGGTGACTTTGGCAGACTACCAAGGCTTTGCCGGGGAAGCCATGAGCATGGGGGAAAGAACGCCGTTGGCCTCGTTGGATGCGCCGGCCTCCGGTCGCATGGCCGTCGCCGAAGCCATTACCAACTTGTTGGCGGCGCCCATGGAGTTGACGCGAGTCAAGCTCAGCGCCAACTGGATGGCTGCCTGTGGTGAGCCAGGTGAAGATGCCGCACTGTATGAAACGGTCAAAGCCATTGGCATGGAACTTTGCCCCGCTTTGGGCGTGTCCATACCGGTTGGCAAAGACAGCTTGTCCATGCGCACGCAATGGCAGGCAGACAACGAGACGCGCAAAGTGACCTCGCCAGTGAGCTTGATTGTCAGCGCCTTCGTAACCCTAAAGGATGTGCGTGGCACCCTGACCCCGCAATTGTGCGACAACGATGACACCAGTTTATTGTTGATCGATTTAGGTCACGGACAAAATCGCATGGGCGGCTCTATTTTGGGGCAGTTAATCAGCCAATTTGGTGATCGTGTGCCTGATCTAGACGCAGCGCAAGACTTGGTGAATTTAGTCAACGCTATCAATGCTTTGCGTTCACAAGGTTTGCTGCTGGCCTTCCATGACCGCAGTGACGGTGGTTTATTTGCTGCTGTGGCTGAAATGGCCTTTGCAGGTCATGTGGGTGTGGCGCTGAACGTGGACATGTTGATGACAGAGGGCGATGGCATTACCGACAGCCGCGCAGACCATGGGGACGCTAAAAACTGGGCAAACCAAGTCAGCGGTCGACGAGAAGAGTTGACACTGAAAGCACTGTTCAACGAAGAGTTGGGGGTGGTTGTGCAAGTTCGCACTGCCGACCGCAGCACCGTGATGCAAATTTTGCGCGAGCACGGTTTGTCAAAACACAGCCATGTCATTGGCAAAACCCGCCCTAGAAACGCAAGCATGAGTGCGGGGCAGGGCGCTCTGAGTGTTTGGCGAGATGCCAAGGAGGTATTCTCTGCGCCCCTCGAAGACTTGCACCAAGTGTGGGACAGCGTGAGTTGGAAAATTGCCAGACAACGTGACAACCCGGCTTGCGCGGATGCCGAACACGCAGCCGCCGGTGCGGCGACCGATCCGGGGATGCACGTGGACTTGCGATTTGATGCAACAGAAAACGTAGCCACGCCGTTTCTCAATTTATCGCATCCCAAAGTAGCCATCCTTCGTGAACAGGGTGTGAACTCTCATGTGGAAATGGCCTATGCCTTTAATGCCGCAGGTTTTGAAGCGCACGACGTGCACATGACCGATTTGCAATCAGGTCGTGCTCAACTGAAAGACTTCCAAGGACTAGTGGCTTGCGGTGGCTTTAGTTACGGGGACACACTGGGTGCGGGCATTGGTTGGGCACGCAGCATCACGTTCAACCCCTTGCTGGCTGAACAGTTCAAAGGTTTCTTTGGCCGAACAGATACCTTTGGACTTGGTGTGTGCAATGGTTGCCAGATGTTTGCTGAATTGGCCGATATCATTCCCGGCGCGCAAGATTGGCCTCGCTTCACCACCAATCAGAGTGAGCGCTTTGAAGCCCGCCTGTCCTTGGTTGAGGTCCTTGAATCCCCCAGCCTTTTCCTGCAAGGAATGGCGGGAAGCCGTCTGCCTATTGCCGTGGCGCATGGAGAGGGCTTTGCCAACTTCAAACACCGTGGCAATTCAGCGAATGTCATTGGTGCTATGCGTTTCGTAGACAACCATGGCCAGGCATCTGATCAGTACCCCTTCAACCCTAACGGCAGCAAAGGGGGACTCACGGCCGTCACAACCGCGGACGGTCGTTTCACGGCAATGATGCCGCACCCTGAACGCGTCTTTCGCAACATTCAGATGAGTTGGACAAGTGGGGACTTAAATACCAACAGTCCATGGCTGCGCATCTGGCAAAACGCTCGCAAGTGGGTGGGTTGATGGTTTTGCGCCGAGCTTTCTGGGTCGGCTTTACCCTGCAGTTGCTGGCGGCCTGCTCACCCCCAGCACCATCCTCAATTCAAATAAACGACAGGTTAAAGAACCACGCGGGTGGATGGACTCAAGCAGATACTTTTAACGAAGATGTCCAGGAGGCTGCGCGTTTTGCTGTGCAAAAACATGCCGTATCCACACAGTCCCGACTGATTTACAAAGATGTTCTGTCAGCCCAAACACAAATCGTAGCGGGGCAGAATTTTCAGATGAAAGTGTGGGTGATAGAGCGGGACTTATCAAGATACGCCATGGTCGTTGTATGGCGAAATCTACAGAACCAATACACGTTAACCCAATGGAATTGGACGAATGACTGAGGAGCCAATGGCAGTTATTGCCAGCCAATGATGTCCAAGCCACGTTCGCTGGCGCACCGCTGCACAAACTGACGGTAAGTACTGCTCGGGCGCTGACTCATTGCACCTCGAGTGCCACCAGCTGCAGCGCCAATCACGGCGCTTTGGGCGCCATATTTTAAGGCATCATTTAAATTGCCATGACCGAAAACCAACCCAGTCACTGCGCCAGTCACTCCTGCCACGGTGGCGCCCATTGCGGCTCCAGAAGCGACGCCATTGCGATCTTCTAAGGGGCTTAGGCCGCTTGACTGTGCAGTTGCGATGCATTGATCCAAGTGCTGTTTTGCAACCGACTCACCCATTGATTTGAAGGCGGCATTAGGGTAGAGAACGGGCAGACCAGGGTTTGTTGCCATCCCTGCGCAACCTGCCAGCGCGGACACAAGAGTGAACGTGCTGCAAAGTTTGAAATTTAGAGAGCTTGAGGCTGCATTGAATAGATACATAGCAATGTTCGAGTGTCTGAATGAACTTCATCCTAGCACCGGCTGACGTCATCGGTGACTTTAACTGGCATTCTTTGTAACCATTTGAGGACAGTGGATGCCAACCAGAGGTCAGGTAAATCGCAGGGCGATCTTTTAAGAACA